>NZ_CALHGG010000037.1 GCF_938029845.1 uncultured Capnocytophaga sp.
TCAAGAAGAAGCATGCCTTGACTTTCTTTAACCAAGTGGAGATGATTCGTTCAGGGGAAAATACCTCAGTCAACAATGGTTTCCTACATGGGGAATATCGGTATATGATTCATAGGGAGATAGAGATCTATCCTTTTGCGGAATCCGTATGGACACCTTCCAGAGGATTGGAATTGAAATTAGCCGCAGGACTACAATCTCGATTTCATTTAGTTCATACAGAGCACTTTATTTGGCTGATGGGACTTGGCTTCTTTGGTGAATATGAACAGTGGAACTACAATGGGGTACCGCTTCCTCATACTTTTGAGGGGAATAAGTACCAAAGGAGTGTCAAGTCGCAACTACATACAGGCTTTAAGTTCCAACTCACCGAGAAATGGTTGTTTATCGCCAGTGCCTATATGCACAATCGTCTAGATAGCAATATTGTCAATCCACGTTGGGCATTAGCTTTAGATCTTCGTCATAAGGTTACGGAGCACTTCGGGGTCTGGTTCTCCTACCAATATCTTTACCATACCAAGCCTATAGTCCCAATTCGAAAAGGGTATACCGTTTTCACAGGAGGGGTATTTGTGTCGTTTTAGAAGAAAATGAATCTAAGGGTTTTTTACAAGAAAAATTATTTATTTAAGTTTTGAAAGTTCTGTAACTTATTGATATTCAATCCCTCACATACCCAGCTGTGAGCACTCGCTGGCTTTCCCCTCCAAAGGGGGAATGAGATAGTTTATGATTCTCAAGGAGTTATAGAAAGGACATTTTCCAGATTGATAGACAATTTTTATCTTTTTCAACGAATTTATTCCCCCTCTCGGAGGGGGCAAGGGGGAGGTTTTCTTTGCAATATATTGATTATTAATCAATTATAAATCTAATTATAACCTAAAAATGACTTGCGAAACTTAAATTATTTATATCTTTGTGGTTGAGTTTGAAGACAGTAAATAAACTATGAGTGTATTAAAAGGAAATAAAATAAACCAAATGCTTCAAATGAGACAGAAGGGGGGATTACTATTTGCTCCATGACTGTAATTGTAGAAGCTATAAAAAACAAAAAGGACTGCCCTAAAAGGGCAGCTCTTTTTGACAGACTTATTTTTTCTTAAAGCAGATTAGATAGCTTCGTTAAGATAAGACTTAAGCATCCAGAGGTTTTTCTCTTGTTCTACTATAAAGTCACTGATAAGGGTGTTGGTACCCTCGTCGTTGATTTCATCAGAGAAGGTAAGTAGTTCTCTTTCCAAAGGAAGTAAAGCCACGATACTGTCTATTACAAGGCGAACCGCTTTGTCGTCATCAGTTACGTTTTCTCCTACAGGAATAGTAGCGTGTTTTACATAACTTGCCAAGGTGTTGAAAGGAACACCGCCAAGGGTTAAGATACGTTCAGCGATTTGATCCACTTGTTCTTGAGCTGCATTGTAAAGCTCTTCAAACTTCACATGGAGTTCAAAAAAACGTTTTCCCTTAATATTCCAGTGCACACCACGTAAGTTCTGATAATAGGTTTGGTAATTAGAAAGCAAAATGTTAAGTGATGCAATTTCTTTCTCTACTTGTGCCTTGTTAAGGCCTAAACTGTTTAAACTCATATTTTAAAGGTTTTAAATTCAACACTGCAAAGGTACGACTTCATCATAGCAAAGTAAAGATTTTTCTATCTTTTTTTTCTATATCAATTATAACGTTTTCTGATAGTGAAATAAATTAGTATAGAAATCAATGATAATGCCAATAATGATAATCACTGCTGGCATTAATTCATTAATCGTGGTTAGAATGCTGCTGAGTAGGCTGCTATGAAACCAAGTATGATACCAGGAAGGTTGGCAAATACAATAGGATAGTCTCTGTCTCGTTTTAAGAAACCATAAGCTACCCACAAGCTACAGTTGATTCCTGCTACAAAAGGTTGTAACCAAGGCCCTGTGGCATCACCCCATGTCTTTTGAATTTGGTCAATATAGGCTACATACATGGCTACTGCCATAACAGCGGCTAAAATACTGAGAATGCGAATGAATTTGCTTTCTCCGTTAGGTTGTTTTTCTTCAAATTTGTCCATAAGATTTCTAATTTTAAAAGGTTCTAAATTACAAGGCAAATGTAAAAAAAATAAATTAAATAATCGCCAAACAAAAAATAAATATTTCATATTTAACTTTTTATTAACATATGTAAGATATTGGATGTGAATAGTTAATATTTTTTAACTCATTAGGTATTTCAAATTTTTGAAAAAATACAGAATTATTTGGTTTTTAATTCGTATCTTTGCCCCATAAAAGGGAGGTAACTCTTATTGAATCATATAAACTAAAAAAACTCAATGAAATCACTACATCTTAATGACTTAAAAAAGAATGAGGTGCTACCTGATTCTTATGAAATCGCTGTGGCCTATAAGGGGCGCAAAGTGGAAATCATTTTGGACAACTATGCCTATACACTACAGCAGCTATTGGAAACGGCTAATAATATATTGGTCAGTCTGCCGACATTGGACGAGAAGGCTAAAAAGTATCTCGCACATGAGAATATAGACTGCTTTAATCAGTGTAATAAAAAACACGGAAAACCTGAAATTACCGAGGAATGCTTGGAACGCATGATGACCCTTTCGGCTATACAATTCTTTGATGAGAGTATAGACTTTTATTACAATATCAGCAATTACAAAAACCATCAGCTAATAGTAGAGGTGAGTCTACTTCGTGGTTACAAGAACCCAGAGTTCCAACAATGGTACTTGGATGCGCCTTATAAAAATAAGCTCTTAGATAAGGTGACTTCCCTACTAAAGAAAATATTCTAATGAGCCAATGAGTCAATTAACTCGTTGGCTCATTTGATAATTAACAAATTATTGTAGGATATGTCATTTATAATTCGTAAATTTGCGTCCCTTATTTATAAAATAGGTATTCATTAAAAACTCGTAGGAAGATGCAGTATTCTTATATGTTTTGCGAGTGTTAAGAAAAGATCATTTAATAGAAAAAATCTATTTTAAGTATATAAAGATGAATACAGTGAAATTCAGATTTCTGTTTATGTTCTTACTCCTTTTTGGGGTATGGCATATCTCCTTTGCGCAAGAGGAGATGAAAATTTCTGGATTGGTAAAGGACTCCCAATCCAAACCACTGGCAGGAGTACAGGTCAGTGTGAAAGACACCTCACAGAGTACCTATACTGATTTTGATGGTAAATATTCCATTGAAATTACTAAGGGAAAAATTTTAGTCTTTGCTTTGCAAGGGATGCAACCGCAGGAGATAGCTCCTACTTCCCTTATTGTAGATGTTACCCTACTTCGTGAAGGAGAGGTAGCCGCTGGGAAGGAAGAACAAAAAGCACCTATGAATACCATTACTCGTGGGCAAACTTCCATTGCTAAGGAAGCAAAACCCCTTTGGGTGCTCAATGGAGTACCTCTTCAGGATGATATAGACCTCAAACCAGAGGATCTAGTATCTGATGATGCTAAGATGCTTATCGCTTCTGCTATACCAGGGCTTACAGCCGAAAGTATCGAGAGTTTTAAAGTAATTACTGATGCTTCTGCCACTGCTTCCTATGGGCCACGTGCTATCGCTGGGGTAGTAGAAGTGGTTACCAAAAAAGGTACAGCAGGTTCTAGTAGTATTACCTATACTAACGAATCCACTTACCGACTCATTCCTACTTACAATGAGTACAATATTATGAACTCTCAAGATCACATGTCGGTAATGCAAGAACTTATCCGTGGGGGGCACTTTAAGGCGGAAAGTATGTCCAGCCTACAAACCAAAGGGGTGATAGGTAAGATGCACGAACTACACAAGACACTTGATGCCAACGGAAATGCGATAGTGCCAAATACTTCTGCTGGGCGCTTAGCTTATCTGCAAGCTGCTGAAAGACGAAATACCAACTGGTTCAAGGAACTTTTCCAAACCAGTGTGATGCAGAACCATACCTTGTCTTTCTCTTCAGGAAGCGAGAAATCTACTTATTATACTTCTATCAGTGTACTTTCTGATCCAGGTTGGACTAAGGGTAGCAAGCTCGCTCAGTATTCAGGAAACCTTAATGCTAATTACAATCTTTCTTCCAAATTCACGCTTAATGTTATTAGCGACCTTTCCTATCGTGATGAGACTTCTCCTTATATTACCTCTACAGGCTCTCTTTATAAGTATGCCCTTTATACCTCTCGTGCTTTAGACCCTAAGGCTTATTACACACGAAACTATTCACCTTTTAATATCTTCAATGAGATAGATAATGCTTATATGGATACAGATATAGCTACGCTACGTCTACAAGCACAACTCACATATAGGATTACTCCTAAGGTGGAAGCCACTGTAATGGGAGCTATTCGTTACCAATCGGCTATCTATAACCAAGAAAAAACAGAGAACTCCAATGAGGCACTTTCTTACCGATACATGCCTAACTCTGTGATAAGGAATCAGAATACGAACTTGTACAAAGACCCTAATGACCCCTTTGCACTTCCTATCTCAGTACTTGCCGAAGGAGGGATTCGTAGAAAAACTGAGAATACGACCAACGCCAATAACTTCCGTGCTACCATTAGCTATAATGACTCCTTCAAGGATGGGCTTCATACCTTGTCTTTATTTGGAGGCTTTGATATGGATAATGCTAAATATACCAATGATGTCAATAGAAACTTCGGAATACTTTATAACCTAGGTTATTATAGTACCTATAACTATATGATATTCAAGAAACGCCAGGAAGAGGATGCTACTAAGTACTATACTATCAATAATACAGTAGGTAATAACCAGGCTTTCTTTGGGAATGCTTCTTATACTTTCAATGGCCGTTACACTTTCAATGGTACTTTGCGTTATGATGCTTCTAACCAGTTTGGAGAATCACGTTACATCCGTTGGATGCCTACTTGGAATACAGGACTTACTTGGGATGTAACTCAGGAAAGTTTCTTCAAGTATCTAAAACCACTTTCTCACTTGAATATCTATGGTTCTTTCGGAATTACTGCGGTAGCACCATCAGTGAGCAACTCTCTTTCTCAGATCTATCCTAACCTCCCTTGGAAGAACTCCAAGCGTCAAGAGTTGGGGCTTAATATCTCTTATTCAGCCAACCACGATCTTACTTACGAAAAGAACCAAGAGCTTAACATAGGTACTCAATTTGGTCTATTCAACGATCGTATCAATATCTCTGCCGAATGGTTTAACCGTCGTAGCTATGACCTTATCGGAGACCTTGTAACTCAAGGAGTTGGAGGTACTATCGTTAAGAAAGGAAATATGGCTGAAATGCAAATCAATGGTTTAGAATTAGGGTTGGAAACTACCAATGTCAAAACAGCTGATTTCTCTTGGCATACTTCTTTCATCTATTCTCGTGCTAAGAACGAAATTACGAAACTCCTTACCAGTCCTAATATTGCTGATATGGTGGGCTATAATTCCTCTGACGCTACTGCTGCAGGTGGTTTTGCTAAAGAAGGATATCCGTTAAAATCCATCTTCTCTGTTCCTTTCAATGGGCTTACTAATAATGGACTTCCTACTTTCCTTGACCAAAATGGAAATGTAACCATGAGTGATATTCGCTTTAATAGCCAAAATGTGGATTTCTTGAAATACTCAGGTACCCTTATTCCTACTGACCGTGGTAGCTTTAGTAATACTATTAACTATAAGGGTATTTCTTTCGGAGTGGTATTTACCTATTCTTGGGGAAATGTGGTACGTCTCAGACGTTTGAACAATGTATATAATGACTATGCCAATGCTCCTCGCGAACTTAATAACCGCTGGTTAGTCCCTGGTGATGAGAACAAGACCAACATTCCACGACTCTATACTACTTATATGTATCAGAAGATATATAGTTGGGAAGATATAAAGCAAACTTATCTTACTTATGATTATTCCGATGTGCGTATTGCCAAAGGGGATAATATCCGCTTGAAAGAAATTTCTATAGGTTATACCTTTGATAAGAATTTCTTGCGCGAAACACGTATTCGCCAACTTAGCATGAAGTTACAAGCTACCAATGTGGCACTGCTCTATGCTGACAAAAAACTTAACGGAGACGATCCTGACTATCTAGCCAATGGCTATACTCCTATTTCGCCTAAGCGAATTATCTTTACTTTACGTGTAGGACTTTAATACAAAGACGATATGAAAAGATTATATTATATATTTTCAGCAACCATTTTAGCACTCGTAAGTTGTAACAAACAATTGGACGAATTACCTGATAACCAAGTGCGTATAGACTCTCCTGAAAAGGTTAAAAAGCTCTTGGTCAATGCCTATCCTCAGGTAAGTGCGAGTATATTGAACGAATTTTCTTCCGATAATATAGGCGACGGGGGAGACGTTGCAAAGTTTGATAGCCGATTGGCCATAGAGTTGGCCAACTGGGAGGTTGTCAATGAGTATTCTGATTATGAAGGACTTAAGTATGTATGGCAATATCACTATGATGCGATTAACCATGCTAATACAGCCTTGGAAGCTATTGACAAATTAGGAAACACTGCTGATCTAAAGCCTGCTCGTGGAGAGGCCTTGATAGCACGTGCTTACGGACACTTTGAGTTGGTAAACCTCTTCGGAAAACCTTATAACCCTTCAACAAGTGCTTCCGATCCAGGTATTCCTTATATGTTGGCTCCTGAGACCGAACTTAACAAAAAGTACGAGCGTACTTCAGTAGGTAAGATCTATGAACAAATAGATGCGGATCTGCAAGAAGGATTGCCTCTTATCAATGATAGCTATTATGATATGCCTAAATATCACTTTAATAGAAAAGCAGCTTATGCCTTTGCAGCTCGTTTTTACCTCTATTACCAAAAGTGGCAAAAAGCGTTGGATGCAGCTAATGAGGTGCTTACTACTAACGATAGAACCACTAAGAACTTGCTAAGAAACTGGGAAGATTTCCGTGATGTAACCAAGGTGGGAAGTACCAAGCAAGGAAATAGGGCTCTCTATTATACCCGTGATGATATTCAGGCGAACCTCTTGGTATTACCTGTATATTCGAATATTACTAACTATTTTTCAGAAGACTATTCCCGTCGTTATAGCCACAATAGCCGTATCTCCAATCAGGAGACATTGGGAACTCCCAACCTATGGGATACCGAAGGGAAGGCTATTATCAACGAACGTTATTGGTTTATGCCTATCAAAACAGAAAGTAATGAGGCCAATACTATCTTCTTTGACAAGTGGCCTGCTTTCTCAGGGGATTATTCCAGAAGTATCATGATTCCTTTCACTACCGATGAAACGCTCTTGGTACGTGCAGAGGCAAAGATACACCTTAAGCAATATGAAAGTGCTGTTAATGACTTGAACTTGTGGACATCTAAGTTTATACAAGTAAAACAAGTGAATGGCTTTACCAATAAGAACCAAGTTACTAAGACCGAGATTGTAGCTTTCTACAATAGGATAAACTATTCTCAAGCCACTGATGATGGAGCTACTCAGAAAAAGCAATTACATCCATCTTTCACTATAGTAGCTGATGGGGTACAAGAACCACTCTTGCACTACCTACTTGAATGCCGCCGTGTTCTTACCCTAGGAGATGGTTTGCGTTGGCAAGATGTACGTCGCTACAACATAGAGGTAGTACGCTACAAGACGGATGAAAGTAACCGTAACCAATTTTCAGTCAAAGCTATTCTCCCTCCTAATGACCCAAGACGTACCCTTCAGTTGCCTACTATGGTACTACAAGCAGGTATGACTCCTAATCCAAGATAACAAATATTGAATCTTATGAAAAAAATAATGTATATACTTTTGGTAACAACCTTCCTCTTTGGTTGTACCAATGATGATAAAATCAATATCTCCGAAAGTGCGGTAACTGCCGATGATGGAGGTGCCAATGGAAAGGTGATAAACCCTCAGAACCCATTGGATAAATATATAGAAAAGAACTTTTCTAAGCCTTATGGTATAGATATATTATATCGCTTCCTCGAAAGAGAAATCTATAGATCTTATACCATGGCACCTACACGCTACGAAAAGGCAGTAGAGTTTATCAATGTGTTCAATTATCTTTTTATAGAGCCTTATATCAAGATAACTTCCCAAAAGTTTTTGAAAGAACACTCTTTCAATACAATCATACTTATAGGGGAACCTGCCTTTAACTCCACAGGGGCTAAGCTATTAGGGTTTGCTGCCGCTGGGGTGAAAGTCCACTTGTTGGAGATTAATAACTTGGATCCTAATAATATCTATTGGCTTAATGACAACGTTCTAGTTTTCCTCTATCACGAGAATGCACACACTTGGCACCAAGCCAAATTGTATCCTACCGATTATGAGAAGATATCTGCTTCTGACTATAAGCGAGATAACTGGGTAACCGCTTGGAATCTATCCACAAGGAACTATCTTCCTGCAGGCTTTATGACCGCTTACTCTAGCTTCAATAGTGATGAGGACTTCGTAGAGATGTTGGCTCGTTATATTGTATATCACAATGCGACACTGGATTGTGGTTGCGCTACGACAGATAGCTCTTTGGATACCGATGGAGATGGTTTCAACGATCAGCTTTACAATGCTTGGAAGGATAAGTTCTGGAACTATGGAAACCTAAGTGATGGTCAAACCAACTATGAGTCTACCAATGTATGGGAAGAACAGCTTAAAATAGCAGACGTAAAAATACGTCCTAATGAAACCTATACAGGTAAGCAAAAAATAGAACAAAAAATGGCCATTATGAAGAAATATCTCTTGGAAGAATGGAATATCAACTTAGATGAACTTCGTGCAGAAATCCGTAGCCGTTACCCTTATGTGGTAGGTAGGGATTTTAATGGAAATCCTGTTCCAAGAAAAGATTTCTCTGTCTTACCTAATAATTAATTTGCTATGAAAAGATATATAATATTACTTATAACGCTTTCTTTGGTAGCTTCTTGTAGTTACAAGGAAGAAGATGCCTTTGAGCAAAAGCCAGCCAATCGTACCAATAATACCTTAGAGACCTATAAGAATACCTTGGAGGGAGATACTTACTGGCAACTCTCTTATTTTCCTAAGGTAAGCAGAAGTTTCTTAAAACTACCAAGAATGGACCACAGTATAGGGGGGTATAATATTTTCTTGAAATTCAAGGATGGTAAGGTAAGTGCTTCCGCGGAGTTTATGCCTAATAATGATGAATATACCACTTACTTCTCTTATCAGAATACCGAGGCAATCACCCTTAGTTTTGATACTTACAGTGATGTATTACACCACTTCCGCCGTACCTCCGGTCAGTTTCCTAATGCTCGTGGTGGGGATATTGAGTTAGAGATCTTAGAACCTATAAATGATGGTTATTCTATCTTAGGGCGTTCTTCTGCTACCAAAATGACCCTTACCAAGTTCACAGGAAATCGTCAGGAATATCTTAACAAGGTACGTGCTAATACAGAAACTCTTAAGGGGAAAGGACTTAATACTACTCAGATTGGAGGAAAAGCGGTTACCATGGTGCTATTCCCTAGCTATCGCCAGATCGCCTTTAGCTATGATGACCAGAATGTACAACAGGCCTTTATCGTAACCGATAAGGGACTTAAGTTCTACGAACCTGTTACTGTAAATGGGGTTACCTTGGACGAACTTTATATCAATGAGGCAAAAACAGCCCTTACTACACCTGATAATTCAGTTACCATTACTTTCCAAGCAGCTCCTATTCAAATAACTGCAACTCCTATGAAAATTTGGTTTGATCAAGGTTTCGTTTCTGATAAGTTCTTAACTACTTACAATACAGTAGATTCATGGGTTAAGTGGTCTTATGCTTGGTATGATCTCAAAAGAAATGGCTTTACAGATCTTAAAATCTCTACTATCAAAGGAAATGACAATGAATCGGTAACAGGATTTACTAAGTTTATTTCTTATGTAGAAGGTTATGATGGAGGGGTACAGACCTATTATGAAGTAGATATAGTAGGAGTAGGTGATCATCCAAATCAAGTACGCTTTATTCTCAAAGATCCTTCTGATCACAAGACCCTCAGAACAGGTGTTGATAGAAACCAAATACAGTTCTACTCTTGGATAGTAACTATACTTTACAGAACAATGGCCAACAAAGGTCCTTATACTGTACAAGATGGAGGCGATTACTATAAGTTCACTAGTACAACCGATAGTAATTATTGGTTCTATCTTTACAAGTAATTAGCATTTCTCATATCATCATTTTTAATAAGGGCTGCCCTCTCGGGCAGCTCTTATTATTTTTAACATCTCTTGCCCTACATAAATAAGGAAAAATGCTTGCTTTTTCCTTTTTTTATTCCTAAATTTGCAAACCTTTTTTATCAAAAGCGTCTTGTTTAGGGAGGAGAATGTGGAAGAGGGCTCAATAAGTCTGAGTTGATAGAGAAGAATTATGTTAGTGTGAAAAATCTATTTTAAGTAAATAAAGATGAATACAGTCAAATTCAGATTTCTGTGCATGTTCTTACTCCTCTTTGGAGTATGGCATGTCTCCTTAGCTCAAGAGGAGATGAAAATTTCTGGAGTGGTTACCGATACCAAGTCGGCACCTTTGGCAGGAGTTACCATCACTGTGAAGGAGACCTCACAGGCGACGGTTACCAATTTCGAAGGGCGCTATGAGATAACCATTGCCAAGGGACAGACGTTAGTCTTTACCGCTGAGGGGAAAAAACCACAGGAGGTGGTGCCTACCTCTGGTGTAGTAGATGTAAAATTAGAGGGTGTCAATGAAGTGGTGGATCACCAGAAGAAAGAACCTTCTGCTCCGATGAATACCAACTCCCGTGGACAAGCCTCTATCTCTAAGGAAGCCAAACCATTGTGGGTGCTTAATGGAGTAATTCTTCAGGACGATATCTCTCTAAAGCCAGAGGAACTCGTATCTGATGATGCTAAGATGCTTATTGCAGCGGCTATACCTGGGCTTAGTGCTGAGAGTATTGAAAGCTTTAAGGTACTCAAGGATGCTTCTGCTACCGCTATCTATGGACCTCGTGCCATTGCTGGGGTGGTAGTCATTACTACCAAGAGTGGGGCTGCGGGTTCCAGCAGTATCACCTATACCAATGAGTCCACTTTCCGCTTTATCCCTACCTATGGAGAGTTCAACATCATGAACTCTCAGGATCATATGTCCCTAATGAAGGAACTCTATGAAGGAGCTTATTTCTTGGACGGGAATACGGTAGCAAGTGCCACTAGTGGTCTTATGGCAAAGATGAACCAACTATACAAGGTGTTGGATGCTAATGGCAATCCAAGGGTATCTAATACTCCTGAAGGACGCTTGCGCTATATGAGAATGGCAGAGAGAAGAAATACAAACTGGTTCAAAGAATTGTTCCAAACAAGTATCATGCAGAACCATACCCTTTCCTTCTCCTCAGGTAGTGAGAAATCCACTTACTATGCTTCCTTGAGTATATTGGACGACCCAGGATGGACTAAAGGTAGCAAACTTTCTCAGTATTCAGGAAACCTTAATGCTACTTACAATCTTTCTTCTAAGATAGGGCTCAATGTAATCACAGACCTTTCCTATAAGGATCAGACAGATCCTTACCGCAACTTATATTATTATGCACAGGATCGTTCTCGTACCTTGGATCCTAAGGAATACTATGTAGAACGATATACGCCTTTTAATATTTTCAATGAGATTGATAATTCTTATATAGACAAAGACATAGCCACAGTGCGTTTGCAAGGACAACTTACTTGGAAGATCTCTCCTAAGGTAGAAGCCACTGCGATGGGAGCCATTCGCTACCAATCCTATAAGATCGTTACCGATCATACAGAGTACTCTAATAGAGCCATCTCTTATCGCTATATGCCTGACTCTGAGATAAGGAATGCCAATACTTATCTGTACAAAGATCCTAATGATCCTTTTGCACAGCCAATCCCTACCTTACCTAAGGGGGGTATCCGTACCCAAACCCTTTCTACCTCACAGGGAACTACCTTCCGTACTACTTTGAGCTATAT
This sequence comes from uncultured Capnocytophaga sp., assembly GCF_938029845.1. Lineage (GTDB taxonomy): Bacteria > Bacteroidota > Bacteroidia > Flavobacteriales > Flavobacteriaceae > Capnocytophaga. Next base: position 12,060 of record NZ_CALHGG010000037.1, read on the forward strand.
AGATAGCTTCATGGACGGCTTGCATGCGCTTTCGCTCTATGGAGGGTTTGAGATGGACAATAACAAGAATACCTATGACTCCTCAGATAACTATGGAGTGAATTTTGGTTCAGGTTATTATAGTGCTTTTTCTTACATAAAGTTTAAGAAAATGCAGGAAGAAGGAGATAATTACTATACTATCACTCCTACCACTAATAACTATCAGGACTTCTATGCTAATGTGAACTATACCTTCAAGGATCGTTATACTTTCAATGGTACCCTTCGCTATGATGCCTCTAACCAGTTTGGAAAATCTCGTTATGTACGCTGGATGCCTACCTGGAATGCAGGACTTAGCTGGGATGTAAGTCAGGAAAGTTTCTTTAAGGATTTGCCTCTTTCTTACCTTACCTTCAGTGGTTCTTTTGGGGTAACTGCCATTGCCCCTTCGGTAAGCAACTCGCTTTCTCAGATCTATACCAACCAACCTTGGCGTAACTCCAACAATCGCGAATTGGGACTTAATATAACCAATGGAGCTAACCATGACTTGACCTATGAGAAAAATCAAGAATTGGATTTGGGCGTACAGTTTGGTATCCTAAACAGCCGTCTTAACTTTTCAGTAGACTGGTTCAATCGTAAAAGCTATGACCTTATCGGGAATATAGATACCCAAGGGGTAGGCGGTACCATCGCTAAGCAAGGAAATATGGCAGAGATGAAATCGCATGGTTTGGAATTGGCGATAGAGTCTACCAATATCAAAACAGAGAATTTCACTTGGAAGACTTCCTTGGTATACTCTCGTTCTACCAATGAGATAACCAAGCTTCTGACCAGTCCTAACATACAAAATATGGTAGGTTATAACGAAGATGCTACTACAGTAGGGGGATTTGCTAAAGAAGGTTACCCACTTAAGTCACTTTTCTCTATTCCATTCCGAGGCTTGGACGAAAGAGGATTCCCTACCTTTACAGGACCTAATGGAGAGCTGAATCGTGAAGGATTTAACATGCAGGATTCCAATGTAGACTTCTTGAAATATTCAGGAACCCTTATTCCTACCGATCGTGGTAGCTTTACTAACACTATCAATTACAAAGGAATTTCCTTTGGAGTAGTATTCACTTACTCTTATGGAAATGTGGTACGTCTTAGAAGAATATCTGACGCCTTGACCTATAACGACTATGCCAGTGCGCCAAGAGAACTTAACAGTCGCTGGAGAATACCTGGCGATGAGGCAAGAACCAATATTCCTAAAGCTTATTCGATAGCAGATGTGCTTCACTATTCAGTGCCTCAGCTTGGAGTGGACTTGTCTCAACCTTATTCCAGCTATGACTACTCTGATGTACGTATCGCCAAAGGAGATAACATCCGCTTGAAGGAAATATCTTTAGGATATACTTTTGACAATCAGTTTTTGAAAGAAACACGTATTCGCCACTTGAGCTTAAAGCTACAAGCTACCAACTTGGCTTTGCTCTATGCGGATAAAAAGCTTAATGGAGATGATCCTGACTTCTTAGCCAACGGATATGCTCAAAGAGCACCCAAGCAGCTGATATTTACTTTGCGTATAGGACTTTAATAAAAAGATAGACAATGAAAAAAATATATTTTATACTTGCAACCGCTTCTCTACTCTTTTCAGGATGTAATAAGCTCTTGGATGAGTTGCCTGACAATCAGGTAGAGATACAGACGGCAGAGGATGTAAGAAAGCTTTTAGTCAATGCTTACTCCATCAATAATAATGCCGTACTCAATGAATATTCCTCTGATAATATAGGGGATTATGGTCCTTCTGTGTATACATGGGGGCTTATCAGTGGGCAATTGGCTTATTGGCAACCTGTACAAGAATACTTTGACAACGATGGATTGTATTACAACTGGGAATCCTACTACAATGCGGTCAATCATGCCAATAAAGCTTTGGAAGCAATTCAAGAACTTGGTGGGGGTTCAGAATTTAATGCGGCTAAGGGAGAAGCGCTCTTGGCACGTGCCTATGCACACTTTGAATTGGCTAACACTTTTTGCTTAGCTTACAACCCCACTACCAGCAGCATGGACTTAGGAATTCCTTATATGCTCCATACAGAGAAAGAGCTAAGTCCTAAGTACCCTCGCGGGACAGTAGCACAGGTGTATGACCTCATAGATAAGGACATACAGGCAGGATTGCCCTTGATTGATGATAATTATTACGAAACACCTAAGTATCACTTTAACAAAAGAGCAGCTAATGCTTTTGCGGCTCGTTTCTACCTCTATTACCAACAATGGCAAAAAGCCTTGAGCTATGCCAATGAGGTACTGACCACCAACAATGCTACTACACTTAATCTGTTGAGAAATTGGGAGGATTTTAGAGATACCTCTAAGGCAGGTACAGTAACACAAGGAAGTAGGGCGCTTTACTATACCAATGAGAATATTGATGCGAACTTACTCGTACTTCCGGTATATTCTCAGATAGCAAGAAAATTCTATAGCAGAAGTTACCGCTACAACCATAATACACTTATAGCAGGACAAGAAACAGTAGAAGCTCCTAATGTATGGGATCCTGAAGGAAAATCAGGAGATTATGGTTATGGATATGCTTTTTATTGGTTTGAACCTATTCGTGATCGAAATGCTAATACTAATATTGTCTTATTTGATAAGTTTCCTACTTTAAGGGAAGGAACTTCCTATAAGTCTATCATGGTGCCTTTTACTACCGATGAAACCCTTTTGGTACGCGCAGAAGCAAAGATTCACTTAAAACAATATGCCAGTGCAGTTGAAGACCTCAACATGTGGACATCTAAGTTTATTCAGCAAACCACAATCACGGTTAATGGACAAGCTTATTCAAGCCGTAATACAGCAACTCAGCAACAGATAATAGATTTCTATAAGGATGCGAATATGCGCTATTCTACCGCCAATGCACCTACTCAGAAGAAAAAACTACATCCTTCTTTTACCATAGAAAATGATGGTATACAGGAAAATTTGTTACACTATCTTTTGCAATGTCGTCGTGTACTTACCTTAGGAGATGGCTTACGTTGGCAAGATGTAAAGCGCTATGGTATAGAAGTAGTACGCTATCGTTGTGATCTTTCGGATCGTGATAGAAATTACCCTGCTGCTACCCTCCCTGTAAATGACCCTCGTAGAGCTATACAGCTTCCAGATGTAGCCATCAGATCAGGTATGCAACCCAATCCAAGATAATAAATAAAAAATACTTATGAAAAAAATATTATATACGTTTTTGTCAGCAGCAGCGTTGGTAGGTTGTTCTCAGGATAACGATCTGGCTGCAGAAAGTTCTGTGGAAGATAAAGCAGAACAGAAAGAACAGTCACTCAATACTCAAAATGATTTGGATAAGTACTTAGAGCAGAAGATAGCCAAACCATTTAACATCAATATTCTTTATCGTTTTACCGATAATGAAAGATACGAAGGCTATTCCTTTGTGCCTACAGATTATCAAAAGGCAATTGAGTTTGCCAATGTATTTCATTACCTCTTTATAGAGCCTTATGTAAAAATAAAAGGACAGAACTTTCTTAAGGAATATTCTTTTAGTAAGATTGTTTTAGTAGGAGAATATGCCTATGAAGCAGGAGGTACTTATGTTTTAGGATGGGCATTGGCAGGAAAGAAAATACACCTGTTGAATATTAACAACTTAGAGTCTCATAATATCTACCAATTGACTTCAGGACCTTTCGAGACCCTATATCATGAAGTAGCGCATACTTGGCACCAGGCTAAGCTCTATCCTACCAGCTTTGATAGGATTACTGCTTCCGATTACAAATATGGAAACTGGACAAATCTTGTTCATGAAGAGGCTCTCAAATCAGGATTTATACAACCATATTGTGCCTATAATGCCGATGAAGACTTTGTAGAGACTATAGCACGTTATATGGTGTATTACAATGCTACTCAAGATTGTGGCTGCGCTACTACCGACCAAAGTCGTTGGGGTAGGGCTTACCGCAATAAGGATTTGGATAGCAGTGTTACTGATGCACAGCACTTAGCTGCTAATGTGACTACCGATGATACCGATGCCAATGTGGCTATCTATAGAGCGATCCCTGATGGTTTTGACAGAGAGCAATATACCGCTTGGAAAGCTAAGTTCTCTAATTATGGAGATGCAAGCGGAACATATTATTCTACCAATGTATGGGAAGAAGAACTCAAAAAAGCAGACGAAAAAATCCGTCCTACCGAAACCTATACAGGTAAAGAAAAATTGGAACAAAAGATGGTTGTCATCAAGAAATACCTACAGGACGAATGGCAGCTTGACTTGGATGTACTCCGCAAAGAAGTACGCAGCCGCTATCCTTATGTAGTAGGAAAGGATTTTGAGGGCAATACCGTACCTCGTAAGGATTTCTCAACATTAAATCTTAATTAGGATGAAAAAATATATTACTTTATTACTCACCGCTTCTTTTATAACTTCTTGTAGTTATAAGGAAGATAACCCTTTTGGAGATGATCAACAAGCCTTGCAGCGTATACCTCAGCTGATGCAAGGATATAAAAAAGCTTGGGAGAATGACAGCTATTGGTTATTTACGGTTTTCCCAGGGGAAAATAAAAGCTTTCAAGCGCTTCCTGCAACTAACCAAGGCATAGGAGGATATAACTTTGTCATCAAGCTCAAAGATGGAAAAGTAATCGCTTCTTCTGAAGTAGCTTCTGATAACAACGAGGTAACTTCTTATTTTACCTACAATGCTAATGAAGCTCCAGGAGTGAGCTTTGATACCCATAACAAAATTTTGCATCACTTCTATGTATCCTCTTATGATTATCCTCGCGGTAAAGGTGGAGATGTGGAATATCTTATAGAAAAAGAAGAAAATGGAACCTATACTTTCAAGGGAAAACTCTCTGGAAATACAATGGTTCTTACCAGTCTGACAGGTGACAGGGCAGCTTTTCTAAACAAAATACGTGAAAATAGATCTTTGTTATTTGGAAAAATATTAGCTCCGGTGCAGATTAATGGTAAAACAGTGAATATGTTATTCTCTTCGTTAGAGCGTCAAATTGTTTTTAGCTATGATGGTAATAATGTTCAACAAGCTTTTGCACTTACTGAAAAAGGGATAAAATTCTATGAACCCGTGGATGTTAATGGTGTCAAGATAACAGAATTGTATATCAATAATGCCAAGACTGCCTTGACTACTCCCGATGGAGCTATAACTATTAACTTTGTAAATCCTCCTATTATCTTTAATGGAACTGATGATATCAAATGGGCTACTTTTGATACAGGTTCAGCCTCTCAGGATTTGTTAGATCAGTACGCTACTTTGAATACAACTGTAAAAGATTTGTATTATTGGTATGATTTGAATGTAGATAAGAATCTGCAAATTAGGCTTCTTCACAATGATGATTCAGGGTATGTGGTAGGTTTCAAAAAACATTTGTCCTATGATGCAAGGTGGTCAGGAGGTAATGATACTTTCTATGAAATCAATTTTGATGCAGTAGTAGGGCATCCTGACCAAATAGCCATAAGCCTTCGAGGAGAAGTAAAATCTCAATATTACAAGGTGGATCATCCAGATGAAAATCTATTACAAAATCGTTATAGTTGGTTTGCTAGCTTTATGTACAATTTTTATTCGTATATAGCGAGCAAATCTCCCTATAAAGTGGCAGATGATCCTAATAATACTAACTATTACAAGCTCACCAGTGTAAAAGATAGCAACACATGGTTCTTACTTAGTAAATAACATCTTTTCATAATTTATACAGAACCTCTCCTTGTGGAGGTTTTTTTGAAATCGTGAGATAAAATAGTGAGCTAAGCAGCACAAAAGAGGGATGAATATCATATTCACCCCTCTTTCTCATTATGATAACTCCAAAATTAAGCGCCTGCAAAGCGGTATTCCGCCTGTACATCTAAGGTTAAGCGGGTAAATAGGTCGTTGAGTAACTCACGGCTTACTGAAAGCACATCTTCTAAGAGCTTATCAGAAAAGCGTTGTAATAACTGCTGTGCAGCTATAGGATGAGTAGGGTAGAGGGCAAGATAATCAGCCTCCATTTCACGTTGACGTTGTTCCATCTCGGCTTCAAAACGGTCATAGGTGTCACGTATCACGGGGGCATATTTGTTATAATTGACCATTCCTAAGGTCTGTACACGTCTTAGTATCCAGTAGGCGGAATCTTCTTTGCAATGGTTGTCGCCCTTAGTGTAGGCTTCAGGATAGGAAGCAACACCTTGGTAGATAGGAATAAAGAGTCCCAAAGCGGCCATACCGAAAGCCACATAGTTAATCTCGCCTATAGCCTTGGGTAACTCTGGTCTTACTTGTAGGATATGGGTATGAGTGGCACGGAAAATAGCCACAGGACGGTAAGGTTCTTTGGGATTTCGGTGGAAATAGGGGTCATGTGAAGTGCCCTGATAGTGGTGGTAATAAGCACGGCGTACATCGGCTAAGGAGATGCGTTTTTCCCCTTGTACAAATACGGGGAAATTGTTCTGAGTTACATCGTTCTCTATTTCAGGACATGACACTGGTCTCTGAGCACTAACTTCTGACAACTGACAACTGAAAAAATATGGAAACTTTTTTTGTTTATTTAGTTTTTTTGCTTTACCTTTGCCCCCGATTTAGAATTAATTACGATGGATATTATCAAACTCTCTATCAAGCGACCCAGTGTCCTAATTGTGATGCTCTCCTTATTACTCTTGGGGGGCTTTTATTCCTATAAGCTCTTGAACTATGAACTCATTCCTAAGTTTGAGGTCAATGTGATAACTATCTCTACCATATATGCAGGAGCGTCCCCTTCAGAAATTGAGAGTACCGTAACTAAGAAAATTGAAGATGCGGTATCTTCTTTGGAGAATATCAAAAAGATACAATCTAATTCCTATGAGTCGCTCTCAGTGGTAATTATACAGCTAACCAATGATGCTAATGTGGATAATACGCTCAATGATGCCCAGCGTAAGATCAATGCCATTCGTGCTGATCTCCCTACTGATGCCAAAGAGCCTTCCCTATCCAAGTTCTCCTTGTCGGACTTGCCAATTATCTCCATGGGAGTTACCTCCAATCTTTCCTCTCAAGAGCTTTATGACTTAGTGGATAAGAAGATACAGCCTGAACTCTCTCGTGTGCCTGGGGTGGCACAGGTCAATATCATTGGCGGTCGTAAGAGGGAAATTCGTGTGAATGTGGATGCTCAAAAACTCGAAGGTTATGGCCTTACCATTGCACAAATACAACAGTTGATTACAGCTTCCAATATAGAAATCCCTGCGGGGAAACTCAAAACGCGTGAAAATAGTACCTCCATCCGTGTCTTGGGTAAGATTCAGGATGTCGAGCAACTGCGTAACTTACCGCTTGTCTCCCAGAATGGTATCGAAATCCGCCTTTCCGATGTAGCTGATGTACAAGATACAGAGGAAGATGCCACTAAAATAGCTCGTATCAACCAAGATAATACGCTCCTGCTCCAAGTACTCAAGCAAACCGATGCCAATGCGGTATCAGTAAGCGAACAGGTACGTAAGAAGATGGCTCAGATAGAAAAAACCTATGCCAATGAGAATGTAAAGTTACAATTGGCTGAGGATACCAGCGAATTTACACTACATGCAGCCAACTCTGTGATGTTTGACCTTTTCTTGGCGATTGTACTCGTGGCTGTGGTGATGTACTTCTTCCTTCACAGTTTGCGCAACGCACTCATTGTAATGGTTTCTATACCGACCTCACTCATTGCAGCCTTTATTGGTATGTACTTCTTTGGCTTTACGCTGAACCTGATGAGCCTTGTTGCTCTTTCAATGGTGGTAGGTATCTTGGTGGATGATGCTATTGTGGTCTTGGAGAACGTACACCGCCATATGGAGATGGGAAAGAATAAGGTACGTGCTGCCTATGATGGGTCTAAGGAAATTGTCCTTACCGTTATGGCGATTACCTTGGTAATTGTGGTGGTATTCGTACCAATTTCTATAGGAAACTCCATAGTGGTGAATGTGGTAAAAGAGTTCTGTATGACAGTGGCTATTGCTACAGCGCTCTCCTTGCTGATGTCCTTTACCATAGTGCCTTGGCTCTATTCTCGTTTTGGGAAGTTGGAACACCCTGATCCTAAATCTTTTATGGGGAAAATCTCTATTGGATTTGAGAATTTTATAAAGCGTATGACTCATTTCTTCTCTGACCTCTTGGTATGGTCGTTCAAGAACAAGTGGAAAACGATTATTTTGGTATTTTTCCTCTTTGCAGGTTCTTGTTCACTCATTCCTGCTGGATATATTGGTACAGAGTTCTTCCAAAACATGGATAGAGGTAAGTTCCTCGTACAGTTTGAATTGAACAAAGATGCTTCCTTGGAGCAAACCAATTTTATTACACAGAAGGCAGAGAACTACTTGCGAGCGCTCAAGGTGCCTGGTACCAATAAGCCATTGGTAGAGCGTATGATTACTACTGTAGGACAGTCCACCAGTGGTATGGGTGCTTCTCAGTCTACCGCTTATAAGTCCGAAATACAGATTACCCTTGTCGATAAGAAAGAGCGTAGCGAATCCACCAATATCATTGCCGCTAAGCTCAAGCGCGAACTCAGCCAGTACTTGGTAGATGCCAAAGTAAAGACTGTTCCAGTGGGGCTTATGGGAGCCGAACAAGCACCAATTGCCTTGGTGGTTACCTCTGACGATGTTAAGGTAGCTCAAGAATATGCATTAAAAACCGCTGAACTGCTCAAAACGATCCCTGGAGCTACCGAGGTGAAACTCTCTTCAGAGGCAGGAAACCCTGAGATCAATGTACAGCTGGATCGTGATAAGATGTCCATGCTGGGGCTTAACATCGCTACTGTAGGAGTAACTATGCGTACAGCTTTCAACGGAAATGATGATAGTAAGTTCCGTACTGGTGATTCTGAATATGATATTAATGTTGTCTTTGAAGAAGGTCATCGCCAGTCTATAGAGAACGTAGAGAATATGGTCTTTATCAACAGTGCAGGACAGCAAATAAAGCTCTCCCAGTTTGCCAAAGTGTTCTATGCCTCAGGACCTACCCTATTGGAACGTTATGATAAGTCACCTTCGGTAACCGTACAGGCTCAGTCCGTAGGACGCCCTACAGGTACCATCGTTTCTGAGTGGAAAGCAAAACTTGATACGATGGAAAAACCTGCCAATGTACATTTCACCTTCTCAGGAGACCAAGAAAACCAAGATGAAGGCTTCGGTACACTCTTTGTATCACTTATTGCAGCTATCCTATTGGTGTACATGGTAATGGTAGTGCTCTATAACAGTTTCTCTCGTCCGTTTGTGGTGATGTTCTCCATTCCACTTTCCTTTATTGGTGCCTTGGTTGCTTTGGCATTGACCAATATGTCGCTCAATATCTTCACCCTATTGGGTATGATTATGCTCATCGGGTTGGTAGCTAAGAATGCGATTATGATTGTGGATTTTGCCAACCACCGTAAGGAAGAAGGCGAAGATACTGTAACAGCCTTGATACAAGCCAACCATGCGCGTTTCCGTCCGATCCTCATGACAACCATTGCTATGGTGGCAGGTATGATCCCGCTGGCAATAGCCTCTGGTGCTGGAGCTGAGATTAACAACGCCTTAGCGATTGTAATCATCGGAGGACTACTCTCCTCTCTGTTCTTGACCTTGATTGTCGTACCATTGGTATATCTGATCTTTGATAACATTGGTAAGCGCTTTGGAAAAGGAGCCAAGATTGACTATGACCGCCTAATGATTGCTGACTACGAGCATAAGGAGATCAAAGGCGAACACGAGATATAATGATTAGTAATGATAGACTAATGGCTAATTCCTTAAAGGGTTAGCCATTAGTCATTAATTATTATTGCTATTGAATATTAACAATTGATAATTAACAATTAACAATTAAATCCCTTATATTTGCATCTTGTAATTATAAAGAGATTTATATGAAAAGAACAATTTTAACAGCCTTGTGTATGGTAGCGATAGCTACTGCGCAGGCACAGATCAATATTGGAAAGATGGCAGGTGCCGTTAGCAAAGGGGCGCAAGCGCTTTCCTTTAGTAATGAGGATGCTCAAAAGTTGTCCAAAGAATCGGTTGATTGGATGGATACCCACAATAAAGTGGCGGATGCAAAAAGTCCTTATGCAAAACGGCTTAACCGTCTCTTCGACAAGCACAAAAACGAAGACGGCATGACCCTCAACTACAAGGTGTATTTGGTAACCGATATCAATGCGTTTGCCTGTGCCGACGGTAGTGTACGCGTTTTCTCCTCCCTTATGGACTTGATGACCGATGATGAACTTTTGGCTATCATTGGTCATGAAATAGGCCACGTAAAGAATGAGGATACCAAGGATGCCATTAAGGCTGCCTATACCAGAGCCGCCCTACAAGAAGCAGGCGCAGCGGCTTCCAATACGGTAAAGACCTTGAGCGAAAGCCAATTAGGCGAAATGGCCGAAGCCATGCTTGATACCAAGCACAGCAAGAAGCAAGAATCCCAAGCCGATGAGTATTCCTATAACTTCATGAAGAAGCATGGTTACAATGTAGTAGGGGTATATACCGCCTTTAAGAAGTTAGCCCTACTCTCTGGAGGAGAAACCCAAAGCCGTTTCCAAAAGATGATGAGCTCACACCCTGATAGTGAAAAGCGTGCAGAAGCTGCTAAGAAACGCGCTATCAAGGACGGACTTTGGAAAGACCCAGGAGAAGTGAAACTCCCTACAACACCTATTGAATAAGGGTCTTTTGACCAAAAACTATAAATTCTTTTGGTATAACTATCTGTGCCAAAAGAATTTATTTTTTATCTATGATAGAAAGAAATTTTTGATACGTTTGTATATCTGTTGATTATTTGTTATTTTTGTTGCCTAAAATTAAGCACTATGACTACCTACGAATTACCTTATTTCGGGAAGGTTACCTTTTCTGAAGATGATGATTACCACGAAATAGAAGATGTGGATATCAACGGCTCCTCAGTGTTAATCACTATTGATTGTATGGGAGAAACACCCTCTAAAGCTCAGGGAACAGCTATTGAGCAATTGTTAGCACACTTGCCTGAACTTGACCAACAGATTCGCAACGAATTTATAAAAGTCTATCGTTCTAGCGAGGAATCTATGGTGAAAGATTATGTGCAAATAGTAGAAGAAATGGCTGATGTGCAAGGGGAAGAATTGCTTACAGCACTTGAACTTACCAATCTCAATATCTCCCTTTTTGCAACAGAGTTTGCGGGTTTCGACTATACTTTACCAGAAGTTACTGATGAAATTCTTGTAGTAATGGTAGATGAAGAAAGGAAAATCATACGCTTTACGATTGAGTCGTAAATGATTTATTATAATGTTCTGCTTTAAAGTTAATTAAAAAACATCTTTTGAATATGAATTTTATCGCTGAAAACCAAACCGAATATCAGGCATTCTTTACTTTTTGGGGAGAGGAAGAGTCTGAAATTGAGGTCTGTTTTGATGCCAAACGCCACTTTACAGAAGAAGAAAAACAAGAAGTATTTCGGCAAGTAGAAGCCAAAGTACAATGGTTGGAGGGCAACAAGGAAGCTGTTTTACAGTTTCTCCTCAAAAATGAAGAGGTAAGAGAACTCTTTGAAGTAGCCCAAGAAG
>NZ_CALHGG010000038.1 GCF_938029845.1 uncultured Capnocytophaga sp.
TTCACCCCAATTTCAAGCAAACCGAAGGAGTGAAATCCTCTTGGCAGCGTACCACACTCTTGGTTTTAGCCATTACACTCCATAATATTCCTGAAGGCTTGGCGGTAGGGGTACTCTTTGGTGGGGTAGCCGCGGGCATTCCTGAAGCCTCTATTGCAGGGGCGGTAACCCTAGCTATTGGTATTGGTCTACAGAACTTCCCAGAGGGAGTAGCCGTATCTATGCCGTTAAGGCGTATGGGACTCAGTCGCTGGAAGAGTTTCTTCTATGGGCAACTTTCAGCCATAGTAGAACCTATTGCGGGTGTCTTGGGTGCCTTTGCAGTAGTTTTCTTTACCCCAATATTACCTTATGCCTTGGCATTTGCAGCAGGTGCGATGATTTATGTAGTGGTGGAAGAGACCATTCCTGAATCCCAGCAAAGTCGTAATACCGATGTTTCCACTATTGGCTTTCTCATTGGTTTTGTGGTGATGATGGTCATGGATGTGGCATTGGGGTAATCCCCCTAACCCCCGAAAGGTGGAACTCCCTTTGTTTTCTCCTTCATGGGTGTGAGTCTCATACTCGCTTGCAGGGATTCGGTGACTTTAGTGCGTATTTAATTTTGGCAAATTATTAAATTATCCTTGTATATAATCCAAGAAAATGGTATATTTGCGTTTTCTAAAAAATGCAAAACATGTCTTTGACAGCCGTCTCTCCCATTGATGGGCGCTATGCCTCCAAGACCAGTGCCCTACAGGCTTATTTTTCCGAACAAGCCCTCATCCAGTACCGCCTAAGGGTGGAAGTAGAATACTTTATAGCACTCTGTAAACTGCCCTTGCCGCAGCTCGAAGGGGTGGATCATAGCATCTTCCCAGCGCTTAGGGCTATCTATACCGACTTTGCCCAAGCCGATGCGCTTGCTATCAAGGAAATAGAGCGTACCACTAACCATGATGTCAAGGCGGTGGAGTACTTCCTCAAACAACAGTTTGATCGCTTAGGGCTTTCGGCTTATAAGGAGTTTATTCACTTTGGGCTGACTTCACAGGATATCAACAATACAGCTATACCTCTTTCCATTAAGGAAGCCGTAGAAAAGGTCTACCTTCCTAATCTAGAGGCTCTTGTACAAGAAATAGAGACCCTTGCTGCCGAATGGAAGGATATTCCTATGTTGGCTCGTACTCATGGCCAGCCTGCTTCGCCTACTCGCTTGGGCAAGGAATTGAAGGTCTTTGCCGTACGCCTTAGAGAGCAAATAGCATCTTTTTCTACTATCAAGTATGCGGCTAAGTTTGGGGGGGCTACAGGTAATTATAACGCTCATAAGGTAGCTTATCCCAATATCTACTGGCGTGGTTTTGGTAAATCATTTGTAGAAGAAGTATTGGGGTTATACCATTCTTTTCCTACTACACAGATAGAACACTATGATCATGTAGCGGCGCTCTTTGATCTGATAAAACGTATTAATACCATATTGATAGACTTCGACCGAGATATATGGACCTATATCTCCATGGACTACTTCAAGCAACGTATCAAAGCAGGTGAAGTAGGTTCTTCAGCTATGCCGCATAAGGTCAATCCAATTGATTTTGAGAATTCTGAGGGGAATCTTGGTATAGCCAATGCACTCTTGGAACATCTGGCAGCAAAACTACCTATCTCCCGCCTTCAGCGAGACCTTACCGATAGCACCGTATTGCGCAATGTAGGAGTGCCTTTCGCCCATACCCTCATTGCGATTGCCTCCACTCTCAAGGGATTGGACAAACTTATTCTCAATGCAGACAAACTTCAGGCAGACCTCAATGACAATTGGGCGGTAGTGGCAGAGGCTATACAGACGATCCTACGCCGTGAGGGCTATCCTAACCCTTACGAAGCGCTTAAGGGACTGACCCGCACCAATGAGAAAATCAATCAGCAGACCCTACATGCCTTTATCAACACTCTTGAGGTAAGTGATGCGCTCAAGGCTGAGCTTAAGGCTATCACGCCAGCCAATTATACAGGGGAAGATTATATGGAATAGGCAATGAAAGAAGAAGATGTCATAGCTCTTTTGGCCTTGCAACATACGCCCAATGTGGGGGATATTACCGCTAAAAAGCTTATTGCTCATTGTGGGAGTCCTGCCGCTATCTATCATGAGAAAAAGCATAAGATAGCCCGTATAGGGGGTGTTGGGAATGTGATCCTTCAGCATCTTTTTGACCCTATCCATCGCGAAGCTGCCGAAAAGGAATGGCAGTATATCCAAGATTACCATATTCGCTACTACACTTTTTTTGATAATGATTATCCTGCCAACCTCAAGCAGATTATTGATGCGCCTATTCTTTTCTTTTCCCGTGGAAATATAGACTTGGCAAATAAGAAGATTATCAGTATCGTTGGTACTCGACAGGCGACTTCCTACGGGAGTGCCTTCTGTGAGAAATTTGTAGAGGAACTCTCACATATGCAGGACTTGGTCATTGTCAGTGGTTTTGCTTATGGGGTGGATATTACAGCTCACAAGGCGGCTATTCGTCATGGGGTGCAGACCGTAGCCTGTTTGGCGCATGGCTTGGATACGCTCTACCCTGCTTCTCATAAGAGATATGAAAGTCAGGTGGAGGCCTATGGAGGCTTTATCACTGAGTTTTGGCATCAGAGCAAGTTTGACCGAAAGAACTTTATTGGGCGCAATCGTATCATTGCAGGTCTATCGGATGCTACCATAGTGATAGAATCAGCCCTCAAGGGAGGTAGTCTCGTTACAGCCGATATGGCTTTCTCCTACGACCGTGAAGTTTTTGCTATTCCAGGTCGCGCGGATGATATTTATAGTCAAGGTTGCAACCGACTGATAAAGACGGATAAGGCACGCCTGATTACCTCCGCTGCTGATCTTATTTATTACATGGGGTGGGAGGTAGCCAAAAGTGCCCCAAAGGTAATCACCCCCGAACTCTTTGTAGAGCTCTCCCCAGAGGAGGAGACTATTGCTGCTTCCCTTAGAGAACAAGGCAAGCAAACCCTAGATGATCTAGCGAAAGATTGTGGTATGCCTGTGCATAAGCTCTCCAACCTGCTCTTCCAAATGGAAATGAAGGGTGTAGTCCGCCCCCTACCAGGAAAACAGTTTACAATGTGCTGATGAGTCAATTAGCCAATGAGCTGATGAGTCAATTAGTCAATGAGCTGATGAGCCAATGAGCAAATTGACAAATTGGCAAATCGGCAAATCGGTGAATTGACAAATTGGCAAATCGGTGAATTGACAAATTATAAATTTTCTCTATACAAGAATAGAAAAAAACGATATAAATCTATTGCTGTATGTGAAAAATGTCGTACCTTTGCACCCGAAAACAAAGGGGAAATAAATTGTTTTTCATATATTAGATTTTGTGGTTAGAATTGGTAAAAGAGAGCAAAAGCTCTCTTTTATTTTTTGTATATATTGCTATTTGTGGTTAAATGTTGTATCTTTGCGGGAGAATCGATTAATGAGCCAATAGGCAAATTAGCAAATTGATAAATTAATCATACACAATTGAACAACATCCTATTCTTAGACATAGAAACCGTTCCCCTATACCCCTCTTATAGCGAAGTACCCCCTCAGGCACAAGAGTTATGAGAAAAGTAGAGAGATGTAGTTTATTGTTTTTTAGAGTTATAAAAACAATATTTTTAATTATTAGTCGTTTGTAATTAACAATTGTTTTTTGTATAAATAATTATTATCTTTGCGCTAAAATAGTAATATCATGAATACAATTACATTCCAAGCAGAAATCAGCGAGGCAGATTTTCCTATATTTGAAGTCTTATTTAGCAAATTCAAAATCAAACCCCTTATTTTAGAGAAGAAAGAAGATGATACCAAAATGTCAAAAGAGGATTTTTTGGCTATGGTTGATCAGTCAAGAGCTAAAAAAGAGGTGAAGATTAGCAGAGAAGAAATGCGTCAAAGACTTTTGAAATAATGGAAAAAACAGACACCTACGAGTTGACCTATACAGAAGGTTTTCTGGAGCAATTAGAGAAACATGAAAACTCTGGACAGAAAGATGTGCTTAAGAAAATAGAAAAGCTATTTTCAGAAATAGAAATATCTCCTAAAAAAGGAACAGGACACTTAGAAAGACTTTTAGGATATGGTGAGCGTTATGTGTATTCAAGACATATTAATAAAAAGCATCGTATGGTCTATGAAGTCTTTGAGGAAGAAAAGAAAGTATTGATGCTTACTTGTTATGGTCATTATGATGATTAATTTAAGTTTCGCAAGTTGTTTTTAGGTTGCTATTGAAATTGCAAGTAACTGATAAACAATTATTTGTAAAAACCTCCCCCCACCCCCCCTCCAAAGGATAGTCTGCGAATACTTGGAGCAGAGTATGTGAGTTGCGAGAGCGGAGTATGTGTCTTTAAGGGCGTTGAAATGGTCTAATTTGTTTATTAAATTAGAAAATTTCCCTTTTATAACTTATTGAACCTCTATTACTTACTAACTCCCCCCTTGAGGGGGGGTAGGGGGGATGTTTTGAGAATCAGTTGATTACAGAGCTTGCGAAACTTAAGTTATTTAAAATAAAAGTGGAGTGCTTTAAAATATTGTCAAAGAAATATCTTAATTGTATGAATATTAATTAATTATTTTAACAGGAGAAAAGTTATAAACAAATTTCGTTTTTTGGTTGATAACTAAGAAAAAAAGTAATAATTTTGCCACAGAACAATAATGGTGAAATGATGATTTGTTTCACTAATGATTAAAGGTTAATATCATTGATAATTAGTGATTTAGAGATAATTATTTGACCACTAACTACACTAACTAAAAAGAGGAACAATAAAAAACAGCAAAAAAATATGGCGATAGAATTTGACAATGCGACATTTGATCTTCCAAAAAATACAGGAAATCTGATAAAGGTAATAGGTGTAGGTGGTGGAGGCGGAAACGCCGTAAACTACATGTACAAACAGGATATCCGAGGAGT
>NZ_CALHGG010000039.1 GCF_938029845.1 uncultured Capnocytophaga sp.
ACAAGCGCCATATAGCTACTTTGGAGGTACTATTAAGCTCATTAAGGGCAGGCTCTTGTGTCTTGGCTTGGTAGATGAGTTCTTGTATTTCTTGTATCGTTCGTGCCATGGTTAGGTTTTAAAAGGTTAGCCTCCTACTACAAAATCAAGGTTAATCGCCCAAATACTGATACCCTCAAGGCGTTCCAATACTTGTTTGTCTTCTTTGGTGAAAGCTGTAGCAGGCTGTATATTCTTGGCCGTATAGTAGGCTAATATATCTTTGTTGGTGGTGGTAGCCTCTACAAGAAGGGAAGCTCCTGCCGTCATATCATCGGTAACGCTCTTTCCATTGAGAACGGCCAACTCAAAGATACGCTCAATGCCACCTGTATGCTGTAGAGCGAGGTCTAATAGACTTTGATTATGTAATATTGTTATGGTCATATTTATTTGCCTGCGGTAGCTCACCGTTTACCATTGAGTTGCTTGTATTTTTTAAGTTCTGCTAAAAGTTCCTCTACGGAAGCCTCCAAATCCTTAATGCGGGCATTGGCTTTTTTGAGTTCCTCGATTGCATTGGCATACTTAGCCCCTAAGTCTTCTATCATCTCTCGGTATATCTTCACCGCTTTATCCACATTGTCTAATTCATTGGTCTGTAACTCCATTTGTTGCTTTGGGCGTCCAAAAAACCAACCTGCCAAGCCTGATAGTACCATTCCTAAGAATGATATGATGTGTTCTTTAAGTCCTTCTAATATCCAATCCATTTTTTAAGTTTTTAATTTTGAGTTACTAACCGCTTAGCTTATTGTCCCCGTTCCTGTACTGGTAGTGGCTCCCGTATAAGCTCCTGCCTGTAGGGTGATTCCTGCTTGTACCGTTACCTCGCCACTTTTGACGAGTGTAACAATAAGGCTTGCTAAGCGTTCGGCGTACTCTTCTATGCTCGGTTCGGTTTTGGTGAGCATATCTTGTTGTAAGGTGATAATGCCTTGTTTGAGTTGTTCTTTGTTTAGTGCCATAGGTTAATTTGCTAATTATATTGTCCATCAACTAATAATTTACCTCCCTCTTGTAGGGCTACATTGTTAATTTGCATACCATCATACTCTAATTGTTTCTTTATTTCAATAAGTACTTCTGTATAAAGGTCATCGGCAAGTATTTGAGCTATACCCACCCCTACTTCAGGATGTTCTTTCCACTCGCCTTTTTCGGTAGAGAGTATAGCCTTTTGTTGTTGATTATCGGAGTACCCCACCTCAAAATCACCTGACAATAGGCACAAATCATTATTATCATCTATAAGTATATCTTTCATTAGTTTGTCTGTAACTGGTTTATACTATTGATAGCCCTAAGTAGTTCCTCCTTCACCATTGCTCCAAAATTCTCTACTCCTTCACGGACAGATGATACATATACCTTAGTATCAGTGCCTACATTGCCTATCTGTATATTAATATGCGTTTGTCGGGTACCTCCTGATACGATGTTGTCCTTAGTTTTTGCTCCTTCTCCTGTTAAAGCTGTAGCATCTCCTGTAATAGGGCTTATACTTGATACAGAACTGCTTTCAGTTTTCATACCCAACTTGCCCATTAGTCCCTCTTTTACTTCCTTAAAGTTCTTAAACTCTAAAGAGTCCCACGCCTTGCCAAGAGCTTCTTTAGCTTTGGCACCTGCCTCGCCTGCTTTTTTATAGCCCTCTGTGACCGATTTGGCACGCTCCTGCAAGTCGTTTTGTATCTTGGCAATCATCGCTTGATTCTCGGTACTATCACCTAAACCAACGGCTTCTTTGAACTTATACCAAGCAAGCTTACAGGCATCTATACCCGCCATAAAAGCATTGACTGCTGTATTCCAATGAGCCTGATAAGTAAGGATAAAAGCCTCCCAACTATATTTCATGCCTTGTATGGTATATTCCCACGCCTTACCCCAACCACTTACCCCTACAATGCAATAGGCAATCATAGCAATAAGAGCTATAATACCAGCTATTACCCATGTGATAGGATTAGCTAAAAAGGCCAGGTTCGTCTTAATCACTGCCCAGGTAAGCCTATTTTGCCAAGCTGTAGCAATAGCTGTATAGGTATTGTGTAGTATCAATGCTGTGGTGAATATGCCTATAGCTCCTGCAATACCCCATATAACGGGATTCCCTTCTTGAAACTTCTGAATAAGCCAACCTATACCTCCCCCTATACTCTCAAAGACGGCGGACATAAAGTCTACCAAAGGGCCAAGCATAGGGCTAATAGCTTCATATACTTTCAGAGCAAGCTCGGTGATAGAATCCATCATCTTGTTGAACTTACCGCTAAGGGTTTGTCCCGCCTTTTCTGCACCTTGGTAGAATAGCCCTTGTTTATCGGTTGCCCATTCAAAGGCTTGTGCGAGTTCCTGTGCTGAAATCCCCCCTTTACTCATTCGCTCCTTGAGCTTGGCCATACTTTCCCCCGTACGTTCGCTTATCACTTGTAAGGGGTTGAAGCCTGCATTAATCATCTGCATTAAGTCCTGCCCTTGTAGCTTACCTGCCGAGGTGGCTTGTGCAAAAGCAAGTGATAGACTTTGCATTTTCTGTGCATCACCCATAGCAATATCACCTATGTTCTTGAGCTTGCCAAAAGCAAACTCAGAAGAAAGTCCGAAGGACATCATTGTCTTCTGTGCTTCAATAAGCCCAGCCTTATCATAGGGTGTTTTTACTCCATAATTGGAGAGTTGAGCATATAAGGCTTTAGCTTTTTCTACATCGCCACGAAGCAAAGTAGTGATATTGGCTTGTTGTAGGTCTGCCTCCATACCCTTTTTGATACTTCCCCCTATCACGGCTCCCGCCAATATAAGAGGGTTAGTAGCTATTCCAGGTAGGCTGTTTATTGCATCAGAAAACCACGTCTTTATTTTACTACCATTGAGGGTTTGCAATTTGGTAATACTACGCTCTAACTTGTTTATCTCGCTATTGTACTTGCGAATAACAGCCAAGTTTTCTACGGGCAATAAGTCTCTTTCGGCTTTGAGTAAGGCTATTTTCTGTTGCAAAGTATGTACTGAAGTCCCCATCTGAGCAAAGCCTTTAGCTACTTTTGCTTGTGTTGCCTGTAGCTCGCCAAATTTATCCAGCATAGTGTCGTTAGTTACACCAATTTTTTGTAACTTTGCACTGACTAAATCTTTAAGTGTTAATGTATATTCTAAAATATTTGCCATGAGAGTCTTATTGTTTTTCTTTAACATCCTTGCCTCTATAGGCTTATTGCTCCTAGTTGGTGCGGGATTTTTCTATGGGGCTGCCCTTTTTTGTGTGCCTTTCTATGCTACTTATAGGGCTTTTACCGAGAAGGAGCCCAGTACTAAGAGAAAATACACCACTACAGCTATTGCTAGTGCAGTTTTCTTTTTTCTTGTAGCAATACTTGCCCTTATGCTCTCCAAAGGAGCCGAGCAAGCAAAAGAACGAGAAAGACAAAGACAACAACAAACTACCTATACTACTTGTATTGTTCCTTCTCCTTTTGCCTAAGCCATTCAAGCTCCTTTACTCTCATAGCCCACTGGGTATCGGAGAGGTCGTCGGGATTGGCAATGTGCATATAATAACGCAGTGAGGCGTTGGTGATACGAAGCCAATCCCGTCCCTCGTCTATTTCCGCATCACTTAGAGCTTTTCCAAGGTAGCCTCTTTGATTTGTATAAGGTCGGGTAGTTTGCTACTTACGGCGAGAAACAACTCATCGTTTGTTTTTATTTCCTCATCACCACCCAACCAACAATTGTTGAGAATTACCTCATTAAATTTTAGTGGGTCTTTGGTTGCCAAGGTTGAAGCATAGCTAAGGGTTTTGCGGTCGGGGGTACGCAAGTATACCTTTTTGTCTTCTACACTAATTACAAAGATGTCTTTGTATTGATTTTTCCATTCTTGGATTTGTTCTTTAGTTATCATTTAAATAGTTTTTAAAAATTGTTTAATTGCCTGTGGGAGCTACCTATTATGACTGACGGTCTACATCGATGAAGATAATAGGTAACTCTACAATCATATTCTTATCACCCTGCTTCATTCCTTTTTTCACCTCGGTAAACTCCACATGTCTTAGAATGTCAGTTACTATCTGTCCACCATCTAAAGGAACATAAGAAACGACAAGGTCAAAGCTAAGCCCTAGTATATCTTTACTGGGAGCATCGCGGGTCATTGCCTCAAGCTCACTCTGCCAAAGGCTCATTTTACCTTCATAACTGTAGTTTCCCGCCGCTACTCCGTGAGGTTTGCAACCTCTACCATAAAGCAAGACTTTCTCTCGCTTTTCGGCATATTCCACCTCCGTAACTCCTATAAGGATACGCCCCCCAAAAGCGATAGAGATGTCACACCACGAATATTGTTTGCTATCGAATGTTACCATTTTTTCTAATGATTAATTATTAATGATTAATTACCTTAGGAGGTAATTGTTGTAGTAAAGCCAATATTTACCTCTATAAAGTCAGCATAGCCCACAGGTAATAGTTTGATACCTATCACCACTTTACCCGTTTGTAGCACACGTTGTGTGGGGTCTATATCAATTTTTACTGCCGAAAGCTCGCCCTGCGATACCATTTGGCTTTGTAGAGTACTTTCAAGTTTGGTTTGCCAACTCTTTATAATAGCAGGGTGAATACTGCCATCCTTAGATAGTAACACCTCGTCGCTGAGTTCCTCTACCAGCACTCCATAGCTTAGGAGCATAGCCTTGTCCATTACCAAGCCGTTGCTAAGGCTCTTAAAGTCGTCAGTGGTCTTAGTTAGCGTATTATCGCCCGAAAAATAATAACCAGAGCGACCTACGAAAGTGCGGAAAAAGATATATCCTTTATCGTCTATTGCATCCCATTGGTCAGATTTGCTGTCTATAGTTGTGCCGTCAGTAAAGTAAGCTACTAAGGGCAATACATTGCCATCTTTCACACGGTGAATTTTGCGCTGTACGGGTATTTTTGTGATTTTACCTAAAAAAAGTCCTATAGCTGCATCTTTCTCTTTGTCATCATTGGCGATAAAGCAAGCCACTTTGTTAAGTTCGTTTTCCGAGAAATTAGTAAGGTCAGCTACTTGTCCATTCCAACGGTTGCCCGATACTACTACCCTAAAAGGCATATATTTCTTTTCAAAGTGCTCTGCAAGGGCTTGACCTTTCACTACAGCTGTTTGTACATCAGCATCTAACCCCGCAGTAATGGTTTCACTACCTGTTGCTTTTTTCACTACCCCAAGCACACGGATAGCTCCTCTGGCATCAGCTATGAGAGTTGGGGCAAAGACACCATCTTTGTCAAGCATTGCCGTCATAGTAGTGGCATCTGATACGAGCATTACCCATAAAGGAGTACCCGTTGGAGCTTGGTTATAGAAAGCTTTGATATGCTTGTAGGCAAAGGGGTTTTGAGTTTCTGATATACCCAAAGCTACAGCTTCTTTGAGCGAGAAGACCTGGTACGACTTGCCCAGCTCTACTTTGCCACTCACCGTAACTCCCGTTGCAATGAGCCCAGTAGTCTTTTGTATAGCCGTAGTTCTGCCTAAGCCATCTTTGGCGATATTAAATAATACTTTAGGTAATGCCATTATGCTTGGTTTTTAAGGGTTTCTATTCTATCCGCAAGGAGGGATAGTACTTCTGAGCGGTTTTGTTCGTTCTCTTCCTGTAGAATAAGAGTTTCTAACAAATCTACATCTTCTATGGAGGTGATAGCTTTTTCCAACTTCTTTTTACCTAATTGTAATATATCAGGACTTGTAGGATCTACATCTCCCGTTTGCTCATCATCTGATTCGTCCAATAAGTCGGAAGAATTATAGCTCTCCACAGTGCTATCATCTAAGGTTTGTGCGTGGTTTTGTGCATCTTTCTTTAGTAAGAAGAGGAAACCATCGGAGGTAGCAAAAAGCTCTTTTGCCTCTTTGTTATTTTCAAAATATTGTTTTGCTTTTTCTGCTGTTGTCATTGTATTCTGTTTTAAAGTTAATATAGGAGTAGGGTGAGATGTGGATACCATTGAACTCGTCCTCTCACCCTACTATATTCCTACAATATAGCTCCTAAGTATTTAGGTGTTCTAGCTCGAATTACCCCTACTAAGGCACGCTGTGCAAAAGAAAGAGTATCAGCTTGTAGTCCTGAATCATGGAGAGTCGGGTACATCTTTACATCACCAAAGCAACGGAACACCTCGTCGGTAACCCACATAAAGGAAGCACGCTTATCGGTATTCTCCTTAGTTGCACCAAAAGGCTTTTTCACACCCGCAGAAGTATACAGAGGGTTTTGGCTGTATCTAAATACATTAATGTCATATATCTTTTTTTCATTAAGTATTTCCTTGTGCAAACTCTTATCCTCCTTACGAATGCGAGCAAAATGTTCTGGAGTGAAGCATATATTAACCCCTTCAAGGATATCATTCTCCTCCATAAACTGTTTGAGGTCTATGATAGCGTCAATCACGGAGTCAGAGCTTGAAAGATTCAATACCTTATTCCAAGCGTCGTCTTGTTTGGGTGCCCAAGCGTAGGCAGCACGTTTGCCCATATTCTTAGCTAAAGAAATACGGTGGCGTTTTATTACGCTAGAGCGTCTGTCATAGGAAAGTTCAATCTCTTGTAAATCTCTATGGCGTGTTTGCTCAGTGGAATAGGTATGTAGTACTACTTCATTGTCTATATCGGCAATATCAGTAACAGGTAGCGGGTTATTAGCTGTAGCAAAATAGTCTTCGTGTACCGCAGGTTCCACTCCTGCTTCAGCAAGGTGTAACTTGTTATGCTCTACATATTGAGACAAGTCTACACTTTGAAAGACAAACGAATTATCTGGAATAGGGTTTTCTTTTATCCCTGCTATCCATACTTCCGTTTGCAAACCCGCCATAGCAACTCCACTAAAAAGGGACGGAGCTATGTATTGGGCTATGGTGGAAACTGCCACAATGGTAGTGGCTACCACAGGGACTGAGGCTCCCAACATGGGGGCAACAAAAAAGGAGGCAATAAGTGCCAATAATGCATTAATGAATAATGCTTTTAATGATAATCTCATACTTTTTAATTTGTTTTTAAAGGGTTATTAAATTACTATTTGGTGTAGCGTACACCCTTAGCATACTCTTTGGCTAAGCGGGCATACTCTTCGGGCTGTTCGTCCCTAAGCTGGCGGAGCTTTGCAGGGTTGTATTTTTGCAAGTAGTCAAAACTCTCATCGGTAGTAGCTCTTGGTTTTGCTCCTGCTCCCAACACTACCTCACGTACGGCGTTAGTCTTTCCTCGTTGTGTATTCTCAGCTTCTTTGTCAGCTACAAGTTTAGAGAGTACCGCTTTTTGTCCGTCAAAATCGGCTTCAAACTGCTTTAGCTGACTTTCTTTGAGGGCTTCTGGGATAAGTCCTAATTGCACAGCTTTGTCTACCAAGGTTGTAGCTTCGGCAGTGCGAGTTTCGTTAATAGTCTTTTTCAAAGCTACTATTTCGGCATCTGCTTTTTCTTTAGCTGTTTTGAGGTTATGTAAGGCACTTAGTACTGCCTCCTCTTTTACATTGTCGCCCATACCCAAGGCAAGGGCTATCACTTTAATATCCATATTATTTGTATTATGTGTTACTATTTTTTTAAGCTGAAAGGGCTTGCCGTCTTTGGATAATTTGAGAGCATTGTCGTTGCCCCCTATATCTACAATGGAGATTTCCACGAGCTTACAAGCAGTTACTGTTTCATATACTTGTCCTTCTAAAAGATGATGTGGATCAGCAGATACTTCTTTGATTTCGGCAAACATTGAAGCCATACGTATATAGCCACGTTCCACTTTGCCAGCTATCTTCTTAGCAAACTCGTCTTGCTCGTCAAACTCTACTTCAGCTATAAGGGTAGTCCCTTCTTTGTAGAGCTTTGTACAACGCCCAATGACTTCACTACCCTTGTTACCATATCCATCTCGCTCGTGCATAAATAGTACCACGGGGTTGCGCATGTATTGTTGGTAGTCAATACCTTCTGTAAGGATACGGTATCCATAGCTATTTACATTCTCGGTATTGATGATAAATTGGTGCTTCATTGGCTTCCTATTTTGGGTTAATTTCTCAATTCGGGTGCAAAGGTATTGCAGGTTTTACGGCGGGGAAAATCGGCGTACAAACCTTGTACTAATTCTGTACAACCATTGTACTGGTTTTGTACAACCATTGTATAAGAATTTCGCTACTTCCCCCAATACCACGAACTTTGCAACGAAAAAACAAAGAAGTATAATGGAATTTGACCTCAAAGAACTCACTGCACGAGCATTTTTGGATTATGTAGGCCAAGCCTTTCCCTCGTGGTGGGCTAATAACAAAACAAAATATGTACTACCAAGCCTCTCGAATATTAGTGAGGCTCGTAGCAACGGAAGTCAGTATTTTATGACACTTAATGTAGCCGATAAAGCAGGCGTGCAAACGCTGTTTCCTAACGAACCTTTAGTGAGCTTTTCACTCACTAAAACCATTGTAGAGACGGCAACAGTAGGCAGACACCGCAGGGGTAAGGTAAAAGAGTACATCGCTACTGAAGACTGGCAGATTACCATTAAGGGGCTTTGCATAGACCCAAACAACCCCGACTTGTACCCTACTGCACAAGTACAAAGCCTTAACCGCTTGTTTGAAAAGAACGAAAGTCTGGAGGTCATAGGTAACAAACTCTTTACCCTCTTTGATATTCGTAACATCGTGCTAAAAGATATTAGTTTCGAGGCTATGGAGGGCAAGGAGGGCATACAGAAGTACACCATCAAAGCCGTGTCGGATATGGACTTCTATGCCGAATTAGACGAAAAACGAACCCAACTTAACAACTTATACTAATGTTCGTATTACAGGCAATTATAAAGATAGGTGACTATACTTTTAAGGCAGTACATAGCGTGAAGATCACCAAATCGGTAGACGAGTTAGCCGATACCTGTACGATTGAACTTCCTACCCACTTTAAAGTAGCCAAAGGAGGTGATAGGCTCTACACGGAAAAAGCTATCAAAGCAGGCGATAAGGTGAGCGTTACCCTTGCTTATGAGGGGGTATATAGCGGAGTGGAGTTTGAAGGATATGTAAAGAAAGTTAAACCGAGCATTCCCGTAAGCATAGAGTGTGAAGACGCTATGTATTTGCTTAGACGAAAAAACATCAACAAATCGTGGCAAAAAACAACTCTTAAAGAAGTATTGCAGGAGGTAGTGAAAGATACTCCTATTGCCTTGGCTGATAATATACCACAAATGCAGTTAGACCAATGGCTTATTCGCAATGCCAATGGTACACAGGTGTTGGATAAGCTCAAAGAGGAATTTAGGCTAAGTATCTTTATTAATGATGAGGGCAAGCTATATGCAGGGCTTTCGGAGCTTACTAATATAGGGCAAACAGCACGCTATGACCTCAATTATAACATTGTGGCGAACGATTTGGAATATCGTACCAAGGACGAACGTAGGCTAAAAGTACAATATACCTACATTGACAAAAATAATAAAAAGAAAACTGTAGAAGAGGGTGATCCTGATGGTGAGCTGAGAACATTTCACACTTCTGTGGTGAGTGATGAAGCAAAACTACGGGCTATGGCACGAGCAGAAATGGAAAAACTAAAGTATGACGGCTTTGACGGCTCTATAACGAGCTTCTTAGTCCCTTTCGCCACACGTGGTATGCAGGCACATATTATTGATAAAGAACTGAAAGAGATAGACAAACGCTACTTCATTAAGAAGGTAGAAACTACCTTTGGTCGCAATGGGGCACGCCGACAAATAACTATAGGAGCAAGATTATGAGTATAGATAGAGAATTAGCCGAGGGGCTTCGTAAGTTAGGCAAACGCAAAACCCCTACCATAGCCGTAGAAGTAGTATCAGTAGACAAAGCGCAAGGCACGTGTGAGGTGAAAGACGATGAGCTACAATATACTGTGCGTTTAGCTTCGGTGATTAATGATAACACCGAGCGTTTTTACCTCTTCCCAAAGGTAGGGAGTAGTGTGTTGATTGCTTCGATAGGGGAAGACGAAAACCGCTATTATGTGGTAGCTTATAGTGAGATTGAGAGCGTGAGCCTACGAATAGAAGACACTCAGTTTACCATAGACAAAGCGGGGGTACATCTGCAACGCGGGGAAGTAGATTTTAAAAGCCTTTTAAACGAGCTTTTAAATGAGCTTAAAACAGCTATCATACAAACCCCTGCAGGAGTTGGGAATTTTGCCCCTAACAACGTGGCAAAGTTTGACGAGATTAATAACAAGATAAATGAATTACTACAATAGATATGGCACGATTGACAGCTGTAGAGGCAGATTATAAAAGGTCGCAAGGTAAAGAACTTTTTACTAAGGGTTTTAGCATTGCCAATATATCGGAAATGATAGGCATAGGTATTAAGACACTTGGCAAGTGGAGAGAGGAGGGCAAATGGGACGATGAGAAAGAACTACAAACACTCAGACCTTCCAATATTCGCAAACTCACCCTCAAGTGTGCGCAGGCTATTGAGCGGGGTGAACCCTTGCCCTATAAGGCGGACGATATTACTAAAATTGTTGCCGCCTTTGACCGTATTACTGACCATAATAAAATAGCAGTATATACGATGGAGAGCCTTGACGGCTTCTCTAACTTTATCTTAGAGAAAGCAGGGCAAAGCACGGGTAAAAAGCGTGAGGCCTATATGAATACGATCAAGGAGATACGCCCTTACTTTGATATGTACATAACCGAATTATTACAGAAAGGAGATGACTAAAACAGAACTCAAAGAAGCCAAAGAGCGCTATTTTGCAAAGTCGAAAATGATACGAGAGCTTACCTATGAGGCTATACAGAAGGAAACAGCGGATGAGCAAGAAGCACGTATCAAGCGACTTTTAAAACCCGAAAACTATGGTGAGTTTTTCGATTACTATTTCGGGCTTGACAGTGGGTTACCCTTGGGCGATGCCAAGACACCTAAGTTTCATATTGACGACTATATTCGTTTGTACAAGGACCCATTTATACGCCAATTCAGAAAGAAATTTAGGGGTGCAGGTAAGTCCATACAGTCCAATGTGGGCAATATATGCCATCTCAAACAGAACAACCTTACCTTCTTTCCTATCCTTATAGGGGCTAACGAGGGCTTGGCTAAAATACTACTGTCCGACTTACAAGCACACTTGGAGAACAATCAAAAGTTTATCAAGGACTTTGGCTTGCAACTCTCTTATGGGGATTGGTCGGATGGTGATTTTCAGACTACAGACGGCAAGCACTTCAAAGCCTTGGGACTTAACCAACCTTTCAGAGGGTTACGTTTTGGTATGTATCGCCCCGACTTGGCTATTTTGGATGATATAGAGGACTTAGACCGTGCCAAACGCCCCGATATGATAGAGAAGTATGGTAAAAAAATAACGGGCGACTTGGTGAAGGCTTTTCACCGCAAGCGAGGAAGGCTCATCATCAATAACAACTATATCGTCAAAGACGGCATATTGGATTACCTCTATGACAAGTGGAAGGATAGCCCACACCTGCACGACTCGGTTACGAATCTTGCTACTGTGAATATCACCCGAGAGAACTATATGGATGTAGAGTGGGAACCATCGTGGAAAGAGCGAGATACTAAGGAGGATATTATTCGTATCCTAATGAATGATGACTACTATACCTCACAGCGAGAGGATTTCAACAACCCTATTGAAGAGGGCAAACTCTTTAAGGCGAAAGATATTGCCTTGGTACACATAGCAAATAATGAGGCTTGGGACGGATTGCTTGACCATTGGGACTTATCTTACACCGCTACGGGCGACTATAAAGCGGGGGTACTCATTGGTATCAAAGGTATTAAGTTGTACGTGTTGGAAGTCTTCTGCCAAAGGTGTGAACTTAATGCAGCTATGGAAGTACGTGCCCAATGGGTAAAGAAGTACCTCAAAAAAGGCTATAACACTATGGGATTCTTTGATGCTACTATGGCGCAGAAAGCCGTCTATACCCCTATTATTATGCAGAGTGCCGAGGACAATGCTTGCCCTAATATCCCTATTGGTTTGCACCAAGAGGGTGACAAGCACAATCGCATTTCAGCAGGTATTACCAATGCGCTCTTTCGCAAAATATTGTACTGGGACGAGAGTCTTCCCAAGCGTTCAGAACGTGACTACAACGCTTTTATTAAGCAGGTGCTTTCCTTTGAAAAAGGGACTACCTCACACGATGACGCCCCCGATACTTTAGAGCGTGCCATTACCCTTGCCCAACAATATTTTGGCTATTCCGAAAACCCTTTACAAAGCGGGCGACCTTTTATTGCTAAACACAAAAGACGTAGCATATAACCTAATTATTCACCTAAAATAAGCCCGTGCGGCTCGCACTATGACTCCAAGAAAAGAACTATTTGTAAAAGTAAAACAAGCCCTTGCTACCATTGAAGGTATTGAGCTGATAGACCTGCAACGCGGTCAGTTTGACAACCCCGAAAATGGCTATCCCGAAATATGGACAGCTGCACTCATACAAGTAATGCCTATCACATACGAGACGATGACCCAACACGTGCAAGAGGGCGAGTGTGAGTTTCATATAGACTTCTATTGCAAAGACGGATGGACAGACCAACACTTAGGCACTGCTGACTCCGAAGAGGGACTTATGGAACTGGATATATTGGACAAAATCACCGATACGATACAATTCCTACAAGGCGAGCAGTTCAAACCCGTACAGCAGGTGCGAGAGGAGGAATTGCGCTTAAGTGATGACGGCATTATGAGCTATCGCATAACCTTTACCACTCATATTTATAGGCGCACACCCTACCCCTATACGGGTAGAAGATTGCAAATCGCAAGTCATTAATCATTAACAACTAATCATTAGTAACGTGTATTTAACCAAAGAAGAACTCAAAACCGTAGCCACCAA
>NZ_CALHGG010000040.1 GCF_938029845.1 uncultured Capnocytophaga sp.
CTTCTTTAGTAGATTGATAACACAACAGTACCCAAAGCAGTTGTTCAGCGGTTCCATCATAACCGCGCAAACGATGCGTAAAATAACCTTCGGTTTTTCCTGCTTCATACAGTTGTATCAAAGCCTTAAAGCCTTCATCTATCCCCCACGCACAAAGCAGTTGGGCAGCACAAAGCTCAATAAAGACATCTTCGTGAGTAAGCAGTTTCTTAAGACCGTCAATGCGTTCTTGAGAAATATCCTCTGGTTCGAGTTCTTCAGGAAAGGTAGTATAAGTAACTCCTTGGGGAATACCATTTAAAAGTTCTTGTATCTGTTCTTCCATAACTTTATTTTTTAATGTGGAAAAATATAATTACCGTGGAGTTCATCTATCCACATGACTTCTCCATCTTCAAAACAAATTTCTACCTCCAAAGGAAATTCACTATCTTCTCTATCCCAATTGGTAAAAGCTCCTACATAAACAATGTTTTTAGAGGTCTTACACTGACTGGGGATAGCTACAAATTCAAAATCAAGCTCAAAATGGTGTGTATTCTTTCGCTCCAGCTCTCCTTCGTTAACCAACTCTTCGTAAAAGTTCCGCAATTGCTCTTTCAGTTGTTCCCGATAGGAATTGTGATAAAAGAACTGTTCAAAGGCAACTTCTTGTTTAGGCGAAAAGAAACCTGCTTCTCCTGCTTCATTATATATCCATATAGGCAGTGTTACTCCCAAACTCGGAATCAATATATCACTAATTGTAGAGGATATACCCTCTTCTTTTTCAAAAATAATTGTTCTGATCATATTGCTTTTAGTTTTTACTCAATTTCGCCAAATTGCATCATTAGCAAATTGACTCATCGGCTCATTGTCTCATTATCCTTAATGAAATAGCTCTTATCTTCTGTGGGGCAATAGTAGAGCCTGAGCTTTTCACCTTCTTCCAAAAGAAAAGTAATCTCACTATTTCCAGCTACTTCTTGGGCAAAAATAGCGCTAATATGTTTGCCTTTGAGTTGCCAAGCCTCCGTAAGGTCATCAAAGCGATAGTCATCATCGTCCTCATCTACTTCATACTCATTCCAACACTCACAAAAAGCAATACCCACATCTAAAAAGAAATGAAAAATAGGTTGTCCTTCTGCTTTTAAATAGACGATTAAAACACCTCCATCATCAGGATTTACACATACTTTGAGTTGCTCTATGGGCAAACCATTGAGCATGCTAAGGTTGAAATGGGTATCTTGGTACATTCTTCCTGGTGCCCAAAAAATATGTTCATCTTCAGGGTTATATCCACTGAAAAAATGTTCAAAATATCCCTTTGTTCTTCCCTCAGCATATAGTTGTATCAATGCTTTATCCCCCTCTTCTAGTGCCCACGCAGAGAGTAATTTAGCAGCAGATAGCTGTATAAAGGCATCTTCGTGGGTAAGTAACTTGCGTAAACCGTCGATGCGCTCTTGTGGGACATCTTCAAGGCGAAGTTCTTTAGGAATGGTAGTATAAGTAACCTCTTGAGGGATACTATATAAGAGTTCTTGTATGTATTTTTCCATAGTAATGAATAGGGTTATTAGTCTAACAACATTGGCTAATTGACAAATCGACTCATTGGCTAATTGATAAATTCCCTAACTTCTCTTTTGCCAGCAGCACGTTCCTTTCTATAACTCTTTTCTACATAAGTGCTTTTGAAATCGGTACCTTTGAAAGTGCGTACAGGGTTGCCACGCTGCACTTGGGTGTGGTTACTCCAATGGTTCTGTGCTTGCTCGGCAAGTTGCTGAAGCTCCATTTCGGCGAGTTTTTCTTTAAGGCGGGCAAGGGCGAGTTTCTTATTATCCAGTTGCGAACGCGAATCCTGTGCCAATACGCTGATACCCGTAGGTAGGTGGGTGGCGCGTACTGCTGAATTTACCTTGTTCACATTCTGTCCGCCATTGCCTTGCGAGCGAGTGGTTTGGAACTGTACATCACGCTCCGAGAAAGACTGGCGTTGCAGTTGGTCAAGCTGAAAAACACCTATATACCAATTGCTGCGCTGGTGAAACTTGCGAAAGGTGCTCTTGCCTACCCAGCACATGGTGCCAAGCCAACTTTTCAAAAACGGCGCTAACTCCTTGCCTTTGAGTTGCAGGGTAACGGATTTGACAGTGAGATTGGCATCGCCTTCCTCTCGGCTGAGAATGGTATAGCTGATGCCTGCTTGAGTAGCTTCTTGCAGGAAAGTCTTCAGTACTTTCGCCACTACCCATTGGCATTCTAAAGGACCGCGTCCTGCGGTGATTTGTATGATTTTTTCTTCCATTTTTTCTTTTTGTTTATAGTTGCACATACGGCTTGCACTCTAAAAGCATCTCCCCAATTTCCATTGCTGAGGTGTGATACCTAAGGGCTGCTATTTCTTTCAGCGGGGTACGCTTGTACTTTTCCTTAGGTTCATAGCGCTTTTGGTATCGCCTCCACGAATAACTGCCTCCATAGATTTTGCTATGGATAATCCCCCAGTTCTTATAGTCACTTATGATCTTATCAAGCTCGGCGAGTTCTCGCTCTATGGCTATATCTACCGGACGGTAGTGGGTGATCATATTAGGCTTTACGCGTAGTTCAAAACGCCAAGGCTCAGCAAATTCATAATAAATTTCAAAACGCTTACAAACAGAATTATAACGCTCCACTTTCATAAAATATTTACATTCTTCTGCTACCAGTTTGCCCTTTTCTATCGCATCCACCCACTCCCATTGTCTAAATGATAATAATTCCTGTTTTCTAGGAAGATAGATGCGCTTACCTCTGCGTTTTTTCTTTTTTTGGAATTTGCGGTTATCAGCGTATTGATAAGTATTGATTTTAGCCAAAAGATTCTCAAAAAAATCTCCCAATTTACTGCGTTTTACATCATCACGAACCACAAAGAAACGCACATAGCCCTTTTGGTAAGGTTTTTCAAGTGGTACAAGCGGCAGGGTTCGTCTCTGTTTTTCTAGTTCAGCGTGGCGATCACAGCATTCGCGCAAAAACTTCTCGTAGTCTTCTCGAACAATACGTTTGCGAGAACGCAAATTGCGCAGGCGAGAGACTCCTTCGGGGGTAATATATAGATTTCCCATGCTAATCAGTTTTTAGTAGTCAGTAGTCTGTTATCGACTAACCAACTACAATTAATAATTAAATTGATATTTGCTTGGGATTTTTGAGAGAAGGACAAACAAAAAGCCCGAAGCTGTCGCTTCGGGCTTTTGTTATATGATAGAGTAATGCTACATCAAGCTAATATGCCACGAAGCGTTACCTTTGCAAAGGTAATTCTATGGTAATATGTAACTTGATATATTTCATTTCTTCTGCTATTTTTATTAAGGTTAAACAATAATTGTTTGAAATCGGGGGCAAAGGTAGTGACTAATAACGAACAACAAATAATAAATAACAAATAATTAACAAAACCATTTCTGTTATTACATACTGAACATTAAAAATTAATCCTTATTTTTGCACTCTATGAAAACGCATTTTTTATCCTTTATTCTTAGCAGCTTACTACTGCTAACAGCTTGTAACAAAACTACTTCGAACGAGCAGACCCCTCCTAACAAGAAAGAAGAGAGTGCCCCCTCCTCTAAAGAAAAACAGCCGTCCACTAAGGAGACTTTCCTTACAGGAACTTTCCTCCAGCTCTTTGGCAAAGACGACTGGTCTTCTTCCCAATGGGAACAGTACTTCGCCGAACTCAAGGAGCTAAAAATCCATACCCTCATCGTGCAATATACTGCTTTCAAGAATGCATATAACGACATTACTTGGTTCGATTCAGCCAATACTTTCACCACTGAGAAGAGCCGCCTTACCTTAGCACGGCTGCTTGAGGCTGCACAAAAACAAGGGATAGAAGTACATATAGGACTCCACTTTGACGATTCTTATTGGCAGCATCAGGCGGATAGGGCTTGGCTTGTGCTTAATGCCGAACGCTGTATTGCCTTAGCCGAAGAACTCCATAGCCAGTTTGGTAATCATCCTGCTTTCAAGGGATGGTATATCCCTCATGAACCTGAGCCGTATGCCTATGGTTCTGATGAAAAAATAGCTCTCTTCAGGGAAGTTTTTATAAACCCCATCGCCGATGCAGTCCATCACTGGGATCACAAGCCTGTTTCCATTGCTGCTTTTTGGAACAGCTCCCTTACCTCCCCCACTCAGCTCCAGCACTTCATGGCAGAATTGGCTAAGAGCCACCTGCAAATCATCATGTTACAAGATGGTGTAGGAGCCAAGCACGTAACACTTGACCAATTAGGCACTTATTACCAGAGTGCACAGAAAGGGCTTTTTGAGGAAAACAAAAACTACAAGGGGGCTTTTTGGACAGACTTGGAAACCTTCTATTCTCCTACAGGGGAATATCCTTTTACCCCTGCTTCTTTTGATAGAGTAAGCCAACAGCTCACTATAGAAACAGCGCTGCCCAAGGTAAGTAAAGCTGTCTCCTTCCAATATTATGACGATATGAGTACTCTCAGCCCTCACAAGGCGCAAGCACAAGCCCTTAGAGAGGCATACAAAAAATGGCTGAATCAAAAATAAAGTAAATATAACACAAACTCTCAAGAAAAAACCATCCTTGGCTCATAAGGATTTCTATAAGGACAACTATCAACAAGTCAAGGTCTTTAAGCCCTTTCATCACAGACTACTACCACCTTATGTCCTTATATAAGAAAAATGGATCTTCGCAAGACTCATCGTAGTGAAAAAGAAAAGCTCTACAACCAGTTTAAGGCTTACAAGGAGGCATAATCCTATAAAAATGTATCTATGACCAAACTATGAAAACTGCTCTGAAAGAGTTATGATCATAGTAAGTGACAACAAAAAAACTTCCTTTTACCAGAGGTAAAGGGAAGTTTTAATTTGTTAATTAGCTAAATTAGCTCATTAAAATCCTTGTATCTTTTCAGCACGACCATCCTTGCTTTTAAGAACACGTACAGTACCTACTGGAGAAGTGTCAGTACCCACCTTAACATAGTCTGTCTCTTGGAATCCTTCTATGGCATCCCCTGTAAATGTCCCTGAAATAGCATGTAGATCTCCTGCCTTATTTATAAAGAAAATTTTAATACACGACAAAAAATAATAAGGTACTTGACAAAAGAGCTGAAATTCTTT
>NZ_CALHGG010000041.1 GCF_938029845.1 uncultured Capnocytophaga sp.
GTCCTCCATTGCTAGGTATAGTTACATCTACATTAGTAGTTGTTACTGGGTTACCATTCAAACGATCATTGGTAAGGATATCTACTGTTCCTCCCTTAGCTACTGTCGTATCTGGGTCATTATTCGCAACTATTGTTGAAGTTACTTTTACCTTTACAGTTGCTGTATTAGAGCAAGCTGCAGGAGTATTTCTGTCACAAATACGATAAGTAACTGTATAGGTACCTACAGGAGTATTGGCTTTCACCTTCACCTGACCTGTTGCGGTATCTATCTTCACATAAGTATTAGGGGTTACTTCCGCAATTGTCACATTACTTATAGTAGCTCCATTACCATAGAGTTTATCATTGGTCAATATATTATAAGGAGTACCACCATTATTTTTCACTACTTGCTCGCTACTGCTTGTCTTCACAGGAGTGGCTGTATAGTCATCATCTTTGGCTACAACAAAGCGAATCTTTGCTGTCTTTTGAGTTTGATTATTAAAGCCATCCTTAGCTGTAAAGATAACTGTGATCTCTCCTGTTCCACATAGGTCTGCAGGTTTTACATAATTATTAGTAATTACAGGTGTACCACAAGTATCTGTAGCCACTGCTGTTGCAAGCCAGTTGGTAACTAATGTATCAAAATTAGTAGCTGAACAATCAAGTACTATATCATTGATAGTAAGTGTCGGTACTTGGGTGTCATCTACCGTATAGGTTACCGCTACACGAGCACTTTGACAACCATCTTTTTCTTGGCTTACATACTTAGTAGTTATAGTCTTAGTTGTTACATGTCTATCTACCTTAGGAGAAGCTGCAAGAGCAGTGCCTCCAGTAGCTGCATCATACCACTTGAGAGTATATCCTGAAGCTGGAGTTACCAAAGTAGCCATATCAAATAGTGTGCTTACCGAAGTAGGACACTCTGTACGAGCTGGAGCTACTGTCGGAGCTGATGGATTAGTAAGTGCTATAGTAACCCCTACTTTATCCGTTTCACAAGAGGCGTTGGACTTACTTACAGTATAAGTATCTGTTGTTGTAAGTTGCTGATTATCATCACTTACCAACACGCCATTTTTATATACTTTTACAATAGTAGTATTGGTATCTACTCTTGCCTTGAGAGCAGCTACATTTGCTCCTTGGCAGAACGTATAGGTTTGTCCAGCAGTTGGTCTACTTAAAACAGTTATATTATAGTTAAAAGTAAGTACATTGGCTCCACAGGTAAGTCCTTCTGCCTTGACAGAGTAAGTACCTGAATGAGCAGCTTGTAGAGAGTTGATCTCTAACTTAGGCAATGTAGTCTCTTGGGTCGTACCATTAGGCAATGTCCAAACATACTTGGTCGCTCCTATAGATCTCAATTCTATAGTAAGAGCTGCCCCTTCACAATAAGCTGTATTCAGCGGATTCTTCAATAGAAGATTTGCTTGAGAAGCATCTGCTATAGGCAACTGACGCCATACAGGTTCTGAAGCACAAGCCGAATCAGTAATTCTCACCCAACGAGAGTTCTGTCCTGGTGCGAAAGTACCTAAGTTTGTAAAGGTTACTTCCACTCCCTTGGCAGCCGTTTGGGTAGCGATAAGTGTACCATTCTTTACATCATACAGATCATATTTATAAGTACCAGAACCACCTATACCATTGATGGCTTTTACCACAATTTTACCTGTATTGTTCTCACACTTATAGCCTATATAGCCATTTCTATCAAAGTTAAGAAGTACATCATCTACACTTATATCAAAAGTACGTGCACAACCTTCTGTACCACCAGTACTTATATACTTAATTAGATCTTGTTCTTCTCTACCTCCTACACCTATTCTTGCACCATATATAAAGGTATAACTACCTTCAGAATTTTGGTTTCTAGGTAAGGAGAAATACTGGTCAGCCGAAGCAGGATTAGCTGGGTCATATACCGCTTTGATATAGGTCTTACCTCCTACGACATCGGATAAGTTGCCACTTACTGTTACATCTCTATCAGTTATACCATTAGGACGTCTGAATAGGTATACATAAATTTTTCTATTTTGATTATTTACCTTAAGCCAATCAAAATTAGCATTTCCTCTGAAAGGATATACCTTTACTTTAGTACATTCAGTTTCTGTTGCAGGAGTCAATGCTTTCTCTTGATAAGGTGGCTGCACCAAATCAAATTCTTGCTTAGCGGAATTTCTACCACTATATACATAGGTTACATTTCCACAAGTATCTTCTACTTTAATCTTATAGGTACCCTCAGGCAAAGTAAACATTTGGGTCATATCATCTTGACGAGAAGTTGCCATAATGTTAGTTGCCCGCTTATTAGGATCTGTATATTGGATAGTAACAGGCACATTGAGTCTCAATTTACCTGGTTCATCTGTATATCCAGGAGGCGCTTGCAACAAGGTAACTTTGAAACCATTCATAGAATACATAGTTCCTGACTGGTTCACCCTATGGTACACTTGTATATTTCCCTTAGGTGCTTCATTACTTCCAAAGCATCTTGTTTGAGGAATATATTCTCCTCCAGGACGTATTAAGCTATAAAAATCATCAAAACTATTAGTTTGTGTCTGTGTTTGTCCATCTCGAGAGGTGAAAATTACTTGGTAACGGCGATCTCTCTTGAAAGGTTGTCCATTACTCAATGTAGTAACATTCTTTCTCTCAGTAGCATAGGTGATTTGTCCCTCACCTACCTTTTGCCCTGTAGTTGTATCTTTTATTTCATAACTTACAGGATAACACACCATTTGGTTCTCGGCAGTTACTGACATCTCTGGCGACTGGCAAGTACCTCCAAAGACAATACCTGTATTCATAAAGCTCATTCTACCCACGAGCATCGGAGTTGCTTGGTTATTACAGCTGTTATGTCCTTTGATACGGAAATAGAACTTAGGATGTTTAGATGTGTCTCCTTTTAAGTCGTTATAGGTACGATTATGCACTCGCAAATCATAGTATATTACATTATTTATAGCAGAGGACGTACCTGCTGGCACAGTGAAAAGATCACGCCACACTATACGTGCATCATTAGGGTTACCTCCATAGTGCTCCTGTAAGTCTTTGTCAGAATAAGCCGTATATTCATATAGTCGTACTAACTCAGGCGTATTGAAATACTTATAGAATGGTGAGTTGGTATTGTTACTATAACGAATATCTAAATAATCACAACTGGCTTGTCCTCCATTTTGGATATCTCTGTATGCTTGATCATTACCAAAATCATTATTAGACCTATCAGGTGCTGGGAAATCACGCTGCATACGAGCAATCGTTGCAGGTACAGGTTGCCCATTAGCTACATTACAAGTAATAAGGCGCGCCTTATAATTACCCGCCGGCATATTATAGTCTGTAGGCTTCACAAAAAGAGTTGTTCCTTCTTTGTCACTCTCTGTGATTGTGAATTCAGTAGCTCCAGTATAGCCTGTTGGGTACTCGGTAAGCTGTACTCTGTAAGACTTACCTGTTTGAGCATTCTGTATTTGGAAACGCAACTGCCCTGTAGAGATACAATTAAGCGAATTGTTCGTAGATTGGAAGTTCAGCGTTTCATTACCTCCTGTACCTTGTTGTACAGTCACTTTCACCCTTGTACTTTCACAGGTTCCTCCAGCATTAGTTTGTGCCACATAGTAGTCTCCAACAGTAAGAATAGTATTAGCTGCCAAAGATGTCCCTCCTGTAGCTGATTGATACCAACGAATATTAGGTCCTTGTGGTTGTAAATTAGCCACAGTAGCAGTAGCACCACAAACTATTTGTGTAGTTTGTGCTACAGTAGGTGCATTAGGTTTGGTTATATCTACAATGCGAATTGGAGAAGGACATCCTCCTGTTGGCGTATAGGTATAGCTATATTGGGTAGCTGTGATCGGAGTATTATCAGCCAAAGGTGCCGAAGTAGGTGGATCTACAGTTCCCTCATATATTTTAAGTTCATCTGAAACACGAGTTGATTCAGCCGCTCTTATGGCTGCACGGATCTGACCCACAGTAGTAGGACAGGTTTCTATTTTATTGAACCCTCCAGGTTGTGGTGCAGTTCCTATGCTATAGGCAATAAGTCCTTTCGGACTGATACACTTACCTGCTTGCTCAATAGTATAATAATAGGTAAGCGCTGTATTGATAAATGCTGTATCTGGTTGCTGGTCATAACGATTACCATTCTTAAGATAAATCTTAGCTGTACTATCCCCTATAGCTGTACGCAAATCAACAACTTTAGGTGTTGTTGAACAGAAAGATACTACTTTAGTTGGTGCAGGGGTTACATTAGTTGATTTAGTTAAGGTAATAATTGCTTGAAGGCTAGGACATTTTCCAGCATTTTCCAAAGTATATTGGTACTTATCCGCCATATCCCAATCAATAGGATCTGTAGCAGTTTGTAGCACTCCATCTTTATATACTTTCTTATTGTTTCCTGTTATTTTAGCCAATAAGTCAGCCACGGTAGTGTTTTCACAAAGAGAAACACTAATAGGAGCTGCTGGAGTAACATCAGTTGAAGCAGAAAAATTTAATTGCTTAGGAGCTGATTCACATTTTCCTGTTTCTGTTACAGTATAATATAAAGGTTGATAAACAAAAAATTCATTTGGCGTATATTCACTATATCGTTCTGAATAATCATCCTTTATATATAATTTTATACCATTGGCTTCTGCATTAGGATAAGATTCCCTTATCTTAGCTTTGACTTGTTCATGAGTTACATAGGCATTTCCTCGATTATCCAAACTTGTACAAAGAGAGAGTGTTTTAGCCTCTACTTGTGTAACAGCTTTAGCAGTGAAGGTAACATTTGCTTTAGCTGTTTGACAATTATCACTCACCTGCTTAGTATAGGTAATATTACTATCACTTGTAAGCTGATAGTTATCTGGTAACACAGTGTTATTTTGATAAATAAAAATTTTAGCAAAATCATTAGGATCTATCAGCTTTTTGAGCTGAAGTACATTTAGTGCACAAATAGTCCCTAAGCTCTTTGCTGGAAGAGCTGCAGTAGAAACTTTATTTACCTGAATAGCAAGGACTTTACCATTACAAAAACCTGATTTTGTATATCGTAAATATACTGTCTTAGGAGTTCCTTCTGTAAGTGTCCCCAAGGAACTTGTCTCTGACTTTTTATTATTTTCTGCATTAGCATCCGCTAGATTCTCATACCAATCAAAGCCTACATTAGCCGATCTTACACTTGAATTATTAGCTAAGATATATTCTTTTATATCTTTATATGTAGGTGCTACTTTACAGATATTTACTGTTGTATTTGTGTAATAAGACACAACAGGAGCTACTGTAAGAGTATTCTCTACTTCTAATATCCTATCACCACAAGCATTCAGTACACTATATACAAAAGTGATTGTTCTACTAAGGAAGTCTATCGAATTAATATTTACAATTCCATCATTAGGTACACTTACAACACCTGCTTTATCTCGTATTTTGGTTATAACAGAAGGATTAGCTGCTAGATAAGTTGTAAGAGCAGCTGGTTTGTTAAACAAGCTGTTCAAATCAAAAGTTTCATTAGCAATACTACCATCCACACACTTCCTTACAGGAGTATTAGCAGGCATAGTAAATTTAGGTATAGAAACTACCTTACGCTTGAACTTATAAGATTGCAGGTTAGCCCCAGCAATACATACATTTACATCACCAGAGAACTGTCCTATAAGCCTTACTCCATAAGTATATGTAAAATCATCCTCTGTTAAAGAATCTATGACATATTCATTATTTCTTCCTAATACATGTAAAGGATTATCAGAACGATACCACTCTATTTTGACCTTAGTTCCAAGTTGAGGAATAGAAAGCTTAGCTCTTTGTCCTGTACAATAAAACTCTTGTTCTGTCTCGAGTTTAGGAGGAATAAAGTTAGACACTTTATAGTCCACAGTTCTAGCTTCTCTACAAGAATCTTCTACCTGAAATACATAGCGAGCCTCACTATCAGAACCATCTATATTGAGGAAGAAGTTTTCGTCATCGGACGCTATATTAAGAGGGGTTGTCACTCCCGCTACTACTTTCGAAACAAGCTTGTAAGTGTATGGAGGAATTCCTCCACGTGGTCGTACTGCTACTTGATATTTATTATTGTTACAACCAAAACCATATACTTTTGGTTCAAGCATTGTTCCTCTAAATTCCTTCTCAGAAATCACCTGCTTACAATCATAGCTTACTCCTTGTCTCATAAAACCAGAAGTAGCTGAAACAAAATAAGCCAAACGGAATTTTCCTCTTGTATTACCTGTTATCTCATATTGATAAGGTGCATTATTACTAGGAGTGAACAGCTCTACTCTTTCCCATTGTCCGTTCTCATCATTATAACGTTCAATCAAGAAAGAAGTATAATCTTTCATTTGAGTAGTCGTATAGATAAAGTTTAGTTTAGGTGTACACCCTTCTACCCAACTGATGTTATAGGTTTCTCCTGCCAATTCATACTCCTGACTTGCAGTTACTCCACAAGCATTGGTATGTTCTATGGTATATTTACCTTTAGGTAAATCCCTTACCATCCAATATTTATCTGTTATACGCTCACTATCCTTTATTATATAAGGTAAGGTCATCCCTGCAGGAAGCTTTGACGTATCTGCAGTGGTAGCCTTAAGCACCATTTGAGTAATAGGACTACCTGTACGTTGCTCAATTACCAATGTTGCATAATCAGTACCAGAGGCACTTACTCCCTTACAAGTCCCTGCTGGATGAGGATATATCCCAGAAGGAATAGCACTACTTGCTGGAATTATCACGGTTTTTGTTTTTACCCTATCACAGTTTTCATAAACCATTTTGAAAGTAAATTGCTGTCCTGCAGTAAGGAATTGTGGATCTACAAGATTAGAATCATTACCATCTAACCTTTTAGCATATTTATTATTCAAAGAAGGATTAGCACTGGTAATTTTATAGAAACCAGCAGCTTCAGGAATGAAGCCTGAAGGATAATTCTCTAAAACAAAGTAGACAGGGATATTAGTATCTCTAGTGGAAGCAGTAGAATATACAGTATTCCTTACAATTGCTACTGAATTACAAGAATTTCCTACCGTTATATTATTTAATGTTACATTTATTGCATCAAAAGGATCATCTACTGTAGCCTGTTTTTCTGGAATATTTTTTGTGGTACCACAAGATATGAGTTGTGAATTTATCTTCCACACACCATATTCTACAGGATAGTTTTCTCGTATATAGTTACGAGTATAGAGAAACGTTTCTACTCCATTGCGTTGAGATATTGCAAAAATAGTCTCCAACTCTCTGCGATTATTAATAACATAAGTCTTAGCATAGGTACGATTTGTTGGAGATTGAAAAGTTACATTGATTGTAAATGGATAAGGAAATGCATCCGCATCCAATATTTCTTTAAGATTATCTATCTCAAAGAACAAACGATCAAAACTCACATAACGACAACCATACTCCCAAGCTGATAAATTTTCCATTCTATTAATGGTAAAATTGTAGTTCTTAACAGTAACAGGTTTAGGCTGCTGAGCATTCCCTCCTCCTATGGCACAATAGTCTTCTACTCTTACCTTATAGTTACCTACGGGAATATTGGTAAAAATATTAGATGTTTGACGAGTAGTAGCAGTACTATAGGCTGTATCATCAGCTTTGAGCAATGTAAAATAAAGAGGATACTTACCTTTGGTTACATTTACTTGTATATTTCCATTATGTCCAGGACATACTGAAGGTACATACAAGACTGTATACTCTGTATCCTCCAGAGCTAATTTCACTTCTATGTTTTGTACTTCTATTTTTTGAGTAGGATCAGTCTTATGTTCAGCTAGAATATCATACTTCCCTGCTGCAATGGCTTGTAATCCACTGGCAGGTGAGATGTGTTTAGAGCGATCATAATTTGCATCTGTACTTTTCTTGATAAAGAAATTATAATTTGCTTCATTAGCTCCTGTGCCTATAAGCTTGAAAAAGATTCCTCCTCCTCGTAAGCACCATTCTTGCTCTACTCTTATTGATAGTGCAAGTGTAGTTTGTGGAGTAATGGTATAGTCAAATCCTGTTTCATAGGAACAAGCTCCATTCTGTACCTTAAGAGAGAACCTACGAGTTGTATTTACTACTCCTATAGGGATACGAAGAGTAATTTCCACTGGAGTACCTGTATAAGTCTTACTATAGACAGCACCCGACTGATCGGTAAGGGTATAAGTAGTACCCGCTAAAGGATAGCGAACAACAAACTCACCCACCGTTCCCTGAGTAATTTTCTCAAAAGTAGTAATACGCGTTTGCTCCAGAGCCTTCTGTATATTTGAATCACAACTCTGTGCAAGCAATCTCCCTGAGGAAAAAAACAAAACAAGAATTAATAAATTAATAAATAGTGGTTTCTTAATTTTCTTTATCATCTTTTATTTTTTAATAGGATAAATTTGGGCGCAAAGATATTATATTTTTTGATTTTCGTGATAAAAAGTTATCAACAATTAAGATATTTTTTTTTCAATCTAAATAGAGTCGCAACCAAGCTAATTTCTTCTGATGATTCTTTGATATATTAGGTATCCTAACAAAATAATACTTCCCCTTTTATTTACAAGAATTCATCTCTTAGAAATTCCTACAAATTAAATAATTATTGTGGCACTATATTTTCTCAAACTATATACCATATTATAT
The DNA here is from genome assembly GCF_938029845.1 of uncultured Capnocytophaga sp. Classification (GTDB taxonomy): domain Bacteria; phylum Bacteroidota; class Bacteroidia; order Flavobacteriales; family Flavobacteriaceae; genus Capnocytophaga. The sequence continues at coordinate 8,727 of NZ_CALHGG010000041.1, forward strand.
ATAGGTAAGATTTCTTAGTACATTGTTTTAGGTTATCCTATTCTCACTATAACAAAACTATCATTAATTACCATCCTAAGTTAACGTAAGTTTGATATAACAAAAGCTCCCTATGATTTTCACAGATTCCACAGATTTTCTATATCTGTGGGATTGTGCTGTTGCAATTTACTTCCATTAATCTTCTATTTTTGAATTATGTATCTAAAAATACCCTACAAACCTTTAGAAAAAAATTTGGTAGTCTAAGAAAAAAAATATACTTTTGTGTCATCAAAAAGTGATACTTTTTTATCCTCTGAAAAAATCATTAAAACTATATACCAATGGAATATCGTATTGAAAAAGACACCATGGGTGAAGTAAAGGTCCCCGCTGACAAGCTTTGGGGAGCGCAAACAGAACGTTCTCGTAACAACTTCAAAATAGGGGCGCCTGCTTCTATGCCTAAGGAAGTTATCTATGGCTTTGCCTACCTTAAGAAAGCGGCCGCTTATGCCAATTGCGAATTGGGCGTACTTTCTCAAGAAAAACGAGACTTGATAGCAAAAGTATGTGATGAGATCTTAGAAGGCAAATTGGATGACCAATTTCCTTTGGTAATTTGGCAAACAGGATCTGGGACTCAATCCAATATGAACGTGAATGAGGTCATTGCCAATCGTGCTCAACTCTTAGCAGGAAGAAAAATAGGAGAAGGAGAAAAAGTCCTACAACCTAATGATGATGTGAATAAATCACAATCATCCAATGACACTTTCCCTACAGGAATGCATATTGCAGCCTATAAAGTGGTTGTGGAAACAACTATTCCTGGTCTTGAAAAACTTAAAAATACATTACAGAAAAAATCAGAAGCTTTCAAAGATGTGGTAAAAATAGGACGTACTCACCTTATGGATGCCACTCCCCTTACCTTAGGTCAAGAATTTTCTGGTTATGTGTCTCAGTTAGAACATGGTATTAAGGCGCTAAAAAACACCCTTGCGCATCTTAGCGAATTAGCCCTAGGAGGTACTGCAGTAGGAACAGGGATCAACACGCCTAAAGGATATGATGTATTGGTTGCCAAGTATATAGCTCAATTCACGGGTCTTCCTTTTGTAACTGCTCAAAATAAGTTTGAAGCCTTGGCTGCTCATGATGCTATGGTAGAATCCCACGGAGCGCTTAAGCAAATCGCAGTATCACTTAACAAAATCGCTAATGACATACGCCTTATGGCGTCTGGTCCTCGTAGTGGTATCGGGGAAATCTTGATTCCTGCCAATGAACCAGGTAGCTCTATCATGCCTGGAAAAGTGAACCCTACTCAGTGTGAAGCTGTTACCATGGTGGCAGCCCAAGTAATGGGTAATGATGTAGCCATCAGTGTAGGGGCTACTCAAGGACACTACGAACTAAATGTATTCAAGCCTGTGATCTGTGCTAACTTCCTACAATCTGCACGCCTTATCGGAGATGCAGCTGTAAGTTTTGAAGAGCACTGCGCTTCAGGTATTGAGCCTAACTATGCTCGTATCAAAGAATTGGTCAATAATAGTCTTATGCTCGTTACCGCTCTTAACACCAAAATAGGCTACTACAAGGCGGCCGAAATCGCTAATACGGCTCATAAGAATGGCACTACCCTTCGCGAAGAAGCTATCCGCTTGGGCTATGTAACCCCTGAGGAATTCGATGCTTGGGTACGTCCTGAGGATATGGTAGGAAGTCTCAAATAAATTATTAAACAATAAATATTAAATATATTCAATAAATATGGCAAGTACAGCTGATATTAAAAAAGGATTATGTATCCGTTTCAATCATGACATTTACAAAATCATTGAATTTCTCCATGTAAAGCCTGGTAAAGGGCCTGCTTTTGTGAGAACAAAACTCAAGAGTGTTACTACAGGGAAAACCATTGACAACACTTTTTCTGCAGGACATAAGATAGACGATGTGCGTGTAGAGACTCGTTCTTTCCAATATCTCTACCCAGAGGGCGAAGAGCTTGTGTTTATGAACGTAGAGGACTTTAACCAAGTACATATCCGCCGTGATATGTTGGACTATCCAGACTTACTCAAAGAAGGGGAAGTGGTGATGATTATTTTCAATGCCGAAGATGAAACACCTCTTTCAGTGGAAATGCCTGCCAATGTGATTCTTACAGTAACTCATGTAGAGCCAGGGGTAAAAGGAAACACGGCTACCAATGCCACTAAGCCTGCTACGGTAGAGACAGGTGCTATAGTGAATGTACCACTCTTTATCAACGAAGGTGACCGTATCAAAGTAGAAACTGAGAAAGGTACCTATGTGGAACGTATGAAGGACTAATTCCTCTCCCCAACAGAAGAAAAACCTTTGAGTCTCTTAAGACTCAAAGGTTTTTTCTATTTTAAGAAAAGAGTCATTTTCTCTTCTTCTTTCTCTCGCATTTTCTGGGATTCTTCCTCAGTTTTGTCCTTATAACCACATAAGTGCAATATACCATGTGCCATTACCCTAAGCAGTTCTGTAGAGAAGTCCACCCCATAGGACTGAGCATTCTCCCGCACACGATCTATAGAGATATAGATATCACTTGAGAGCAAATTATCCTTACCATAGTCAAAAGTAATGATGTCCGTAAGGGTATCATGCTGCAAATAATCTACATTGATCTTGTGCAAGTAGGTATCATCACAAAAGATATAGTTGATATCCCCTTCCTTTTTGCGTTCAGAAGCAATGATAAGTTGCACCCAACGACGGAAATCAGCTTCTTCCTGAGGTAATTCAAAAGGAAGCTCATAAAAAAAATGTATCATAATAGTATAAAAGCGTTTTTTATCGAGCAAAAGTATAAAAAAAGTTCGAAAAGATACTAATTTATTTTTCTAAAATAGTAGCTATCTTACGTAAAATATCTTGTAAAGAAATAGTTGTTATGGATTTTTCATAGCCTTCAGGATATTTATTTCCAAAAACCGAAGTAGGTACTAAGGGATATTGGTTCCTATCCGCCACCAAGCAATTTTCCTCGCTTTGTCCATAAGGAGCAAAACCTGCATAAGGGTGTGTTACTCCCCATAGAGTAAGGGTAGGCACCCCATAATTAGCAGCCAAATGAGCATTACCACTATCCATAGCAAGCATAAGATCTAAATGGCTTATCAGTGCCAACTCATGAGCAAAAGAAAGACGGCCTACCATAGGCTCTACATTGGAATAAGTGGGCAAAGTACTAACTAACTTCTTTTCTCTTTCTCCTCCACCAAAAACGAATAATTTCGCCTTAGGATAACGCTGAGAAAGTGCCGTTATAACCTCTTTCATCTGCTCAAAAGGATATTCTTTCCCTTTATGAGAAGCAAAAGGAGCGATACCTATATTTACATCTGTACTCATCAATACCTTGAGTGGTTCACTAAGCATAGGCTTAGGTGAAAAATAATCCTTATCCCACGAAATAGGATACCCCAAGCGTTCAAATACGGCAGCATATCTCTTATAAGAAGGTAACAGAGGCGCAAAAACCTTATTTTTAGCACGGGTAAGTGCCTTTTTCTCTTGTCTGCCCTTGTCTATCTGCTTAAAAGGTACGGAAGTAAAAGAGAAAAACAACTTTAAAATATTTGTTCTCAGCACATTATGCAAATCTGCTACTTGGGTAATTCCCTCCTTTCTCAAAGCCCTAAACAAACGATAAAGTCCCCTTATCCCTTTGTGTGCTCCCTTCACATCTATTGGAAACACATGGGTATGGGGAAGATGTGCAAAGAGGGGAGCAAATAGCGGTCGAGTAAGTACTGTAATCCTTAGCTCTGGGTATTGAGCTGTAAGAGCATTGAGCACTGGCAAACTGATAGCCACATCGCCCATAGCTGAAAGTCGGATCACCAAAAGGTGTGCAGAAGCTTTATTTTTCATCAGCTGATTTTATTTCAACTAAGATAGGACAATGATCACTGTGCTTAGCCTCTGGAAGAATAGCCGCTCTCACCAAGCGAGACTCCAAAGGTTGTGCCACCAAGCAGTAGTCAATACGCCATCCTTTATTATTGTTACGGGCATTAGCTCGGTAGCTCCACCATGAATAGTTATGCGGTTCCTTATTAAAGAAGCGAAAGCTATCAATAAAACCACTCTTAAGGAAATTGTCCAGCCATTTGCGTTCCACAGGAAGGAATCCTGATACATTAGCATTGCGCACAGGATCATGAATATCAATAGCCTCATGACAAATATTATAATCCCCACAGATGATGAGGTTTGGATAGGATTGTTTGAGCTTATTGATATACTCTTGAAAATCAGCCATAAACTGCAACTTATGATCAAGTCGGTCTATATTCGTCCCCGAAGGCAGGTAAAGACTCATCACTGAAAAATCCTCATAATCAGCACGTAGGATACGTCCTTCCTTATCCATATAGTCTATGCTGGCTCCCACTTCTACATGCTTAGGTTTTGTTTTGGAGAGAATCGCCACCCCGCTGTATCCTTTCTTTTCAGCTGAGTGAAAATAATGATAAGGATAGCCTGCCGCCTCTATGGCTGTCAGGTCTATTTGGCTTTCAAGAGCCTTAATTTCTTGTAGACAAATTACATCGGGGTTTGCTGCTGTAAGCCATTCTACAAAGCCTTTGGTCATAGCCGCACGAATCCCATTTACATTGTAAGAGAATATTTTCATCATAACGAAATAAAGTGCAAAAGTAATGAAAATTTGTTGATTTGCCAATTTGTCGATTTGCCGATTTTGCCGATTTGCCGATTAGCTCATTGACTCATCAGCTCATTGACTCATTGGCTCATCAGCTCATTGGCTCATTGGCTCATCGGCTCATCAGCTAATTAGTACGTTAATTTTCTTTTTCTTTTGATATGAATTTTGTATCTTTGCCACGCATAAACAACATATACTAGATTAAAAAGCATCATTTATGGCAAAAGTCAAATACTATTACGACTCTGAAACACTCTCTTTCAAACAGATTAATAACCGAAAGAGGCGTATTAAGTATATGTTTTTCTTCTTGTTTTCTTCTTTTCTCTTTGCCTTGATTATAGTGGTAATCTTTTATAACATCAACTTCATGCAGACGCCTAAAGAGCTTTCCCTTAGGCGAGAGTTAAAGGAAAATGAAATACAATTCGCTATTCTTGACGATAAGATGAAACGAATGGAAGAGGTACTTGACCGTATTGCCGATAGGGACAACACCCTCTACCGTACTTATTTTGAAATGACTCCTATCCCCGATGCTCAGCGAAAAAGTGGATTTGGTGGGGTCAACCGATACGAATACTTAGAGAAATACAGCAACTCGGAAATGCTTATTGAGATGACCAAGCACTTGGAATCCTTGGAAAAACAGCTGGCTATACAATCCAAATCTCTAGATGATATTGTAGCCTTGGCGAAAGAAAAAGAAAAACTCTTGCAATCCCTTCCTGCTATTCAACCGGTGCAAAATAAGGATCTCAAGCGCATGGCATCGGGCTATGGCTTCCGTACTGACCCCTTTACAAAAGTAAGAAAATTCCACTATGGCATGGACTTTTCAGCCCCTACAGGCACCTCTGTCTATGCTACAGGCGACGGAGTAGTAACCCGTGCTGACAACAATTCCTCTGGCTATGGCGAACATATCCGTATAGACCATGGTTATGGCTACGAAACGCTCTATGGTCACCTAAGCCAATATAACGTCCGTCCTGGTCAAAAAGTAAAACGTGGAGATGTGATAGGTTTTGTAGGTAGCACAGGCCGATCCGAGGCTCCTCACCTACATTACGAAGTAAAGAAAAACGGTGAACACCTCAACCCTATCAATTTCTACTATGGCAGCCTCTCAGCCGAAGAATATGCTGAAATGCTTAAGAAATCTACTCAAGGCAACCAATCCTTAGACTAATGGAAGTCCCTAACAAAAAACGCTACTACTCCATAGGCGAATTGGCAGAAGCTTTCCATGTGAACACCTCCAAAATTCGCTTTTGGGAAAAGGAATTCGACTTCCTTTCCCCTTCAAAAAGCATGGCAGGTAATCGCCAATATACCCAAAAAGATATAGAAAACTTTCGCCTAGTATATCACTTGGTAGAGGAAGAGGGCTATACCCTTGAGGGGGCAAAAGCTAAACTCAAAAACAAACCTAAACAACTACTCTCTACCTTGGAGATCATAGAAAGGCTCAAAGCTATCAAAGAAGAACTTCTCTCTATCAAGAATGAATTATAACCCTTCTTTCAACTCCAAAAGGGCTACATTTTCGATATGATACGTTTGAGGGAACATATCTACAGGACGTATTTTAACCACTCGATACATAGCCTCCATCAGAGCTAAGTCTCTAGCTTGGGTAGCACTATTGCAGCTGACATAAACAATTCTTCGGGGAGCAATCCTAAGAATCTGAGCCACTACATCCTTGTGCATACCGTCGCGAGGAGGGTCAGTGATAATTACATCAGGGATACCATGTGTGGCGATAAAGTCCTCATTGAAGATATTTTTCATATCCCCTACAAAGAATTCCACATTATCTATCTGGTTATTACGTGCATTCTCCTTAGCATCGGCTATGGCCTCAGGTACAGCCTCCACTCCTATAACCTTCTTCGCCTTTTTAGCCACAAATTGGGCTATGGTACCTGTACCCGTATAGAGGTCATACACTAGCTCCTCCCCTGTCAGTGCTGCAAAATCACGTGTAACCTTGTAAAGTTCGTAAGCCTGTGAGGAATTAGTCTGAAAAAATGACTTAGCATTAATCTTGAAATGAAGCCCTTCCATTTCCTCATAGATAAAGTCACGCCCATGATAACATATTACTTCTTGGTCATAAATAGTATCATTAGGCTTATTGTTGATGATATATTGCAGAGATGTAATTTGTCGAAATTGTTCCAGCAAATAGCCTAATAATTGCTCTCTATCTTCCTTTCGCTCCTCTAAGAACTGAATAACCAACATAAGCTCGCCCAATGAGGTGATACGTATCATAATGGTACGTAACCAACCTGTATGGTTTCTAGGATTGTAAAAAGTATATCCTTGAGAAAGTGCATAGGCCTTTAGCGTATTGCGAATAGCATTGGAGGGATCTTGTTGGAGGTGACACTTATGGATATCTAACACCTTATCCCAAGCTCCTGCAATATGGAAGCCCAAGCCATTACGACTATCAATAGTCTCTTTAGATGCAATCTCATCAGGGGTAAGCCATCGGGTCTCACTGAAAGAAAATTCTATTTTATTACGATAGAAATACGGCTTTTCACATCCCAAAATAGGCAAGGTCTCTTCTGGGATAATCCCTCCCAAGCGCTTGAGGTTATTGACCACCTCCTGCTGTTTATAGAAGAGTTGGCTTTGGTAGTTCATGTGCTGCCATTGGCAACCGCCACAATAAGTAAAGTGCTCACACACGGGCGTTTCCCTCTTTGATGAATACTGATGAAACTTCACAGCAATTCCCTCATAGAAGGCCTTTTTTTTCTTAGTAACCTGTATATCTACTACATCTTCAGGAACAGCATTTTCAACAAAGATAACACGTCCATCGGGAGCATGTGCAATGCTTTTCCCCTTGGCTCCTGCATCGGTAATGGTAATATTTTCTAATAAGAGAGGTTTCTTTTCTTTTTTCATTCTTTAGAAGATAGATTTTAGGGGTTAGACAACTGCTAACCCCTATTGGTATTATCCTAAATAAGTTTTAAGGATTTTACTTCTTGAAGTGTGCTTAAGTCGGCGAATCGCTTTCTCTTTAATCTGTCGTACGCGTTCACGGGTAAGCTCAAAGGTCTCCCCGATTTCCTCAAGCGTCATAGGATAATTTTCCCCAAGCCCGAAGTAGAGACGTATCACATCAGCCTCTCGTGGGGTGAGGGTCTCAAGAGCACGCTCTATCTCTGTTTTGAGTGATTCATGCATGAGTTCCTTATCAGGATTGGGTGACTCTCCACTGCGTAACACATCATATAGGTTGGAATCCTCCCCTTCTACTAGTGGCGCATCCATGGAGATATGCCTTCCTGAGTTCTTCATGGATTCTTTCACATCATTGACCGACATATCCAATTCCTTAGCGATTTCCTCTGCTGAAGGTACACGCTCATGAGTCTGCTCCAAATAGGCATAAGTCTTATTGATCTTATTGATAGAGCCTATTTTGTTAAGTGGCAAGCGCACAATACGTGATTGCTCCGCCAAAGCCTGCAAGATAGATTGGCGAATCCACCATACTGCATAGGAGATGAACTTAAAGCCACGTGTCTCATCAAAACGCTGGGCGGCCTTAATCAACCCCATATTACCCTCATTGATAAGGTCAGGCAAAGTAAGTCCTTGGTTTTGGTATTGCTTAGCTACAGAAACTACAAAACGCAAATTGGCCTTAGTGAGGCGTTCGAGGGCTATCTTATCTCCTGCCTTAATACGTTGGGCAAGCTCCACTTCCTCATCGGCAGAAATCAGATCTACCTTACCAATCTCTTGTAAGTACTTATCCAAAGAGGCAGTTTCCCTATTGGTAACCTGCTTGGTGATTTTAAGCTGTCTCATTTATAATGATCAATTGTTAATGGTTGATTATTAATTACTTAGTTATTAATTCTTCTATTATACTATAGAAATTTCTCTTCCTTCACTCGCCTGAGAAATTCTTTTGCCTCACGACTAATGCCTTTCATTCATTCCAACATGATCTTTACCTCAATTTGCCATATGTCGCTAAGAAAATACAATTAACAAAAATCATTCCAAATTATATCTTGTTAACTGTTTTTAAATCTAAAAACCAACAATATAACCACATTTAACTCATTCACTCTTTTAATAACATAATCTTTATGTTCTTATCTAGCAAACATGGCAGATTCACTAGCAGCTATCTTTAGAAAAATGTCAGAGTGGTTTGTCTGACATTTTTTCCGATTTTATTTTGATTGCTTAAAAAAAAACGTATCTTTGTAGCTTATAAACGCAAATATTATTTTTTTATATTCATTATGCTTATTGCTCCTTCTCTATTAGCGGCAGATTTTGCCAACTTACAGAAAGACATCGAAATGGTCAATCGCAGCAAAGCGGATTGGTTTCATATTGATATTATGGATGGGCTATTTGTGCCCAACATTTCCTATGGAATGCCTGTGGTCAAGGCTATTAAAGCGCACGCCGAAAAACCCTTGGACGTACACCTGATGATTGTAGATCCTGACAGATACATAGCAGAGTTTGCCCGCTTAGGTAGCCATACCCTATCGGTGCATTACGAAGCTTGTACTCACCTGCATCGCTCCCTTCAAGCCATAAAAAACGAAGGAATGCTGGCAGGAGTTGCCCTAAATCCACACACTCCTATTAGCGTGCTGGAGGATATCATCACTGAAGTGGATTTGCTCCTTATTATGAGTGTCAATCCTGGTTTCGGAGGTCAATCCTTTATAGAAAACACCTACAAAAAGGTGTCCCAAGCTAAAGAATTGATCCTCAAAACTCATGCCAAAACCTTAATAGAGGTAGATGGTGGAGTCAATGCCGAAAACGCTCCCAAATTAGTAGCTGCAGGTGCCGATGTCCTTGTGGCAGGAAATTTTGTTTTCTCTGCCTCTGATCCTGAAAAAACGATTGCAGACTTGAAAAAAGACTGCTAATTATATACAGAACTTGTGTTTCTACACTTAAGAGATTATACTAAAACATAAAAAACTAAAATATGGAAATAGAACAAGGGTATAAGATACAAGCTGCTCCGCAATGGGCAGATACCCTAACCAACGAACAGATTATCAAGCTGTGTGAAGATTCTCCTTTCTCTACTGAACAAATAGAGGAAGGAAGGGATTTCTGCTATTTACTCAACAAATACTACTATGTAGATGACCAACAAAATGCTGACTATGCCCTGATGGCTTATACCCTTACCCAACCTGAAAACTTGGAACGTGCCTCCATGAGTGATATGGTCTTGGAGGAAAATGAGTGCTATGAGATTCATCGTATTGCAGTAATACGCGAGGGAGAATATATTGACAAGCTCCCCGATACGAATATCAAAATCCTTGACAATGAAAACAATAGTAACGGAGGTGTACTAAGTAAGTCTAAGAAAATAAACGTCTCCATCCGTGACCTTCGCCTCTACGATATCTTGATCTTGGAAGATACTCGTACAAAAGTGTTTTCTGAAAAAGAGTTTGTACGTCGTGATTTTGTAAAACATATCTACGTAACCCCAGACACTTATTGGGCTTATGGAAAATATCACTACAAATTCATCAATAACCGAGAAAAAAAGGTAGCCTATAAGCGGTTTTTCTTCAGAGATACCGAGGGGAATGCTATGGAGCAACCCATCGAATATTTGGAAAAAGGACAAGTACTTGAAATCTCTCACACCAACTATATCAATCCTGTCGATCCCAATAGAGAAATATTCCCTTTTATTGATTTTGCAACTGAAAGCACTTGGAAAGACCTCTCAAACTATATCTATCCCTTGTATGAGGATGTACTAAAACAGTCTAACCTACAACAATTTGCCCCTGACTTAGTGGAAAAGTTAGACAAACTCCCTACACTAGACGAGCAAATACAATTCGCCATTGAGTATGTGCAGAATAATATCTATTATACTTACAATGCGGACGAGATGAACGGACATAAGCCTCAAGAACCTGCTATCACTTTCCAGAACAAGCAAGGCGATTGCAAGGCTAAGTGTGTGCTGCTTAAGACAATATTAGATTACTTGGAAGTAGATTCCTCTATCGTCCTTGTCAATTATAACGCTGATTTTTATCTGAAGTATTACCTACCCTCACTCCTATCATTCAATCACGTAATCGTAAAAATACGACACAACGCAGAGGATTATTTTGTAGATGCTACTTCTCGCAACGAGTTTGGTCGCTTGGAAAAGCGTACAGTACTTAGCTTCTGCCACTATATGGAAATCAAGGAAAACGCAAGCCTGCAGGTACGTAAGGCCTCTTTCTTTGAGCTACCTTGCATTGATGAACATGTAAAAGTAGTTGTAAATGGCGATAAGGGAAAGATCACTCTCAATACTACCTATCGCTACAATCGCGCTAATAATATGCGCAACTATTTCAAGCAGACTAACAAAAAAGAACTTATAGATGGCTGGAACCGCTTCCTATTCTATAACCTTAATTATATCAATGATAGAAGTGAACAGGATATCCGTGAGATTTTCAAAGATGCTAGCATTAGAATAGAAAACGATAATAAGGAGGAAAACGAACTAACCATAGCCTATGAGGCTACCATTATAAAACCTTATTTTACCAATAAGGAAGGGCGAGAGTTTCTCATGTACTTTGATCATTCGGTTCTTAAGAAAGATCTCATTGATTTCCGTCATAAGGATAGCAGCTATTGGCATAACTATGACAGCGAACACTATATCATAGAGCTATATGCCGATAAGCCTATTGATACCAAAGAAAAATACACCATTCAGGAATTGGATATGAGTAATGATTATTTTACTTATACAAGCAAAAAAACCATTGATAAAACTTCTGGAAAAGTGGAAATTTCCTATAATCCACTCTCTAACATAGAGATTACACTAGATAAGATCCAAGAGCTTAAGGACGATTACAACCGTATCGGAGATAGTAATTTTGGCTTAGGGATAGATATACTCCCTAAGGGTATCTTAAGTAAGATAAGGTCTTGGTTTAGTTAGACTTCTTCCTAATGCAAAAACAAAAAACTACCTCTTTCGAGGTAGTTTTTATTTTTGTATACATCTTAGAAGTGATACTTCAATCCAACATTCCAAGTACGTCCAAAGCCAAAGTAGACTCTATTTCTCACATCTATACCTTTATAGGTATCTGGAGTGTCATTTTCAACGGCTTGGTTAGTAGTGGATTCAGCTATATAAGTGGTATCCAAGATATTATTCACATTAGCTAAAACAGTAATAGACTGTTTCTTTCCAAAAGGATATTTGTAAGAAATTCCTCCCTCAAAAAGGCTATATTGTGGAAGCTCAAGGCTATCAAGATTAGGATTTTTCACCATAGCTGTAACATCCATTTTTGCATAAAGGCTATTAACATAGTGCCAACTCAAATCAATATTAAGATTTTCGATAGGAGTAACATCTACTCCAAGGTTGGCTGTCATATGGGCAGACTCCCCTACCTTAATATTATCCAATTTGAGATCAAACTCTGAGGAACGTTTGCCAGAGAGGATATATTCAGAGTTATCCGCTGAAAGGAATGTACGTACATTTGTTCTTCCCTTGTAGTACCAATCCCCTGCAGAGAACATACCTACAAACTTCAGATACCTATTCATACGATAAGAAGCATCTAGCTCTATCCCTTGGTGCACTTCCCCTACTCCGTGTAGTTCTACAAAATATTGTGTATTTCCGTCCCATTGACCATCTCGGCGTATATAGCGATCTCTCCAAGATGTATGATACAAATTCACATTAGCTACAATATTATCTTGTCTGAAACCATAGCCAAGTTCTATACCAAATATCTTCTCATTGGTAAGTCCTGTATTAAGGAAGTTTTTATAATTAGGATACACTGCATCAAAGAAAGGCTGACGAGAGTAATAACCTATATTTAGAAATACATTATAGTTCTCATCTATATTATAATTAGCCCCTCCTTTCACATTATAGCCAGGGATTGATTTATAGGAAGTAGTTTCAGGCATAGCCGTCTCTGGTTTACCTCTAAGAGCAAGAGTACCTGGTTTCATAAAGAGGTCTATACGCTGGAACGACTGCATAGAACCTGACCATTGTGCAAAAGCAGAAAAATCTTTGCTTGCGTATTCTATCTGTCCAAAGGTTCCTATCCAACGTACATTTCCGTCATTCCTATAAGTGATTTGAGCATCCAAGGGGTCTATACTGCCACCAAAAGGATTAAAACTTGGCCTATCAGAGATAGTATAAGCAATATTGCGTGGTTGAGAAAAATTTCTATTAGAAGCATCTGAATAGAACTCAGATCCTAAGAGGTTGCTAGGGATTTCATAGTGGTAACCCTTGTAATAACGACCATCAAGCCCTACACTGAATGAAATATGTTCTGTGAATTTATGATTGAAGTTGGTCAAAAAGCCAAACCAATTATGAGAATTTACCAAAGCTTTACGTGCAAATCCTTCTGTTACACCATAATCCCTATTATTGTTAGGGTTGGTAACGCTTCTTCTTGCATTAGCTACATAAGGAGTTCCATGAGTAGCTACCGGCTGACCTGGAACAGAAACATCTTCTCCTTGGTTATAATTGACAATACGTTCCAAATCTATCTGACCATCACTGGTTCTAAAATTATTGGCATACAAAGGAATAGGACGTCCATCTCTATAGAAACCTCCTGTCCAAGCTGCTCCTGCATCACGAGTACCTGAACCTCGTCCAAAGGAAGCATAAACTACTGTACTCAAAGAGGAACGATCATTAATCGCCCAATCCCAGTTGAGCATCATCACTGGCTTGTGATACACATTGCGACGGAAGTTGAACGCTTTTCCTTTATAGCTTCCCCAATCGGAGTTATAACGACGGTTAGGCTCTCCATTAGATCCATATTTTAAATAATCTTGAATAGAGATGTAATTACTGCGCTGGTTGTGCCACTGGGGCGCTCCGGTGAACATGAACTGAAGTGCATGCTTATCATTAGGCGAATATCCTAAAGCCAAGAAGTAATTATAACTTTCAAACTGCGAACTATCCACATAGGTAGCTCCTGCGGTACGACTAAGTAATACTGAAGCTGAGAAACCATTCTCTTGCTTTCCTGTATTATAAGCAGCCAACCCTTTGTAGAAACCATCATTTGCTAAAGTGGCCGATGCAACACCTCCCTCTGGCATATCTGCTGCACGAGTTACTATATTTATAGTACCTCCTACTGAAGCTATCGCAAGCTTAGAAGCACCTAATCCTCTCTGTACCTGCATGGCAGAAGTAACATCGGACACCCCAGCCCAGTTACTCCAATATACCCTACCATTTTCCATATCATTGATAGGCATACCATTGATCATCACAGCTATGTTCTCATTGCCAAAGCCACGAATGTTAATTTTGGAATCGCCATAGCCTCCACCTGACTTTGTTGCATATACTGAAGGCGTTTTCTTGAGCAACTCAGGAAACTCTTGGTTTCCTAATTTGTTAACAATCTCAGCGGCATGTATAGTAGAAACCGCCACAGGAGTCTTACGCTCCTTGGCTACATCCAAAAGCGTATTTCCCGTAATTGTTATCCCTGTAAGCTCTTCCGCATCTGCAGACAAGCTAATCTGGAGTACCACTTTGTCTTTGGTAATGGTAAAAGGTACCTCCTTAGTCTTAAAACCTATAAAAGAGACCTCCAATATACCCTTCTTTTGGGTTGTCTTAAGAGTAAACTTTCCTTTATCATCGGTAGAAGCTCCATGAGTAGTACCTTTTATAAGCACATTAGCCCCTAACAAAGGCTCCTTGAATTCCTCATCTATTACTGTACCTGTAATAGTCTGCGCTGAGAGAGTCATCATCATAAAAAAGACTAACAAACTCAGCCAATACTTGACTTTCTTCATTTTCTAATTAGTATTATATTGTTGCTTTCAATGTGGCAAATTTAGTGATTTTTCACCACTATACATATAATAATTTGTTAATCTTAAGAGGTGTTTATCAACATTAATTGTTGAAAACTTTCAACAACTGTTCATAAATTTCTTAATTCATAAGACCAACTTACAGAATATTGTTACAAATTCCATAAATAACTACCTCCTACCGATTTCACTAAGAAGATCAATAAGGAATAACACACCTTAAAATAAACTCAACATTATGATTTAGAGCCTATGATCTCAATAATGAAACATCAAAATTCTAACCTTCTAAGACGCAATAGAACTCATAATTTTTTCAAGTCTTGAATTACAGACAACAATCTACAGGATTTTTTCCTTTAAAAAAACATATATTCAGAAACAATATTATTGATATAAATTTACAGGAACCTTCCTTTCGAAAGTGAACACATAAATATATTATATATAACAAATTGATTTACAATAATTCACAAACAAAAACACTTCCTAAAAACAACCTATAAAATTTAAGTTTCCCTTATAAACAATCCCCTCAATCTCATTAGAATTTTTTTTTAAAAAAAATTTGGTTGTTAGAATTTTATATTATATCTTTGCACCCTGAAAGTAAAAAGAAATTATTTTAAGTCTCATAAGAAATAAATTAAGTGAATATGAAAACAAATGTGTTAGGCTATCCGCGTATCGGTGAGAAGCGCGAACTGAAAAAAGCCAACGAAGCCTTCTGGGAGGGAAACCTTAGTGAAGAAGAGTTGCTCGCTGTAGCGGAAAGAATCCGTGTACATAACTGGACTTTACAAAAAGAAGCGGGTATTGACCTTATCCCTTCTAATGATTTTTCGTTGTATGACCAAGTATTGGATTTCTCCTTTACTATCAATGCAATTCCTGAACGTTTTGCCCCTACACAGAACCTCTCTGAGCTAAAGCAATACTTTGCTATCGCTCGTGGTTACCAAAAAGATGGCATAGATGTTACTGCCTCTGAAATGACCAAATGGTTCGATACCAACTACCACTATATCGTCCCTGAATTTACTAAAAATCAAGCCTTTTCTATTAAGGTAAATAAACCTCTACAAGAATACAACTTAGCTAAAAAACACGGCTTCGAAACCAAGCCTGTACTCCTTGGAATTATCACTTACTTACTCTTAGGTAAAGAAAAAGAAGCTGGCTTCCACCGCTTGGAACTAGCTGACCGATTACTCCCTGTATATATTGAGATCGTACAAAGCCTTGTAGATGCAGGTGCCAAGACTATCCAGATAGATGAACCTTATTTGGTACTTGACCTGCCCAAGGGAGCTGCCGAAGCTTACAAAAAAGTATATAGTGCTCTTAAGACCAAATTCCCTCACACAGAATTTATCCTTACCACTTACTTCGGTGCCTTGGAAAACAATACAGAATTAGCTGTATCTCTTCCTTTCGATGTACTACACATTGATCTAGTACGTGCCGCAGCTCAACTTGATAGCGTACTAAAAGCGCTTCCTAAGGATAAAAAACTTTCTTTGGGTATCGTAGATGGACGTAACATTTGGAAAAACAACTTTGAACACTCTCTTGCCCTCATTGAGAAGGTAAAAGAAGTGATTAGCAGCGATCGCATATACATTGCCTCTTCTTCTTCCTTGTTGCACTCTCCTTGTAACTTGGAGCTTGAAAACAACGAGAAAGTACTTACCCCTGAGATCAAACAATGGCTTGCTTTTGCTAAACAAAAAGTAAAAGAAATCGCTACCCTTAAGGCGCTTGCTTTAGGTCATGATCTTAGCCCAGAGGTAAAGGCTATCTTCGAGGAAAACAAGAAGGCTGCCCAAAACCGCAAGACTTCTACTCTTATCCACAATCCTGAAGTAAAAGCCCGTGTAAAGGCTATCACTGAACAAGATAGCAAACGTAAGAGTGCTTTCGCTACTCGCCAAAAGCTACAAGAAGAAGCGCTACACTTACCGCTATTCCCTACCACTACCATTGGTTCTTTCCCTCAAACTCCTGAGGTTCGTTCTTGGAGAGCTTCCTTTAACAAAGGCACCCTATCTCAAGCAGAATATGACAAAAAATTGGAGAAAGAAATTGAAGAATCTATCCATTGGCAAGAACAAACAGGTATTGATGTACTCGTACATGGAGAGTTCGAACGTAATGACATGGTGGAATACTTCGGAGAGCTACTCAGTGGCTATACCTTCTCCAAATTTGGTTGGGTACAGAGCTACGGTTCTCGCTGCGTGAAACCTCCAATCATCTACGGAGATGTATCTCGCCCTAAACCTATGACTGTTCGTTGGAGCAAATATGCTCAGTCCCTTACCAAGCTTCCTGTAAAAGGTATGCTTACAGGGCCTGTAACTATCCTACAATGGTCTTTCGTTCGTGATGACCAACCTCGTTCTGAAACAGCTACTCAGATAGCTCTTGCTATTCGTGATGAAGTTGTGGATCTTGAAAAAGCAGGTATCAAAGTTATCCAAATTGACGAACCTGCTATCCGTGAGGGCTTACCGCTACGTAAAGCTGATTGGCAAGCTTATTTTAATTGGGCTATCAAGGCTTTCCGTATCTCCGCCTCTGGTGTGGAAGACCAAACCCAAATACATACACACATGTGTTACTCTGAGTTCAATGATATGATCGAGGCTATCGCAGATATGGATGCCGATGTAATCACCATAGAGTGCTCTCGCTCACAAATGGAACTCTTGGATGTATTTGCTGACTTCAAATATCCTAATGAAATAGGTCCTGGTGTATATGACATCCACTCCCCTCGTGTACCTTCTGAGGAAGAAATGTACCACCTTATGAAGAAAGCCATCGCAGTAGTACCTTTCCGTAACCTTTGGGTAAACCCTGACTGTGGTCTTAAAACACGCCACTGGGAGGAAACCAAATTGGCACTATCCGCTATGGTGGAAACAGCTAAAAAACTCCGTGAGGAATACAAAAAATAGTGACTAACGACTAGTGACAAATGAATAGTGAATAGCTAATAACAACTAATCCTAATAAGTCACATTCTTTAATAAATAAAGGAGGCTACCCTTTTCGGATAGCCTCCTCTCTTTTATTCATCACCTGTCACTTTTCATTAATCACTTTTCACTCTTCACTGTCTTTGTGATTACATCTTTGTCAAGATCCCAGCCACGGGCAGAGGAATATTCTCTAGCATAGTAGATGATTTGTAAGTGGAGTTTATTCCATTTACGCTTAGGAAAGGCCTTTTTTGCATCTTTCTCACTTTGAACAACCGAAGAACCATCGGAGAGTCCCCAGCGAAAAAGCATGCGATGTATATGTGTATCCACTGGAAAAGCAGGCACACCAAAGGCCGTACTCATCACTACACTGGCTGTCTTATGTCCTACCGATGGAAGTGCTTCCAAGGCTTCAAAGGATTGGGGCACCTGTCCCTCATACTTCTCTATAAGGGTATGAGACAGATGATAGATACCATGCGCCTTCATAGGAGAAAGTCCCACAGGCTTTATAATCTCTCGTATCTCCTCCTCGGTAAGCTTGATCATATCATAGGGATTATCTGCCTTGGCAAAGAGCAAAGGAGTAATCTGATTCACCCTCGCATCTGTACATTGGGCAGAGAGGATTACAGCAATAAGCAATGTATAGGGATCCTTGTGATGCAGTGGCACAGGAGGGTCAGGGTAAAGTTCCTCCAACTTCTCCAAAATAAAGCGTACTTTCTCTCTCTTAGTCATCTTAACAATCGGCCACACTTACATTTACAGCAAGTCCTGCTTCAGAAGTTTCTTTGTACTTGGTATTCATATCTAGAGCGGTCTGCCACATCGTCTGAATCACCTTATCCAAAGGTACTTTCGCATTCTTAGGATCGGTCTCAAGGGCTAGTTCTGCAGCATTGATAGCTTTCACTGCTCCCATGGCATTGCGTTCTATACAAGGAATTTGCACTAAGCCGCCTATTGGGTCACAGGTAAGCCCCAAGTGGTGCTCCATAGCAATCTCGGCAGCTATCATCACTTGTTCAGGGGTTCCTCCCCAAAGTTCGCATAAGCCTGCCGCAGCCATAGCGGAAGACACCCCTATTTCAGCCTGACAGCCTCCCATAGCAGCTGAGATAGTGGCTCCTTTCTTAAAGAGGCTGCCTATGACTCCTGCTGTGAGTAAGAACTGTTCTATCTCCTTGTCCCCCCCTTGGTGGTTATCTATGGCTAAGTAATAGAGCAATACGGCAGGAATCACTCCAGAACTACCATTGGTAGGAGCTGTTACCACACGACCTAAAGAGGCGTTCACTTCATTGACGGCCAAAGAAAAACAAGTTACCCACTTAAGAATCTCGCGGAACTCCACCTTCTTATTCCTAATAGCTGCAAGCCAAGCATCAAGCCCTTCATACTGAGGTGTTTCTCCCAAGAGCTTTTTATGAATATCATAAGCCCTACGCCTTACATTGAGCCCTCCAGGGAGAATTCCTTCGGTATGACAACCTATATAGGCACATTCTTCCATGGTGTGCCATACCCTTAGTAACTCTGAATGTATCTTAGCCTCGTCACGGAGAACTTTCTCGTCTTCAAAAATAATCTCGGATATCTTCTTCCCTTCTCGCTGGCAGTGAGCTAAAAGTTCCTTAGCTGATTCAAATTCATAAGGAAAATGAGTAGTTGTTACTGTGGTCTGCTCCTTATCATCTTCTGTTTTTTCCTTGACAATAAAGCCTCCCCCAATAGAATAAAAGGTAGAAACATAGGTCTCCATTCCCTCTCCCTCAGCTGTAAAAGTGATACCATTGGCATGGAAAGGCAAGAATTTTTTATTAAAAACTACCTGATTTTCAGGATCAAAATCTATGAAAAAAGAACCTGCAAGGTGCAATTTTTTATCTTTGTTGATAGCCTCAATAATTGTTGAGATACTATCTATCGGGATATACTCTGGATCGGTACCACTTAGCCCTAACATAGCGGCCAAGTCTGTAGCGTGTCCTTTTCCTGTAAGAGAAAGTGAGCCATAGAGGTCTACACACACCTTTTGTACTTTTTCTAAAACCTGTCTTTCTCTAAGTTCTTTTAGGAAGGCCTCTGCTGCACGCCATGGTCCCAAGGTGTGCGAGCTGGAAGGACCTACTCCTATCTTAAGCATTTCAAAAACACTTACGTAGTCCATAAAATAATTTTAATCGGGCAAAATTACGAATTTATAATCAATCTCTAAAGATTAATCTTTACTTTTTTGTCCCTCAAAAATAGTTATTTGTTATTTATTTTTTCAAGTTGTTTTCTTATCTCTTGTACGATACTAGTTCGGTCTATACCCAAACCTTCTTGTTGTGCCGCTAGCTCACCCTCAGCATTGAATACACTGATAATGTTGGAATGAGAGAAATCTACAGGGGAAATTTGCTTATAATTCACCGCTAGTACAGCTGCAAACTCGCGGGTTTTTTCCTCATCGGAACGTAGGAATACCCATTGGTCATCATCCATATTGCTTTCTTGAGCAAATTTCTTAAGGTGTTCAGGAGTATCCACCTTAGGGTCTATACTTACCAAGATATACTTCACCTTTTCCTTATGAGGCATATCGGAAGCATCTACCGTTTTGCGTATATCACGCATATCTGCGATAAGAATAGGACAAGCCGCCTTACAGGAGGTGTATATCATCACCACTACCAATACATTCCCTTTGAAGTCTTTCCATTGCACATCATTGCCATTTTGGGTTGTCCATGTCTCTGGCAGATTATAGATAGATATATCTGAAATTTCAGTGGGTTTAGCATTCTCCTGCTGCTGACCTTCAGCAGTAGTAGCCATTGCTGGCTGATTAAGCTCCTCTGCTTTTGTTGAGGACTCTGTTGTGTTGTTCTTGCAGCTTTGGAGCAATAATACCCCTAAAGCCATGATAAAAAACCTTTTCATAATTGCATTATTAGTTGTTAGTTTCTAGTTTTTAATTTTTAGTGGTTAGTAGTTAGTTTTTAGTGATTAGTGGTTAGTGGTTAGAACTGTCTACTGTCTACTGACCTCTGACCTCTGACCACTGTCTACTGACTACTGTCCTCTGACTACTGACCACTGCCCT
Organism: uncultured Capnocytophaga sp.; assembly: GCF_938029845.1. Lineage (GTDB taxonomy): Bacteria > Bacteroidota > Bacteroidia > Flavobacteriales > Flavobacteriaceae > Capnocytophaga. The sequence goes on from NZ_CALHGG010000041.1 coordinate 29,425, forward strand.
CTGACTACTTATTCTTCGCGCATCTAAACCCTAAGTTTTTAGTGGTATAGCTTGCTTTAAGACTTCCACGAAGAGAATAGCGCATAAAAGCTCCATAGTTAGTAAGGTCAGAAGCATTTAGCGCACTACCTCCACAGAAAAGTCCGTCGTCTCCAAAATTGTCCTTACGGGCTTCTCCTGAGAAGAATACACTATTAAAATCACTTACCCATTCCCATACAAGCCCATACATATCATACACCCCCCAATAGTTCTTTTTGGTACTACCTATTTTGTTCTCATAGGTACGAGGAGTCTGTAGCCAGTTAGTAATATAGTCTGAATAGCTTTTCTTTTCTCGTGCATTGATGGAGGTCTCATCGGCTTGGGCTACATATTCCCATTCATCGGTGGTAGGGAGGCGCTTACCCTGACACTCACAATATTTCTTAGCCGCAAACCAAGATACATTGGTAACTGGTGCCTCTGAGTCCAAAGGAGAAAAATCTAAATCCCCTTTCCATGCCGAAAGGTAACTCTTCTGTGCATAGATACCCTTGATCTTAGAGCGCTGCCACTGAGGGTTTTTCTCCAAAAAATCTCTATACTGGGCATTGGTCACAGGATATACATCTAAGTAAAAAGAATTGACTTTCACAGGCTTGGTCTCCTTTTGTTTTTCCTTAACCCCGTACATAGGAATATAAGTTCCTCCTTTGATCTCCACCATAGGTGTTGGCGACTGTGCCATAGCTTGTAGAAAGAAAAGAAAAGAGGATACAAAGAATAGTTTTTTCATAATTATAAGATTAAAAATAAGGGCGCAAAAATGCGCCCCTATTATAGATTATTTTTTAATTTTCTGAACCATCTCAGGAGTAACTACCTTCTTGCTATTATCCCAAGTATTATATACATAGGTAAGCACATCGGCTACTTCTTGTACAGAAAGTGGCTGAGGAGTCATCACACTGTTGTATTTCTTACCATTTACAGTAACTTCTCCTTGTTTTCCATGTAGCACAATATCAATAGCTCTATCCACATCAGCATTGAGGAAGTCGGACTTAGCCAATGGAGGGAAAGCTCCTTCCATTCCTTGACCTTGTGCTTGGTGACAAGCCACACAAGTCTTGGTATATACCACCTTACCGTCAGCAATTTGTTGCTCTTTAGTTTTATTAACGATTGCATCATCCTTAGGAGTGGTAGAAATCTTTAGATCAGATACATAAGGAGTAGGTTCGTTCTTAGCATATATCTTGCGATTTTCTTCTCCTTTGGCTACCAAAAGTCCCAAAGCACCCTTGTTGAATGCACGGAAGATAGAGTGGTCTACTAGTACATAAGAGCCTGGTACATCTACCTTAAACTCTACGATAGCGGCACCCCCTGCTGGGATAAGGGTGGTTTGTACGTTTTCATTCATAAGGCTACCCCCTTCTACATGTACACGATCAAAGATTTCTCCAATTACGTGGAAAGAAGACACCATGTTTGGTCCTCCATTTCCTACAAACAGACGTACCGTTTCCCCTGGGTTAGCTGTAAGAGCTCCATCTTGAGTAAGAGAACCTACCTTACCGTTGAATACGATATAGTCTGGAGTTTCTTTCAAGGCTTTTTCTTGATTAAAGGCCTGAGTACCTCCTGCTCCATAAGCCCCATCGGTATAGAAGTCCCCTTGCATCACGTAGTATTCCTTATCCACTGGAGGAAGACCACCTTCGGGTTCTACCAAGATAAGTCCATACATACCATTAGAAATATGCAATGGCACAGGTGCTTGCGCACAGTGATATACATAAAGTCCTGGGTTAAGGCACTTAAAACTAAAAGTACGTTGTTGTCCTGGCGCTACTAAGCTGGCTTCAGCTCCTCCTCCTGGACCTGTTACGGCATGTAGATCTATATTGTGAGGGAGCTTGTTGTCCTGATGGTTCTTAAGGGTAAATTCTACCTCATCTCCCACACGAGTACGGATAAAGCTACCTGGCACAGTACCTCCGAAAGTCCAGAATAGGTACTTGGTACCATCCATAATTTCACCTTCTTGCTCTATGATTTCCAAATCTACCTTGAGTTTCTTAGCAGGACGGGTACCCACTGGCTTAGGTACATATGGCGGAGAGGTAAGCTCGGCCATCTCTTGTTCTCCTTCTGCTACAATATCAGTAGTAGGTATAGAAGTTGTTTTTTGTTCGGGTTCACTGCCTCCACAAGCTCCCAAAAGGGAAGTGAACGCAACAAGGGTCATTAGTTTTGTTGTATACTTCTTCATTTATTAGTATTTTTTTATGTCCACAAAGGTATAAATTTATCTCTAAAAATACAAATAATTTTCAAAAAAAAATTATAGTAATACAGTAATTATAGCGAAAAGAATACTATCACATTGAACATGAAAATCTCTCTATTCCATAATCCTTTTTTTCCTAATATTTGTGTATATCAACCACATAAATATCTTAAAAATAAAAAAGAGGAAAATAATATTTTCCTCTTTTCAACTAATTAAAATATAAGAGACTGAAATCTTTTCTTATGTATTTATGGTATTTGATAGTAACTATTTCTACAAGAATAAGCACTAAGTTATTTTTAGCAATTTATCATTTTCCTTATTTATTCCTCAAAACATCTCTTCCTGAAAAACAATTTTAAGAGCTTATTTTAACCAAATACATTTCATACCGAAATATAACTTTTATTCATTGCAAAAATAGCATTATTTTTATAATTACAAAACAAAAATTTTATATTTAACATATTTTATTTTCAAAACAAGAATATATAGCTATTATTAACTATGTTTTAAGAAAAATAGTCTATATAACTATTGAAATGTAAAATCTAATCTATATCCTTATCCTTATCCCTTAAAAATCACGTTAATTAATCATTAATCAACAACTATTCATTATTTAATTCGTAACTTTGCAGTTTAAAAAGAAAATAATTTTAAGAAGAAAATAATGAATACTACAAAATTCTCTATTTCTATTGAAAAAGTAGCTCAGAGCAGACTAGAAGGTATTGATTTCTCCAAATTATCCTTCGGGCAGATTTTCTCCGACCATATGTTCATCTGTGATTATAAGGATGGTAAGTGGCAAGACCCTCGTATTGTACCTTATGGACCTTTCTCGGTAGAACCTTCCTTGAGTGTTTTTCACTATGGACAGGCTGTGTTTGAAGGCATGAAAGCTTACAAAGATGACAATGGTGAGGTATTCCTCTTCCGCCCTACTGAGAACTATGCACGTATCAATAAGTCTTGCAAGCGTATGGCAATGCCTGAGTTTCCTGAAGACCTCTTTGATGAGGCATTGAAAACCTTGGTGGATTTAGACCGCGGTTGGGTACAACCTGGTTTTGGGAATGCACTCTACCTACGTCCTTTTATGATTGCTACTTCTCATGGGGTACAAGCCAATCCTTCTAACGAGTACCGCTTTATGATTATTACCTCACCTGTGCAAAGTTATTACAAAGGACAGGAAGTGAAAGTAAAAATCGCTGACCATTACAGCCGTGCAGCCAATGGAGGTGTAGGATTTGCTAAGGCAGCTGGTAACTATGCTGGACAATTCTATCCTACTGCTTTGGCAAAAGAAGAAGGTTTCCAACAAATCATTTGGACAGATGATGCTACTCACCAGAAATTAGAAGAATGCGGCACCATGAATGTGGTTATCCGTATAGGAGATACCCTTATCTCTCCCCCACCTACCGAACGTATTTTGGACGGAATTACCCGCAAGAGTGTCATCACAGTAGCAGATAAGTTGGGTATTACCTTTGAATCCCGTTCTATCACCGTTACTGAACTATTGCAAGCAGTAGAAAAAGGTACGTTAAAAGAAATTTTTGGTTGTGGTACAGCTGCTGTAATTAGTCCAGTGGCTGCTTTCAGCTACGAAGGCAAAGAGTATCGCCTCCCAGAGGTCAAGGATAGTTATGCTGCACGCATCAAGGAATATTTGCTTAATATACAATATAATAAATCTGAAGATCCTTTCGGATGGCGTGTAAGAGTTTAATAAAAAGGCGAGCCAAATGGCTCGCCTTTCTTTATTTATTAGTAATCTCCCAATGTTTCAGGGTTTTGTGCCAAGGCCTTAGCCAATTGCTCATCATTAGGAGCTTTTCCATGCCAAGCATGAGTACCCATCATGAAATCTACTCCATTACCCATTTCAGAGCATAGAAGTACACATACGGGTTTTCCCTTGCCTGTAAGGGCTTTAGCTGCCTTAAGTCCTTCCAAGATAGCGGTAATATCATTACCTTTTTCTATAGTTACCACTTGCCAACCGAAAGCCTCAAATTTTGCTTTAAGATCTCCCAATGGGAGCACTTGGTCTGTAGGTCCGTCTATCTGTTTCTTATTGTAATCCACTGTGGCGATAAGGTTATCTACGCCTTTACCTGCAGCAAACATAGCCGCTTCCCATATCTGTCCCTCTTGTAGCTCTCCGTCTCCATGTAGGGTATAAACAAGGTGTGAGTCTCCGTTAAGCTTCTTTGCCAATGCGGTTCCTATGGCTACCGAAAGACCTTGCCCTAAGGAACCCGAGGCTACTCGCACTCCCTCCAAGCCTTCACATGGAGTAGGGTGTCCTTGCAAGCGGGTACCTATCTTTCGAAAAGTAGCCAACTCACTTACAGGGAAGAAACCACGACGTGCTAGCACGCTATAAAATACAGGGGAGATATGACCATTGGAAAGGAAAAATACATCTTCATCCTTTCCGTCCATGGTAAAAGGTAATTTGATATCCATTACCTTATTATATAGGCATACCAAAAACTCAGCACAGCCCAAAGAACCTCCTGGGTGACCTGAATTTACCTTGTGTACCATTCGCAAAATATCCCTACGCACTTGAGTGGTAAGGTCAGTAAGTTGTTGAATCTCTGACATTATACAATTATTTTATGTGTGATTATTTATTAGTTTCTTTTCTTTAGTTCGAAGTTATTTCCCAAATATACTTCTCTGACCATAGGGTCATAAGCTAGTTCTTCAGGCAGACCTGCCTTGAGGATACCTCCCTCATACATAAGGTAGGTACGATCGGTAGCAGGAAGAGTTACCTCCACGCGGTGATCGGTGATAAGTATACCTATATTCTTGTTTTTCAGCTGAAAAACAATATTCTGTATATCCTCTACCGCAATAGGGTCTACCCCAGCAAAAGGTTCATCCAAAAGAATAAAATCAGGACTAGTGGCAAGTGCTCGAGCGATTTCGGTACGTCTGCGTTCACCTCCTGAGAGTAGGTCTCCTCTGTTCTTACGGATATGTCCTAAGTTGAACTCATCTATCAGGGACTCCATCTTATAGAGTTGTTCCTTTTTGCTTAGTTTTGTGAGTTGTAGAACAGATAGGATATTATCCTCTATACTCATCTTCCTAAATACACTAGGCTCTTGTGCTAAGTAGCCTATACCATTCTGAGCACGCTTGTACATAGGATATCGGGTGATCTCCTTATCATTGAGGTAGATATGCCCAGCATTGGGCTTGATAAAGCCTACAATCATATAGAAGGAGGTTGTCTTGCCCGCTCCATTGGGACCCAAAAGACCTATAATCTCTCCTTGTTTGACTTCCAAGGAAATGCCTTTGACTACTTTACGTCCTTTGTATTCTTTTACTATATTTTCAGCTCTTAGTGTCTTCATAACTTTTATTTATAAGTGTTTGGAACAGTGTTTTCTTTTCTTCAGATACACGTCCATTCTTTATTAGGTTTCTCTGTACACTCATCCAGCGATACAGTACTATAGCTTCCGCATGTTTATCCGAGGAAAGCGGTAGGCGCTTATAAGTATGGATAAAGTCGGCCATAGCTTCATAATTCTCCTGCCATGTGCGTTTCTTAACGGGTTGCTCCACTACCAGAGCATATTCTTCGGGGTAATTAGCCCCCTTGAGACCTATAAGTGAATTTTGGAAAAACTCAAAAGTATCGGAAGCCTCTGCCTTTAGGTTCGTTAGCACACTCTTGGAGTTCGTATTAGGTCTGTACTGCAACAGATAAGCCGTGATTTGCGAAAGGGACTGAGGGCGTTTTTGTTGTTGTAGGAATTCTTTGACAATATCTCGAATAGTACCTCCCTTGAAGTTCTCAACGGTTGACTCCCATTTCTTAAGTCCAAAGTTGCTACTTCTCCCTATGGGGACAAATCCGTATTCTCGCTTGAGGGAAGAACGAATCCCTGCATGAGTGAAGTTCGTATGAGGGTAGAGAGCTCTTACCTTATTCGCTATTTCCTCTACATAAGAAGAAACTCCCAAGGCTTCTAAAGCTTCATAAGCATATTCATTGATCTGCTTATAGGTATTGCGAGGAATTATGATATGGTCACCCTCCACCTGCAAGCCAAATTCTTCCTTGAGCAAAAGAGCTACTACCACTGCCACACGTTCCCATTGGATAGAATCGTCTAGGAGATAAGCTGATACTTTTTCTCTTAGTGAAAGGGTATATTTCTTAGCAGTCTTAGTCTCCAGTACAGAGGAAAAATCAGAGACAAAGCCTTCCCAATCAAAACAAGGATATATTTCCTTGGAAACCAGATAGATTCGCTTCCAGTTATGTCTGTTCTTTTTCTTAGAAAAATGGGGATAAAGCACATCGGAAAGGTTACCCACTATCTCAAATTTTTCCAAATAGATACAAAGAATAAAATAGATAAAACTCTCTGTGAAATTGGTCTGGCTCTTTTGGTTAATCCATTCTACCTGTTCAGCAGTGAGGGTGATAACATCGCCCGAGGTGTCTATTTTCCCCTGAGTAAGTAACTCATCGTTGAAGGCACGAATAATAGGGAGTTTCTTAGAGAATTCGCAAATCACCTGATTGCGAATCTGGCGTACACGCTCATGGGTAATTTGCATCTGCTTACCTATCTCTCTAAGCTTTAATCCTATAGTATGTTGGTAGAATTTGAATGCCTTGGAGAAAAGTTTGATCTTACTCTCATCAAACAAGGCAGGAGTAGTGAGCAGATAGTCCACCACCTTGAAAAACCCCAATCTGGTTACCTCCGTGGGAATATTCTCTATGGGATAGATATCTTGATTGACACACATCTCCTTGAATACCATGATCTTATCAGGATCTTCTACCTTACTGATCTCTATAATAAAGTATTTTATCTTATCAAAATAAATATTTAGGTCTAAGGTATTTCTTCGTCCTATACCCCTTATATTGACAGCATTTTCTTTTGATTGAATGTAGAATTTATAAAAAGCCTGTAAGGATACCCCTTGTGTGAAATACATATCCAGTGTATTCTTCAATCTTGGTGGTAGACTGGTGGTAATCATCTGGATATAACTATCAATAATCTCCTTTTGTAGGGGGGTAAGTGTTTCAAAGGAGGACAAGAGTTGCCGATTGAGAACATCTTCCTGTTGTAATCTGTCAAAAAAGTCAGAAGAAGAAATACGCTTAAGCTCCTCCATAGAACGCTTGCCACAGTTTTTAATTCCATCAAAGTGCTTATATTCGTTGTAATAATTACGAATATCTTCTGAGGAATGCCACTGCTGTTCCATACAAATATTGTAGGTTCGTAAGCTTATTTTATTGTTTTTTAACAACTCTCTTATTTGCATCATCTTTATTTATCCTATCCAAATCTATCCACCATCAAATTAGCTCATTAACTCATCAGTTCATCACCAAATTGACTCATCGGCTCATCATCAAATTAGCTCATCGGCAAATTGGCAAATTGACACATCACCAAATTGGCTAATTAAAAATCAAAACGATAAGGCATATGATTAAACTCCTCTTCCAAGAATAACCAGTCCTGAACACTACTTACAATTGTGTATACCATAGCCTCGGTGAGTACCTTTCCTTGGTAAAGAGCCTCTATGGTTTCTATGGAAGCATTGTCATTGAGGTATTCCGTTTCCTCTCCAAAGAAAATAGTAGCCCAATCTTTGTAAAATTCAGGGTCAGTAGATAGGTGCTTGAGGGTGAATATCTCATCCTCTATCTCAAACTGAGTGATGAGTTGCCATGGCTTGTCCTCCTGCGCACAGATGACAAAAGGTATGTCCTGTTCATGGTAATTTTTCTTGTAGAAAGCTTGAAATTCTTTAGGGATTTGCTTTTCAAAATTCTCAGATCCTGAAGAAAAATTTTCACAAACGCTGGGGACAATGATACACCCCTTTTCAGTGAAAAACAAACGAAGTGAAGGTCCATCCTCTTCTTCAAAATCAAAGCCTATACTCGCCTCATTTCCCTCATATTCCTCTTGGTGACTAGGCATATAGCGGTGATAAGTCTCAAACTCTTGCCCACAGATAAGTAAATCCAGCACCGCTTGTGCCTTACAAATCTTTTTCAATGTTAGCCAATGGGGTAATTGGCTCAAATCAGGAGTAAAATTCATTCTTGATATATCAATTTAATTTAATTCTTTTTGTTTGCGTTGCACATATTTGGCGACAAAGATACTTATCTCATACAATATAAGTATAGGAATTGAAACAATCACTTGGCTAGCCACATCGGGAGGAGTGATAATAGCTGCCAAAATCAAGGTTACAATAATAGCATGCTTGCGATATCTACGCATAAAATCAGGAGTTACTATTCCCAATTTAGCCAGAAAATAAATCACTACGGGAAGTTCAAAGATAAGCCCACAGGAGATAACCGAAGAGCGCAACATATCTATATAAGAGCTTATATCTATTTCATTCTTAATCATTTGCTCTCCTCCTACCACCGAGTAGGTGGCAAAGAAATGAATAGACAAAGGGGCTATGATATAATATCCAAAAAGTACTCCTACAAAGAATAGCGTGGAGGTAATCCCAATAAAGCCTTTAGCCATTCTTCGCTCTTGCTGATAGAGACCTGGAGAGATAAAGCGCCACATCTCATACATCAGATAAGGAAAACCTATGACAATACCTGTCCAAAAAGAAATCCATAAGGTAGCTGAGAACTGCCCTGTCATAGTACGGTTCTGTATTACCAAAGGTAGCTTTTGGTTACAGAAATCAGTCTCCGAACCAAAAAAACGCCCTATCTCACAAAAAAACTTATAGGTAGGAAAATCTCCTTCTGTATGAGGGAGAATAATATACTTGAATATATAACTTTTGAAGAAAAAAGCTAATAATGCAACACCTACAACCACCATGATAGCCCTAATAACATGCCATCTGAGTACCTCCAAGTGCGCAAGGAAAGACATCTCCTCTTGTGGTTGTTCCATTACAATTCTATTTTTTCAGTGTCGTTATAACTTACTTTCTGTTTTATAGTACCTGCTTCAAGACGAATTACTGCAGGATTGGCACGTACCATGGTTTTAAGAGGGGTTATATCCATCGCATAGAAGTCAAAATTGAGTCCATAACTACCCAATAGCTTCCTTGCTTCCTCTGGAGAGGGGGTAAGCCCTACCACCTTGTAACCTGCCTTGAGTGCCTTGTCTGTCAGTTGCTTAATGGCAGTAAAACCTGCTAAATCAGCTTTTTTAAGATTATAGGAGGTAATCAGTAACAACTTAGGTTCCGATAGGAGCTGAGCAGTTACATCTTCCCCTTGGTTTTGTATCACAAAGTCATGAATAGGAGGCTCATAGCCTTTGGATACCAATTCTGTCTCTACTGAGATATATTTGCCCCCTTCTACCTCTGGATAGGCACCTTGGGTAGTGATAATCTCTTCTCTATCCCCTATCTTAAATTTCCAATGATAATCATATATCGCCTTAGGAGCATCTTCAGGAATTTCCATACCCTTTTGGATATTGACCCCTACCTTATAAGGACGAAAATCTATAACAGGCAAGTGCTTTTGGGTATAATAGACCAAACCTATACACCCCACTATGGTAAGAGAGAGCACAGCTATTGATACCTTATTACTATACAAGGGCTTTATACAATCCCGTCCCCACCAAAGGATAATTGCTAAAAATAACAATATCATGTCCTTGGTAAAAGAACCCCAAGGAGTAAATTTCAGCGCATCCCCGAAACAGCCGCAGTCTGTTACCTTATTGAAGTAGGCTGAGTAAAAGGTAAGGAAGCCAAAGAAAATGGTAAGTCCTAAAAGTGAGAGAAGTGTAAATTTTCTCAAAAAGCCCAATAAGAGTAATACCCCTAAAATAAGCTCAAAAGCCACCACAAAAACGGCTATAGGATAAGCAAAAGGGATAAAAAATGGCATATTAAGTACCTGAGGTTCAAAATATTCCTCAAGCTTGAAAGAAAAACCTATGGGATCCACTAATTTTACGAATCCACTAATGATAAAAACGACTCCTACTATGAGGCGTACGATAGAAATACTAATTTTTTTCATTGTTTTTTTCATTATGTTCCTCAAAAAGAATCAAGGCGAAAACGGCATAATTGACCATATCCTGATAATTTGCCTTCACGCCTTCACTAATGAGGGTCTTCCCTTTGTTATCTTCTATTTGTTTGATTCTAAGTATTTTCTGAAAAATAAGATCGGCAAGGGAGCTAATACGCATGCTACGCCACGCCTCCCCATAATCATGATTCTTTCGCAACATAAGCTCTTGCGTTTCTGCTACCATCTCCTCATAGAGGGCAAGGGCTTGTCTTAGATCTAAATCAGGCTCATTGGCCACTGATAACTTGATTTGTATCAGTGCCATAATAGAGTAATTCACTACAGCAACAAACTCTGTAGCTTCGTCCTCTTCCACCTTTCTCTCATCCGCCTCCTGAAGGGTACGAATGCGTTGCACCTTTATAAACAACTGATCGGTAAGTGATGGCAAGCGAAGCGTGCGCCATGCACTCCCATAATCCTTCATCTTATCTGCAAATATAGCCTGACAATGGGCTATTACCTTATTGTACTGTAAAACAGTTTTATCCATGTTCCGTAATAGAAATTTGACATAAATGGAACGATCCATTTCGCGGAGCAAATGTATAAAAAATATTTTTATGATCAAAATTATTTCTCGTTTAATTAGCAAAAAACAATGAACCAAAAAGCCGCTACATCCATGCTCCAAATCAGCTCTTTTATTTATTGATTTATCGATTCATTAACAAATTGGCAAATCAGCAAATTGACAAATTGGCAAATTGACAAATTATACTTACTTTTGTACCCAAAAAAATATGCAATTATTCTATCATAATTCCCTCACTCCACAGAGCGAAATTGTCCTCTTTGACAAGGAAGAAAGTACCCACATATACAAAGTGTTACGAAAAAAAGTAGGAGACTTACTCCATATCACCGATGGCAAAGGATACCTCTACCAAGGACAAATACAAGAGGTCAGTGACAAGAGATGCATAGTCCGCCTCTGCTGCTGTGAGCTTACCCCCGCCCCACCCTATCACCTACATATGGTAGTGGCTCCTACCAAGATGAACGAACGTTATGAATGGTTCTTGGAAAAGGCTATGGAGATAGGGGTACAGGAGTTAACTCCCATTATCTGTGAACATTCCGAGAGAAAAGTAATCAAAACCGAACGACTTGAAAAGATTCTCCTCTCTGCCATGAAGCAATCCCTACAATACCACCTACCACACCTAAACCCTCCCATAACCCTTCTGGAATGGCTAGATAAGGCAGAAGGTGAAGCCAAGTACATTGCTCATTGCCAAGAAGGAACACGCTTATCGCTCTTTGAACAGCTTAGTAACCTGCCCGATCAGGTGAAAAACATTACCATATTAATAGGGCCAGAGGGCGATTTCTCCCCAAAAGAGATAGAAAAAGCCTTGACCACGGGCTTCACTCCTGTGCTATTATCACCTCATCGACTACGTACTGAAACAGCAGCAGTGGTAGCCACTTGTAGCGTTGCTGATGCATTTGGTGCAAAAAAAATAGGTTTTCTTTAAACTCTTATTCTACTTACTATCAACACCTTATAAAAGCTATTCTATTCTATTTCGCACTTTATTGCCTTTTTTTTTGGCAAATTGACAAAAAAATTGTAACTTTGGGGTGAAAATTAATCACAATAGTATTTCATTCTATGTTAGAAAACGAAAAAAAATCGTCCCAAGAAGTTTCCGCTGAAACACTTGCACAAGAAGTACAGGAAAAAGCGCCTCTTGGAAACAATCCTGCTGATTTTTTAAGTGAAATACAGCAGGAGAATGCTCGTAGCGCCGAAGATACGGAAGAGAAAAAAAGGCATGAAATCCCCATGTTAAATTATGATAATTTAGACTTGGAAGCCCTCCAACATGAATTAAAGAAACTTATTGACCACGAGAAAATTACCGCTATCAAATCCCATGTGGAGGCTATCAAAAAGGCCTTTGACAACCACTATGCTCAGCTTGTGGAAGATAAGCGCGCCCAATTCCTAAGTCAAGAAGGAGCCGAAGATAAAGATTTTTCGTTCTCCTTACCTATTCGTGATACTTTTTATAAGACTTATCAGCAATACAAACAGCTCAAAGCACAACACCAAAAACAGCTTGAAGGTGAGCTTAAGAGCAATTTGGAACGCAAACAAGAAATCATAGCCGAGATAAAGAACCTTATTTCCTTGGGTAAGGACGATGTAGCATGGGATACCAATACTCTATTGCGCAAATTCCTTGACCTAAAAAAGAAATGGTATGAGATAGGAGCTGTCCCAAGAGAATACTATAATGACATCTGGAACAACTTCAACCATCATACAGACAATTTCTTTGACTACTTGAGCCTTACTCGCAATTACCAAGAAAATGATTTCAAACAAAACTTGGAGAAGAAGAATAAGCTCATAGAAAAAGCTCAAGCACTACTGGCTGAAACCGATGTACAAAAGGCTTTCCGTGAACTCCAGCTTCTCCACAAGATTTGGAAAGAGGACACTGGCCCAGTGGAAAAGGAATATCGCGAAAAGCTATGGGAACAATTCAGTGCCATTACCAAAGAAATCCATGACAAAAGACAGGCTTTCCTCAAACGCTTAGAGGCTTCTTTCGTGGATAACAAACACAAAAAACTTGGTATCATAAGCCAGATTGAGGATATTACCAAACAACATTTTACCTCCCATAACGAATACCAAAAAGCTATAGCTAAGGTAAATGAACTACGTGAGGAGTTCCAAAAAATAGGTCGTGTACCTCAGGAAGATTCCGAACCTATATGGCAACGCTTCATTGAAGCTATCCGTGCTTTCAGTAAGCAAAAGAACCAATTCTATAAGGAAAACAAAAAGACTCAGAATGAAAATATAGCTAAGCGACAAGAACTCATCGCTATTGCTAATGCTCATAAGGACAGTACCGATTGGGAAGTGGTAACCCCTCTTATCCAAAAGATACAAGAGGACTGGAAGCAAATCGGGGCAATCCCTCGTAAGCTCTCCAATGCTATGTGGGAAGAGTTCCGTGAGGCTTGTAACCATTATTTTGACCGCCTACACAAGGAAAGAAAGCACCAACACAAACAGGAGAATGCTGATATTGAACAGAAAAAAGCGCTCCTCGACCAGCTCAAAGCCTTTGTACTTACTGGCAACCAAGAGGAAGATGTAAAAGTACTTGAGGATTTCCAAGAAAAATGGAACTCCCTTGGTAAGCTCCCCGAAAGATTACGTGTAATAGATACGCGCTTTAACAAAATAATGAGTGCTATCTATAAGAAATTAAACTTCGATAAGAAACAAATTGAACTTATCAAGTACAATAACAAATTGGAGCACATGCCCAATGATGACAATGCTTTGGCGAAAGAAGAAATCTTTGTACGCAAAAAGATTGATGATATTCGCAAGGATATCCTCCAGCTGGAAAACAACCTACAATTCTTTACTAATGTAGACAAGAAGCATCCTCTTATGCGAGAAGCCCTCAAGAGTATCCATGAGCAACATGAAGCCTTGGCATTATGGGAAGACAAGCTAAAAGAACTTCACCTACGAGAAAAAAAGGAAGAGGAGGAAGTCTTAGCGCCTGAAGCGCCCGAATCCGTATAGCATCATAACTTTTAGAGAGTGTCATACTATTTATTTGAAGCTGTTCCCTAGTCAAGGAACAGCTTCCTTTTTAGTGAAAATCAAGCGATTAGTTAGAAGTATTTTTTTTCAAGAAAAAAATAGAGAAATATTTGGTATATATGAAAAAAAGTTGTATCTTTGCGCCCGCAAATAAGAACTATTATTTGTAATAG
>NZ_CALHGG010000042.1 GCF_938029845.1 uncultured Capnocytophaga sp.
AAATTAATACTATTTTTTTACGTTTATATATTATTATTTTTCTAACTAAATCTCAAGGCTTACAAGAGTTTAAAGAGGTTATCAGATAATCAAGGGTACTTTTATCACGAAAGTACTTCCTTTTCCTTTCTCACTCTCGGCATATACCTCCCCATCATGGTATTTTACAATACGTTTTACATAAGCCAACCCCAATCCATGTCCTTTTACATTGTGCAAGTCGCCTGTATGTTCACGATAGAACTTCTCAAAAATCTTCTTCAGTACAGCCTTACTCATCCCTTGTCCTTTGTCCTGAATGCGGATAACCAGCTTATTGTGAGCCACTTCAGTAAATACATCTATATCAGGAGCTTCAGGTGAATACTTGATAGCATTTTCTAAAATATTCACTATCACATTGGTAAAGTGCATTTCATTGGCCAAAATATCAGAGTTTTCAGCATGTAAGTGCTTCTTTATCTTACCTTTGCGATCATCTATTAGGAGTTGCACATGGGCTACGGCATTCTCTATCAACTCATGGGCATCGAGAGGTTCCTTCTCTATCTCTACTTGGTTTTTGTCCAATTTTGAAATCTGCAATACATTCTCCACATGGGCGTGCATACGCTTGTTTTCATCACGTAGCATCTTAAGGTAGAAGGACATTTTCTCAGGATCCGTCATCACCTGTGGATTCTTCATTGCATCAAGAGCCAAGTTGATGGTCGCAATAGGCGTTTTAAACTCATGAGTCATGTTGTTAATGAAATCAGTCTTTATCTCATTAATCTGCTTCTGAGTACGCATCTGGATAAATGTCTTAGCAAAAGCCCAAATTATAATTGCTGTAAAAACAAAAACCCATACAGCCAACATAATTACTGAGGAGAGCAGGTAGCGCTGCCTATCAGGAAAATGTACCCGTAACTCATAATGCGAGTCTCCTGCTTGATTTCTTAGCAAGGCAATGGTATATATGTTCTTCCCTTTCGGATCAAACTTTTTGGAAACTATTGAGGTCATTTGCTTCCCCTCAGGGAGCGACTTGTCATAAATAGCAAACTCAAAGTCCAAGTTCAAACCTCTGTTTCTAAGCTCTCTTTCCAGAAGAACATCCAATTGCGGCCCTGTTATTCTATCCTCTATAGAGAGTTTTGCGGATACCTCTCGGAACAACTCCTCGAACATAGCCTTATCAAAAGAGGTGATGCGCCCTGTTTTTTCCTTAATAGTTGTACTATTGAAACGTTGCCCATCTAATCCTTGACTAGGTCCAAAAGTTCGAGAGGTCTGTTTGCTTACATAATTTCGTATCTGAGTAGTATCCCCTTTGGGGAGATTGAATAACTCTGAAGGGACTGTATACCCCTCCTCCAATACTTGATGTTTGTAAGTGAAAGTCTCCTTGGTATTTTTATTCTCTTGTACAAAAACCAAATCACGAATCTGTGAAGATTTCAAAGAACCTAAGCTATCTTTTCCTTTTAGCTCTATAAATCGGGTAATATATTTGTTTATTTCTTTAAGTTCTACCGATTCTGATACCGAATTCAACGCTTGTTGCACTGAATGTGTAAAAGCTTCTTCCTTGTTATCAATAGAACTTTTTACCCAATAAATCTGAATAGATATAAGACCTATAAGTGCTATAGGCATCAATATTAGAGCAATAATATAACTTCTCTTATTCATCAGGCAAAAGTATAATTATTTTTTTGATATATTTAGTTTTTAACAATGTTTAACTTTTTGGTTAATTTTCTGCATTTTCATCTATCATTTCCATTATTTTACAATGGATTGTTTGGATTTTATCTAAATTTCTATCGAAATCTCTATTATCAATGACAAATGTTGATAATTTTATTTTATTTTCATCATTCCATTGATTTTTTATTCTCTTTTCAATAGTTTTTCTATCAATCTTATCACGAAGTATCACTCTTCTGATACGTTCCTCCAAAGGAGCTGTCACAGTAATGATATAATCGCAATCCTTATAGGAACCACTTTCAAAAAGTATTGCTGATTCCTTAATAACATAGGGACTATGTTGGTTTTGCTTCCACTGCAGAAAATCCTCTTGTACATAAGGATGTATTAACTGATTCAGTGCTTCAAGTTTTGCCTGATCAGAGAAGACAATTCCTGCTACGAAAGCTGTATTATATTTTCCATCTACAAAGGCCTGCTCTCCCAAAAGAGATTTTATTTCCTTTTGTAAGCTGTCTTTTTGAGCGATAAGCTCCTTAGCCTTAGTATCAGCTATATAGATAGGTATAGAAAACTGCAAGGCAAAAAGGTTTGCTATGGTAGTCTTGCCACTACCTATCCCTCCTGTGAGTCCTACCGTTGTCATCATGGGTGTATTATAAGATATTCTACCATCGTTTCTTCCTTAAGGGCTACCTCTATAGAAAGGGGCTTTTTGTATACCTCAAGGGGGATGGTTCGTTCATTGCGCTTGTTATAGTCTGCTACAATTACAATATCGGAGGGTTTAAGATTCCGTATAGCTTCCATATTTCCCGATAAGAGTACAGTGGTTTTATCGGGGAGCAACTGCACCTGAGCCTTAAGAGGCTGATGAAGTAGCTGTATAGGAACTTGCATTTGCTGTTCTGTCACATGAATAATCTGTAATGAATAGCTCACCTTATCGGTGTCATAGTGTATCTTTGAGGTACTTTTCAGAGGAATTTCTCCTGAAAAAGAATTGGTTACATTCTTTTTCCCCGTTAGTTTCAAGTAAAGTCCAGTAAGCGTATCCAAATCCTGTTCCAAACCACTTACCAATACCGAATCTGGGAAGATTTGATAAGTATCTACACGATGATCTTCCTGCAAAGAGAATAAGAACTGTAATTTTACAGGAATTTTTTTCTGTTGGATTTTCTGATAATGAATATGTAGAGTATCAGGATGAATACTCAATAGCTTCATTTCAGGAAAATATTTCTTGTTAATTTGGCTAAGCATGTTTGGGGTAAACATATACTTATCCCTTCCCACTTTCCTAAGTTCACTGACATTGACTGAAATAGCAGGTATGGAAAAGACATACTTAAATAAGGAGAAGCCCTCCCCCTCTAGCTCTATTTTTAGTGAGGTGGGTGTCTGTCCATCAATGAACTTTCGAGAGGGGATTTCCTTATAGCTCACCCCCACTGTATATAACTGGGTAGCTTGCTTAGATAAGTTTCCTACCAGCCACGTAAGGGCTGCCAAGCCTATACAAAAGAGCATTCCTATGGTGTGCTTTGAGAAAAAATTTCCATTTGCTTTCATTGTCGCAAAATTAAGGTTTTATTTTCAAAAACACAAAAAAAATTAAAATTTTTTTCATTTATTTGTCTACAAAAAAATACACTTTGTAAAAGCGTTTTTACCTGCCCTTACAAAGTGTTTTTTTAATAACTAATGAGTAATCCCTTAGTTGTTAGTTACTTCATCACTATCTAAGAATCCTTTATCTATAAGTAGATTATACCACTGGATAATCTTTTTAATATCGCTTGGATACACCCTATCCTCATCGTAATTAGGAACTACTGAAAAGAAATAGGCCTCTAACTCTGCATCAGGTGCTTTGTGAGAAATCGTAGTTTTATTATTTTCTTCCTTTTCTTTGATTGCCTTAAATATCTCTTCAAGAGGTTTCTCTCCATCCAAAGTATAAATAGCAATTTCAGATAGCAAGCTTACATTGCTTCTTAGGCCTATACTGATACGCTTTCCATCAAGAAGTGAAAGGGCTAGAAATCCTGTACGTGTGCGGGATTGTAGCTGGTAGAGACCTGGCTTCCCTGAAATAGTCAATATTTGATTTAATTTCATTTATAGTATATTTTTAACGGGTTCTTTTTTTATTGGTTTCAAAAAATCTCATTCTATAACCTACTTTTATCTTACCATTACTTATATTATTAAGTTTGTTCTTAAGTAGTTGTTTTTTGAAAGAAGAAAGATGATCAGTAAATAGTACACCTTCTATATGGTCATACTCATGCTGTATAACACGTGCAGCAAGACCTGAGAAAGTTTCAGTATGTTTTACAAAATGTTCATCTTGGTATTCTATCACAAGAGTAGGCTTACGATAGACATCTTCTGTAACACCTGGAATACTTAAACAACCTTCATTAAAAGCCCAAGGTTCGCCTTCCTCTTGAAGGATTTTAGCATTGATAAAAGTTTTTTTAAAGTTCTTGAGATATTCTCGCTCGGCAGGGGTAAGATCTTCATTCTCGGAGAAACCTTCCGTATCTACCACAAAAAGACGAATAGCGAGACCTACTTGAGGAGCGGCCAGCCCTACTCCATTGCTATGATACATGGTCTGGAACATATCCTCAATAAGCTTGTCAAGCGCTGGATAATCTTCAGGAATTGTATCACATACTTTTCTAAGGACAGGATCTCCATAGGCTACAATAGGTAATATCATACGCAAATTTTTAAGGGTGCAAAGATAAATATTTTCTTTGAAATAATTACATTTTTTAGCAAATCATTGCCAAAACTCATCTGGGTATTCCTCCTCTTCAGTATGATGTTCATTAGATAGGTTTCTTCCTATCTCAGAAAGAACCTCATCGGAGAGATTCTCTTCCATATAGGGAAAGAGTACTCGTTCTTCATAACGAATGTGGGCTGTAAGTAACTCTGCATAGTCAGTAAGGAGTGCTTCTGTAGGAGCTGTAGCACATTGCTCTATCATCTGTCGTATTTGCTCGTGCTCTTTAAGTGCTTGGTCTATAAGTTCATGCTTGATGTAGGGGAAAAGGAATTTTTCTTCTTCCAAGAAATGTGCTTCTTGGTTATGTTGCCAATGGAAAATAATATATGTAGCAATACGTTCAAGAGCTACTCCTTTCTTTAGACCTTGTTTTATTTTCCACGCATGAAGTAAGCCAAAATGATGATCACGAGAGAGCAATACGATATTTTCATTTCGCTTCATATCTATTCTTTTTGGAAAAAAAGCTGTCCCTTCCTACGAAGAGACAGCTTTCAAAATTTATTAACTAATTAAATCTAATCCCTAGTTTTAGTTATTAGCCTCTACTTTACCCTTAATTCTAAGGGCAATGTTAGGGGTATCTGTAGCGTTAGAAGTAACCATGATAGTTTTAGCAATAGCACCTACGCGGTTTGTATCATATTTTACTTCGATTTTTCCTGTAGCACCTGGCGCAATAGGATCTTTTGGCCAAGAAGGTACAGTACATCCACAGCTTGAACTTGCTCCAGAAATCACTAGTGGAGCCTTACCTGTGTTTTTGAACTCAAATACACGAAGTCCGTCTGCTCCTTGCTTAATTGTTCCATAGTCAATTTCTTCGGTAACAAACTTGATTTCAGCTTTGTTTTGCGCTTGCGCAACAAATCCAAATGTTACAGCAAGTAGAAAAAATAAGATTTTTTTCATTGTTTTAAAAATTTAATTTATAATTACTATTTAGTTTCTTCGCTTTAACTCGGTGCAAAATTACAATACTTTTTTCAAAAACAAATTATATAATGTAATTTTTTTTTTTTAATTTTGTCCCCTAATTAAATTATACGACACTTATACACTAACAAATATCATGCCAAAAATGGAAATCACGACAAAATATTCACCCGAGAACTTTGAAACTAAGTGGTATACTTACTGGATGGAGCACGGATTTTTTAGCTCAACTCCCGATAAACGAGTACCTTACACTATAGTAATCCCTCCTCCTAATGTTACAGGAGTATTGCACATGGGACATATGCTGAACAATACTATACAAGATGTCCTCATTCGCCGTGCACGCCTGAAGGGCTTCAATGCTTGCTGGGTGCCTGGTACCGACCATGCGTCTATCGCTACGGAAGCTAAGGTAGTTGCCAAACTTAAGGAACAAGGTATCCAAAAGAGTGAACTTACACGTGAAGAATTCCTCAAGCATGCTTGGGAATGGACTCACCAATACGGAGGAGTTATCCTAGAACAGCTTAAGAAATTGGGCTGCTCTTGTGATTGGAATCGCACCAAATTCACTATGGATGATGACCTATACCAGTCAGTAATCAAAGTATTTGTAGACCTGTATAACAAAGGTTATATATACCGAGGCTATCGCATGGTCAATTGGGATCCTGAAGCCAAAACAACTCTTTCCGACGAAGAGGTCATTTACAAAGAGCAGAACGGAAAGCTCTATTACCTTATATATAAGGTAGAGGGTTCCGACGAATACCTTACTGTGGCTACTACCCGACCTGAAACCATTTTTGGGGATGTGGCAGTATGTGTGAATCCCAATGATGAGCGATACAAACACTTACATGGCAAAAAAGTAATTGTCCCAGTAGTAGGACGTGCCGTACCTATTATCCAAGACGAATATGTGGATATGGAGTTCGGTACAGGGGCACTGAAAATCACCCCTGCCCATGATATTAATGACTACGAAATAGGACTGAAACACCAGTTGCCTATTTTGGATACTTTCACCGATGAAGGTAAGCTGAACGAACATGGCAAACACTACAAAGGTAAAGATCGCTTTGTGGTACGCAAAGAAATTATCAAAGAGTTGGAAGACAACCAACTATTGGCTAAAACAGAGGACTATACCAATAACATAGGTACCTCTGAGCGTACAGGAGCTGTAGTAGAACAACGCCCCTTAGACCAATGGTTCCTCAAAATGGAAGAACTGGTAAAGCCTGCTCTCAAGGCTGTATTGGAGTCTGAAGAAATTAAGCTCTACCCTAAGCGTTTTGACAATACTTATCGCCATTGGTTGGAAAACGTACGTGACTGGAATATCTCTCGCCAACTATGGTGGGGACAACAGATTCCTGCTTACT
>NZ_CALHGG010000043.1 GCF_938029845.1 uncultured Capnocytophaga sp.
GTGGTACGCTGCCAAGAGGATTTCACTCCTTCGGTTTGCTTGAAATTGGGGTGAAAGTGTGGCAGTATTCTGTCCAAAGCATAGATAAAGAGAGAACCGCCTAAGAAGCCTATCACAGCAGGGAGCACCTTGACAAAACGCTCTCCCTCACTCATATCAATAGCAGGGATAAGCAAGCTCCACACACTAGCGGCAACCATCACCCCTCCTGTGAAACCGAGCATACCGTCCATCACCAGCTTGTTGCTACTCTTGAAAAAGAAAACCAAAGCTGCTCCCAAGGCAGTGACTCCCCAAGTAAAAAGAGTCGCATATAGGGCAGCCAATACAGGATTGATACTGCTTAAATAATCAATAACTGAAGAAACCATATTAATTATTAATTGTTAGTTGTTAATTGTCAATGACTGACTTCTGATCTTGACGCAAAATTACATATTTTTTTTGAATTAAAAAATATTTTTTAGATAAATCTAAAAATTCTACATCACTATATCTTTAACCCCACATCCCTAACCACCTCTAACACAAAAAATAAAAGAGAGCTTGCGCCCTCTTTTATTAATTCTAACCACAAAATCTAATATTATGAAAAACAATTTATTTCCCCTTTGTTTTCAGGGGCAAAGGTACGACAATTCCCATTCATAACAATAGATTTCTATTATTTTTATCTATAAAAATATAGAGTTTGATTATCCTCAAGCATCGTAAGATTTTTATCCTCAAGGGCAGAGATAGTAATTATATCAAGTAGTTATAAGTATTTACTTGACTTATCTCAATTAGCAAATTGGCTCATTGACTAATTAGCCCATTAACTCATCATTCGCTGTCTTACTACTTCATATAGGAAGGCCCCGCAAGCTACAGATACATTGAGCGAAGAGGTTTCCCCTTGTATAGGTAGTTTGGCACGTGCATCTAAGACTTTCAGTACCCCCTTACTAATACCTGTATCCTCAGCACCCATTACGATAGCCAAAGGCTCAGTAAGAGATTCTTCATAGAGCAGTGTAGGTGCTTTTTCGGTAGCTCCAATAACCTTGATACCACTGCCTTGTAGGTAGTAGATGGTATCGATGAGGTTATCCACCTTGCACAGTGGCATATTGAAGATAGCTCCCGCCGAAGTCTTGACCATATCCTCTCCTACAGCTGCACTGCCTTGCTTGGGAAGAATAATGCCACTAACCCCCGTACATTCGGCAGTACGAATGATAGCTCCTACATTGCGCACATCACTTAGGTGATCAAGAATCAAAAACAGAGGTGTCTTACCGCTTTCTATGATAGAAAGTACCAACTCCTCCAAGGGAACAAACTCCACAGGAGAAAGCAACGCCACTACCCCTTGATGATTCCCACGAGTGAGTCGGTTAAGCTTCTCCACAGGTACATAGGAATGGGAAAGCTGATGGCTCTCCATGAGTTTGGCAAGGGTAGCAAAAAGGGCGCCTGACAGCCCCTTTTGTACAAAAATTTTATCTATAGTACGACCTGCCTCTATGGCTTCTATTACAGGGTGCAGACCGAATATCTGAGTAGTCTTCATAGGCTTATTTTTCACGCATATTTACAATGCTATCTACTATATATACTGTATTGCCACGCCATGGCACCGCATTGTGAAATTCCTTATAGTGGAGGTCAAAGTATTTGCCACTATTGACTTCTAACTGTTGGAATATACGTTTGTCTTCTATGGAAAATTCAAATTCGTTACTTTGTATGCCACTACCTGTGCGGGTTTTGGCGAAGCCCTCCTGAATGAGCTTGCCCTCATAGGTCTTGAACACATCGCCCTTATAGACGGCATAGTTCAGATAACCCGACTTGACGCCTTCGCCAAAGACGAAGAAGTAACGCATATACACCCAGCCGCTAAGGAGAAAAATTACCAGCAAGGGTAAAAGAATAAGGAGTGTTTTTTTCATCGGTTAAGGTTTTTTAGGTTAATCACTTCTTGTTGGGTCAATGGTCGCCAATGGCCGCGAGGAAGATCCTTTTTAGTAAGTCCTGCGAAGACTACCCTGTCGAGCTTTTCCACTACATAACCCAAGGACTCAAAGATACGACGCACGATACGATTGCGCCCGCTGTGTATCTTTACCCCTAATTCATTATGAGGGGATCCTTCCACAAAACTAATATCATCTACTTGGATAAAACCGTCCTCAAGGGTCAGCCCCTCTTGGATTTTGTGAAAGTCCGCTAAGGCAAGTTTCTTATCCAAGACAACATGGTATATCTTGCGCACCCCATGCGAAGGGTGAGTGAGTTTCTTCATCAGCTCGCCATCGTTGGTCAGCAACAGCAGCCCTGTGGTGAGCCTATCGAGCCTACCCACTGGCTTTATATTTCCTTGAGCAGCACCCGCCACTAGGTCCATCACTGTCTTACGACCTTTCTCATCCTGAGTGGTAGTGATAAAGCCCTTAGGCTTATTCAGCAGGATATATTCCTTTTTTTCGGCTGAGATATTTTTGCCATCAAACTTCACTACATCAGTAGGTTGTACGCGATAGCCCAACTCTGTCATAGGCTTGCCATTGACCTCCACATTACCAGCGGCAATATATTGGTCCGCTTGTCGGCGCGCACAGATTCCTGCATTGGCAATATATTTGTTAAGCCTAATTCCTTTTTCCTCTTCCTGAGAGGGCTTTTTAGGAGCAGTTTTTCTATAAAAAGTGGGAGGGGTATCCTGCTTGTAGCTTTTCTCTTTAGAATTGAAAGGTTTTTCTTTGGATTGGGTTGATTTTTTCCTATTATCAAAAGATCTTTCCTTGTTGTCCTGTCGGTTTTCCTTTTTGTAGGGGCGTTTCTCCCCTGTTTGGGAGCGCTTTCCCTCTGTCTGGGGACGAACCCCTTTAGCAGCCTTAGGCGGTGCTGAACGGTGATTTTTCATCATCTGAAATTTTGGGCAAAGGTAAGAAATATTCGGCACTTACCAAACATTTACTTCCATTTCCATAAGGATATCAAAGCGTTTTTTTACTTGTTCTTGTACATAGCGGGCAAGTGCTAACAACTCTGTTCCTGTGGCTCCTCCATAATTGACCAATACGAGGGGTTGCCCCTTATGTACACCTACCGCTCCTATACGATAGCCCTTAAGCTCACAGCTTTCTATCAGGTAGGCAGCAGGAATTTTCTCTTGGTCGTCCCCTGCGCTGTAATGAGGCATATCGGGGTAGCGCTTTTGTAGTTCCAGAAATTGCGCGCGTGGGATCACTGGATTCTTGAAGAAACTCCCACTATTACCCAACTCCGCAGGATTAGGTAACTTACTTCGGCGAATTTCCTTGACAACCAAGGCTATATGTTGTGGGGTTTCTCTCCAGCCATGGGCAGCCAAGCGGATACGTATATCCCCATAATGGGTCTTGAACTGGTGATTCCGTTTGGTAAGACAGAAAGTAACTGAGGTGATGATATAGGTATCTTTTCTTTGCTTAAATATGGAATCACGATAACCAAATGCACAACCTCCCATTTCCAAATTGATTTTGGATCTACTTTCTCTATAAATTGCCTCACAGCTTTTAAAAACGTCCTTTAGCTCCACGCCATAGGCACCTATATTTTGTACGGGGGCAGCTCCTACTGTCCCATAAATCAGGGCGAGGTTCTCCACGCCTCCGTAG
>NZ_CALHGG010000044.1 GCF_938029845.1 uncultured Capnocytophaga sp.
TTATCAAGTTACTGTACAATATGAAAAAAGGTGTAAAACACTGAAATATAACCTACTAATAAAAATTATTTTTCAAGGTATTAGGTAACGATTTAGAAACCTAATTTTGAAAAAGCCTGTCCAAATCATCTAAGACTCTGTCTTCTCTTATCTTCCTATCAAAAAAATAATCCTCTTTGTATGAGTTAATTACATTATTTTTTGTAGTTTTGCATTTTAAATTCAATTTTAAAGGAAAAATATAATAATCTCCGTATATAACATCCAAGCAATAAAAACCATCACTGGCAATTTCTTTTTTTAAAATATACTGTATATATGTTTGCTCAGCCCCATCCAATGAGAGTTTAAATATTTTCTCTTTTTTTCGAATGCTTCTGTTCCATATATACATCTTTTTTCTTTACAAGAAAAAACACTACTTAATATCCCCATAACAATAACTATTTTAATGATTTTATATGTAATATTTTTCATTTCTAACTTTATTATGGTGTTTAAATTTGATTGAAAAGCATGTAATTCTGTTTCAGGAATTTCTTGATACTCTTATATTTCCTTTTAGAGTCGTAGCAGACATATTTAGGATACGGATTACTCATATACTCCAATCTCACAAATTATCCTTTGGAGGAGGTATAAATGATTAATTTTTAATTTATTACAAAGATGATTGCTTGTACAACTTACGAAACTTGGGGGTATTTATTTCTTAAAAGAAACAATATCTTTCTCTTTTAACCATATAGACTCATTACAATTAGTTATTTTTCCTGTATTGGCATTTATCCAAATACCAAAAACGGCTACCTTTTGCATAACTAAATTCTGAAAAGAATATACATAATGATTATCAATAATTAAGGTGGGAGAAAGAAGAGTTTCATCATAATCTAGGTCCTTAATTTCTTTTCTATCATATAAATATTTGACATATAGGTCATTTGCTTCTTTAATGCTAATTCTATATTTTTTTTCTTGAACAATTTCTGGAGAACATGGAAAAACTTTATGATTTTCCAAGTAATTTTCACTTTGATTACAACCAAATAGTAATGTAATAAGTGACATATTAAAAATTATTTCTCGCATTTTAAAAATCTTTAGCTTCTTGTTTAATTATATTTATAACAGCCCGTTGATTTTTATGTTGTTTGGATGTGCTAATGAATTCTTTCAAATCACTCAAAAGACCATTTGGTTTTTGAGTTACTTTCCCTATCCATTTTTATTCCTTTAAAAAAGGAAATGCTTCTTGTATTGCAATTTTCACTGTAGTAGTACATTACTTCCCCAAAAGTATCCAGACACTATAATTCCCCAAGTTTTAATATTTTTCTTTCTGTCTTTTAGTACAATATTTTCTTTAAAGTTTTTCGCCATTATAAGAAGTTAGCCAAATATTTGGGTCAGTATGAAAATTTTGGTCTTTATTGACTTCAACATAATTAACTTCCCCTGTATTTGCATTAACCCAAATACCTATACAATTAAAAATACCAATTTTATGAATATATGTTACTGTTGAAAATATGTAATAATCTTCGTAAACATAGAATAGAGGATATCCTTCCTTTGATTTAAGTTTTATCCTATCTTGATTTTCTGAAGCGTAACTTAAGTGTATTTGATAAGCTTCTTCTAGCTTTATATTTTTTGTAGATTCCCATTCTTGAAATTCTCGTGAATATTCATTATAAGGTATAGCTTTATTTTTATCTATTTCCATTTTAAGACTCTTATAATTTTTGCAATTGAATAAAAACATTACTAATATTAAATATTTAATACGAATTTTCATTGTTATTTGTTTATGATAAATCTTTCAATACTGTTTTCTCTGCTAGCTTCCCTTTTTTAGTTCCAGCCGTATGTCTTAGTTTAGATCTTTTTAGATGTTTTAAAAAAGATTTAGGTGTACAAATTACCCAAAAAGGTAACTTTTTAATAAGTTTCGCTTCAAGTAAAGATTTATAAACTGTTGATGTACAATGTTCTCCATTTTCCATTATATTCACCGAATAGATACCTAAATTTCTATTGAATTTAACTTTATATAGTTCCCTTAAAAAGGATATGCATTTTCTTTCTCCGTATAGGGTTTATATGCCCTAATTCTTATATCTTCTAAGACATACTTAGCTTTACCAGTGGTGGCATCTACCCAAATTCCCTTTATAGAAGCATTAGGCATTTTAGGTAAAAAATAAGAAGTAAATACATAGTAATTATCTACTATAAAAAATGTATACATTTCAGGTGCTTTATTATTTTTTAATGCAAATTCCTCTTGTATTTTACTTGCTTCCATTGGTTTAATTACTGAATTATTTATAAATAATTCTGCTTCTTTTGTATCATATAGTATAACTTTATGATTTTCCAAAAATTTTTCTTCTTTACTTTTACATCCTAATAAAGAAAATATTGAACTAAATATTAACATAAATATTATTTTTTTCATTGGAAAATATTTTTAAGGTTGCCAATCATTAGCCTCTTCTTTTATCTTGGTTATTTTTACTCTTTCGTTTTTGTGTTGCCTTGATGTACTTATAAAACTTTCAAGCTGGTTTAATAATCCATCTGGCGCTTGGATAATATCTCCTATCCAATTTATCCCTTTATAAAAAGAAAAGGAAATGCTTCTTGGATAGCTATTTTTACAGTAGTCCCAAATTCTCTCAAGTGATTTTAGTTCTTTTCTTTCATGTAAAACTTACCTTTGCTCAAGGAAGCTTCATCAAAGAAACGAATGTCCTTTATCTCAATACGATATATGATATTATAGGGTGCCTCAGGTGGATTATAGGATAGTATAGAAAATACTACTTTCTTGTGTGTCTGTGGATTCTGATAAATATAGTTACTCCTTTTGGTATCCTTGAATTGGAAAATAGGATCATAGAAAATACGCCCCAACTTCTCTGTCAGCTCAGGAAAAGAGATAGGATATATAGCCTTTTCATAGCTCACTTTTCCTGCTTTGATACTATAGGGACTATAAAGGAATAAGTCTAAGGTGTACGCGCGCTCAGCTGCTCTTTTATAAGATATTAGCTTGGTATTATTATATTTTTCCTTATCCAGATCTATATAAGCTACTTTTTCTTGGGTAAATCCTGCAAAGCTGCTTTTCTTTTCTTCAAGGAGAAGATATTTCTTTTCAGGGGATATACTTTGAAAAATAGCATATATCTTTTCCTCTGAAGGCTCTTCTTGGGTTACCTGTTGGCAGAAATCAAGTAATATCTCTATCAACTCTTTAGAATTCTGTGCTCTTAGAGGGAGACAGATATACAAAAATAAAAGTATCCATATTCCTTTTTTCATTTTATACAGCTTTTCTATAAAGTACAAAGATAAAATTTATCTTTTTATTTACAACCAAACTACTTATGATTAACAAATAAATAACAAAAATAGCCAATATATAGAACACTCCTAAGGCTGCTTGTAATTCTAAAAAAAATTGTACTTTTGTGCTTTCAAATTTTGATACAAATGAAGCTATATCCACTTACTTTTGATCCTATCTTTAAGGAACGTATTTGGGGAGGGGAAAAACTCCAAACAGAACTCCATAAGCCTATCCATCAGCCTCTTATAGGGGAGAGTTGGGAAGTCTCTACAGTGAAAGACAATGTTTCTGTCATTAGCAATGGAACGCTGAAAGGTACTTCCTTACAAGCGCTCATTGAGCAAGCACCTGAAGCACTCTTGGGAAGTGCTGTATATAAGCGATTTGGAACTGACTTTCCGCTGCTCATCAAGTTTATCGATGCGGCTCAAGACCTTTCCATACAAGTACACCCTGATGATGCTTTGGCCAAAGCCCGCCATAACTCTTTTGGAAAGACGGAAATGTGGTATATCATGGAAGCAGACCCCAATGCTTCTATCATCATTGGGTTCAATAGGAACGTTAGCAAGGAAGAATACCAATCCCATCTGGAAAATAAGACCCTTAGCCAACTACTTAACTATGAAAAAGTAAGCCATGGGGATATGTTCTTTATTCCTGCGGGGAAAATCCATGCCATAGGCGCAGGGGTATTGTTGGCTGAAATCCAACAGACCAGTGACATTACCTATCGTGTGTATGACTTTGACCGCAAGGACAAACATGGCAATTACCGAGAGCTACACACAGAGCTTGCCCTAGATGCTATTGATTTTGAGCGAAAAGATGATTTTCGTAAATCCTATTCTTCGACAGAAAACACAGTAAATCCTGCTGTGGCATCGCCCTATTTTACTACGGATTATCTGAAGATTACTCAAGAAACGCCTTTGACCCTTTCAGGGGACTCTTTCCATATATATATAGGCGTAGCGGGCAAGGGAAGCCTACAATACGGAGATATGGAATTACCCTTGGAAAAAGGGCAAACTCTATTGGTACCTGCCTCATGTAAGGAGATTCGCCTTAAGGGGAAAGTAGAGGTATTACAAGTATCTTGTTAAAAGAGATAAAAGTGGTTATAGAAAAAATCATCTTAGGGGTAGACCCTGGTACAACAGTTATGGGCTTTGGTATCATAGAGGTAGTGAAGAACCAAATGCGTTTTGTTCAGATGAATGAACTCTTACTGAGCAAGTACGACAATCACTACCTAAAGCTCAAGCATATATTCGAGCGTACTACCGAACTTATAGACACCTACCACCCTGACGAGTTGGCTATTGAAGCTCCCTTTTTCGGAAAGAATGTGCAATCCATGCTCAAGCTAGGACGTGCCCAAGGAGTGGCTATGGCGGCGGGATTGGCAAGGGACTTACCCATTACAGAATACGAACCTAAGAAGGTGAAAATGGCCATCACTGGCAATGGTAATGCCTCCAAGG
The DNA here is from genome assembly GCF_938029845.1 of uncultured Capnocytophaga sp. Lineage (GTDB taxonomy): Bacteria > Bacteroidota > Bacteroidia > Flavobacteriales > Flavobacteriaceae > Capnocytophaga. The sequence continues at coordinate 4,849 of NZ_CALHGG010000044.1, forward strand.
AACAAGTAGCCAAGATGTTGCAACAGTTGCTTCGGTTTAAGGAACTACCCTCTCACCTTGATGCTACCGATGGACTGGCGGTAGCTGTCTGCCACTTCTTCAATGGTGGAAAGGCTGAAAAGCAACAAAGTTATTCCTCTTGGGAGGCTTTTGTCAAGCAAAACGAAAACAGAATTTCTTAGCCATCTTAGCTATGTATAGCCTTTATATTCATATTCCTTTTTGCCGACAGGCCTGCCATTATTGTGATTTCCACTTCTCCACGACCCTAAAGCGCAAGGGAGAGATGGTCAAAGCCTTATGCAAGGAATTGGAACTGAGAAAAACTGAGGCTACCACTCCCCTACAAACGATCTATTTGGGCGGAGGCACCCCTTCTGTATTGACTTTTGCAGAACTAAGTGAGCTATTTGCGACTATCCACCGGCATTATCGTATAAATCATGGCGCAGAGATTACCATAGAGGTCAATCCTGATGATTTTTCTCGTTCAGATAGTGAGCTTTCCTTAACCCAGTTAAAAGAATTGGGTATCAATAGGCTCAGTGTAGGGATACAATCTTTCTTTGAAGAAGACCTACGACTGATGAATCGGGCACATAGCGCCCAGCAAGCAAGTGCCTTCTTAGAAAAAGCAGTACCCTTATTTGCCAATACTACTATAGACCTTATCTACGGGATTCCACATATGACTCAGGAGCGCTGGCTCACCAATATAGAACGGGCTCTCTCCTTCAAAATACCTCATCTCTCGGCTTATGCTCTTACGGTAGAGCCCCGAACCGCCTTGTACCAATTTATCAAAAAAGGAAAGATTCCTCCCACTGATGATGCACAAGCCAACACACACTTTTACTTACTAAAGGAGCGCTTAGAGCAGGAGGGGTTTATACATTATGAGCTTTCTAATTTTGGAAAAGAAGGATTTTTTAGCCAAAACAATACTGCCTATTGGGAGCAAAAGCACTATATGGGGATAGGCCCTTCAGCTCATAGCTACAATGGTTATGCACGCATGTGGAATATAGCCCACAATATAAAATATATAGAACAAATATCACAAGGTATACTCCCTCAAGAGAGAGAAATACTCACGAAGAAAGATCTCTATAATGAGCGTATTATGACTGGGCTTAGGATACAAAAAGGGATTTCCCTTGAGCATATCCGAGAGGATTTTGGAGGCAGCTATTTGAATTACTTAAAACAACAGGCCTTTCCCTATATAGAGAAAGGCTTGTTGAAAAACCAAGAGAACCATCTTGTGACCACCGAAGCTGGTATGTTCCTCTCCGATGGGATTGCCTCTGATTTGTTTATGTTATAGGTTTAGAAGGTATATTTGATACCTACCCCCAATATTTGTTTGAACTGTACACGAGGACTATACAAGCGTTTGGATCCGTTGGGGAGCGTCTCTTCTTTGAATTTGATATTATCATCATACTTGAGATGAGTTCCTACACGTGCTTGTAAGAAGTTGTTGATCTTCATATCTACAGCTAACTGCCAATCTATATCTATATTACCGAAACTCTTGTCATACTGGGTATATAGAGAGATTTGGTTGGTCATATTGACATTTTCATAAAGCTCCATCTCATGCTTACCAGAAACTAAGAAACCCACTTCAGTAACACTACGTTTGGAGTGTTTGATAAGATTTCCTGCATTGTCATATTCGGCCATAGGCAGACCAAAAGAACCCTTATCAGCCAAGTTTTGATCCATTACAAAGGTAGATTTCAAGGTAAGCGGAGAGACAAAGAGGGCTGCTTTGCCATCCTCAGGTGCATACTCCGCACCAATACCTATATAGAGATAACCTGGCGCCATAAAGCGGGAGATAGGTTCGTCATCGGGTTCTCTTGGATAGTCATACCCATCACTGAATTGAGTATTGAAAGTCAACTTAGCTGAATAATACCAATCCCTAAAGCCTGTACGATAACCATAGGAAGAGGTAAAGGAAACTTGGTCATCAGTTTTCCTAAGACTTTCCCCCTTTTGGGAGTTAATTCCATAGTTGGCTACCAGTTCGTTATCCCAGAAAAAGTTCTTCACTAAGTAGCGACGGCGGAATTTTACATCGGCAAGGAAAGTAATGCTATTAATCCCCCCTGCATTCCAATTGGAGTAAGCCACCTCGCTCATGTTAAGCCCTATAGCATTGTACTTATACCAGCGTTCATTCTGAAGTTTTATCTTCTCAAAGGTATAACTAAGTTCATTCTTACTGAAGTCCACTGTTTTTATTTGAATAACAGGTGGCATAATCCTTGGACGAACTTTCCTTACTTGTGCCTGTAATGGCAAGGCAAACGAAAGAATAATGATACTGAGTAGTAACTTCTTCATCTTTTATAATTGTTAATTATTAATTGTCAATTGTTAGTAGTGGTTAGTCACTAGTCACTATCTAAGTTTATAAGTCAGTGAGAGACCTATACAGGGACTATTATTAAAGTAATTCTGATACATAAAAGGCTCTAAGGAAAGGTTTTCATCTACATTGAATTGTTTCAAATGAGCATCTACATTGGCTTCTATGATATTCAAGGCGTAGAAGCCTATGGCAAAGAGCATCGCCATTTCCTTATTTCTTCGGTAAAGATTCTGTGCACGACGAAGCGCATCGGTACTCAGGCGTGGTACTCCTTCCTGTCCACCTGGGTAAAACTCATCATCAGTACGACCATCCAAGCGGCTTTTGTACGCTGTACGATAGCGGTCAAGCTCTTTATCGTTAGCTATATACAGATAAGTAGGAATACCTATGGCAAGATATACAATAGGAATCTTCCAATAACTCTTGTTGTACGCCTGCCCCAACCCCGGTAAAATGGCCGAATAGAAAGCGGCACGTGCTGGAGAGAGCGGATCGGTATTCCATGTAGGGGTTACCGACTCTGCAACCACTAAGGGACCTTTGTCCCTAACAGATAATGTATCGGATTGCGACCAAACCTTAGTGGAGAAAAGAGTTATTATCAGTATGTACAAACTAAGCCTCACCGTGTAGAATTTTTTGTATGCGTTCTAATTCTGCTTCTGTTTGGAAAGGAATTTCTATTTTCCCCTTACCTGTTTTATCTATTTTCACAGCAAAGTGTTTCCCAAAGCGCTGACGTAATCCTTCGAGGCGCTCTGCCACAAAAGAAGGAAGAGGTGCTGCCGCTTCCTTACCTTTAGGTTCTTGCTTGGGAGGAATTACCGCTACCTTTTGTGGGTTCTTGAGTTGTTGTACAGCTTGCTCTGTATCACGTACGGAAAGATCTTGGGCAACAATTCGGTTATATAGTTCCAATTGTTGCTCTTTATCCTCAATATTGATAAGTGCACGTCCGTGCCCCATGGAGATAAAGCCATCACGAATCCCCGTTTGTATAATAGGATCCAACTTCAAAAGGCGTAGATAGTTAGTAATGGTAGAACGTTTCTTGCCTACCCTTTCACTCATTTGCTCTTGGGTAAGGTTGAGTTCCTCAATCATACGATTATAACTTAGAGCCACCTCAATAGGGTCTAAGTCCTGTCGCTGGATATTCTCCACCAATGCCATCATGAGCGATTCCTCGTCATTGGCAATACGTATGAAGGCGGGGATAGTAGTCAGTCCCGCCATTTTGGACGCTCTCCAACGGCGTTCCCCTGAAATTAGTTCATACTTCTGGGTGTCAATTTTTCTAACTGTAATAGGTTGAATGACTCCCAGTTCCTTGATAGAGGAAGCCAATTCGCTGAGAGCTTCCTCACTGAAAACGGTACGAGGCTGATAGGGGTTTTCTGTAATCTGGTCTAAGGGAAGTTCCAGTACATTGCCTATGAGCTTATCCGCATTAGTATCGGAAGCAGATTGAATATCTTCAGAAGGGAGCAAGGCACCTAAGCCTCGTCCCAATCGTTGTCCTTTATTTAATTTTCCCATACTATGCTTTCGTATTCTTTTTAATAATTTCTTCTGCTAAGCTGATATAGTTGGCCGCTCCCTTGCTGGCTGCATCATAACTGATGATGGTTTCCCCGAAGCTAGGCGCCTCACTAAGGCGTATATTTCGCTGAATAATGGTTTCAAAAACCATCTCACTGAAATGTTTCTGCACCTCTTCCACCACTTGGTTGGAGAGTCTTAGGCGTGCATCGTACATTGTAAGGAGCAGTCCTTCTATATCCAAGGCAGGGTTATGGATCTTCTGTACGCTCTTAATTGTATTGAGGAGCTTGCCCAATCCCTCGAGTGCAAAATACTCACATTGGATAGGAATAATCACCGAGTCGGCAGCAGTAAGTGCGTTAAGAGTGAGCAATCCCAATGAGGGAGCGCAATCTATAATAATATAGTCATATCTATCTTTGATAGGAGCGAGTGCCTCCTTGAGCATATACTCACGGCGAGGCTTATCCACTAATTCTATCTCAATAGCCACCAAATCAATATGAGCAGCGATAAGGTCTAAGTTAGGAGAATTGGTAGGCACGATAGTTGCTTCGGCCTCCGCAGAATGTTCCAAGACCTCGTAGGTTCCTCGCTCCACTCCTTCCACCTCTATTCCGAGACCAGAAGTAGCATTGGCCTGAGGGTCGGCATCTATAAGAAGTACCTTTTTTTCCAAAACCCCTAAGGCAGCCGCTAAATTAATGGAAGAGGTAGTCTTTCCGACTCCTCCTTTTTGGTTGGCTACAGCTATGATTTTGCCCATAATATCTTGTTATTTTTTCAGAGGGTAAAAGTACGGCTATTTTTGCGATTGTCAAAACAAAGTTATTAACAATATTCGTTAAAAAAACATTTGCAGTTACTTAGTTATTTATAACTGCAAATGTCTTTATTTCTTAGGCGGTGATCATACCTCCGTCAATACGAAGTACTTGTCCGGTGATATAAGAACTCATGTCAGATGCCAAGAAAACGCAAGCATTGGCGATATCTTCAACTGTTCCACCACGCTTAAGAGGAATAGAATCGCGCCAACCTTGTACCACTTCAGGGGCTAGCTTCGCAGTCATTTCAGTCTCTATGAAGCCAGGGGCAATGGCATTGCAACGGATATTGCGTGAACCTAACTCCAAGGCTACGGACTTGGTAAAGCCCAATATACCTGCCTTAGAAGCGGCATAGTTAGCCTGACCTGCATTCCCCTGTACCCCTACTACACTACTCATATTGATAATATTACCTGAGCGTTGTTTGAGGAATACTTTTTGTACTGCCTTGGTCATATTGAAAATAGACTTAAGGTTTACAGCAATCACCTTGTCAAAATCCGCTTCACTCATACGCATGAGCAGGTTGTCTTTGGTAATTCCGGCATTGTTAACCAATATATCAATTCCTCCAAAGTCCTCCAACACTTGGTTCACTAACGCTTCACAAGCCTCAAAGTCAGCCGCATTGCTCTGATAAGATTTTATTTTAACTCCTTTGTTTTTGAGTTCTTGTATCTCTGCTTCAGCTTCTTCAGGCGCTGTTCCATAGAAAGTAAAAGCTACATTGGCTCCTTGTTCTACGAAAGCCTTCACAATACCGGCTCCTATACCGCGGCTACCACCGGTAACAATCGCGGTCTTTCCTTTTAGTAAATTCATTTTTTTATATTTTATTATTTATTTGTCGTTAGTTGATTTTCTTAAGGCTAAAGAAATATTTATCAAAATCCTCTGCATGATATTTCCCTCTTATTTTTGGGTGATTCATTTCTATTTGTACGATACTATCCGAAAGAAACTCATATTGTCCATAATAGGTCGTATCTTTGGTCATTTGGTCATCCAGATATTCTAAGAAGCACAATTCTCCTTTATCAAAAAGCATTTTGGTTGCCACAGAGTATGCTCTCTGCTGGTTGTAATATACTACTTCTTTTATACTATCAAACATTTTCCACCTATCATTTACCCTGAGTGTGGAAGGAATATCTCCTGTGTCTGTACAAAGAAAGCCCATAAGCTGCCCATCCTCTGTATAGACGATTTGTCTTTCCACATTCTCCAATACATCCCTTAAGGTTATCTTCTGATCTATTTCTTTTAGGTAAATATCATGAGCTTCCCAAACAGTTCCTTTGGGAGCAGCACCTCCGAAAGGATCTCTCATAACAATAGCATCAGGCTCATATCCTTCTTTTTTGACTTCCAAATGTATATGTACAGCAGGTGCTTCAAAACCAATAAAAGTAAATTCGTGATACCTCCGCTCAGGAAGTCTGAAATACCCTTGCTTATCGGTCATGACCTCTCCTACTTGGCAGTGTTCA
>NZ_CALHGG010000045.1 GCF_938029845.1 uncultured Capnocytophaga sp.
GCTATTGCGGTGCCAGTGTCTATCGTGGGTACTTTCTTCTTCTTGAATCTCTTTGGCTATTCTGTCAATATGCTTACCCTCTTCGCCTTGGTGTTAGCTATCGGTATAGTGGTGGACGATGCCATTGTGGTCGTCGAGGCTGTGCACGCCAAGATGGAACAAACTCACGAGAAAGCTAAACCTGCTACAATTTCAGCTATGAACGAGATTACAGGGGCGATTATCTCTATCACCCTTGTGATGGCAGCAGTGTTCGTACCGGTAACCTTTATTGAAGGGACGACAGGAGTGTTCTATAAGCAATTTGGAGTTACTTTGATTGTTGCTATCTTTATCTCGGCAGTCAATGCACTGACTCTCAGTCCTGTATTGTGTTCTCTCTTCCTAAAACCTCACGGAGATAAGGAATATCAAGAAAAATCATGGATAGGCAAGTTCTTCCATAAGTTCAATATAGCCTTTGATGCGGCTACGCTCAAGTACGGACAGACTTTTACCTTCTTCCTCCGTCATAAGTGGGTAACCTTAGTGCTTTTTGCGATTGCAGGGGGTGGTATTTACTTTGCTAATAAAAATATACAAACAGGGTTCGTACCTAACGAAGACCAAGGCTTCATCCTAATGGATCTTTCTATGATACCTGGTGCCTCTATGGAGCGTGTGGCTAATGAGTTGCGCGAAGTGAGCAAAGACCTCAATAATATCCCTGGTGTAAAAGACTTTACTTTCGTTACCGGAAATGGTATATTGTCAGGCTCTGGCAGCAACAATGGTATGGGCTTCTTTACTCTAAAACCTTTTGAAGAACGTGCTAAGCACCCTGACCAAAGTATAGATGCTATCATAGACAAAGCTTTTGCCGCAGCTGCTAAGATAAAAGACGCACAAATATTGTTCTTCCAGCCACCAGCTGTGTCAGGCTTTGGTATGGGGGCAGGGGTATCTTTTGCCTTACTAAACAAATCGGGTGCCGATGTTACTGAGATTAATAAGACTACTCAAGAGTTTATGGCAGCCCTTAATGCTCGCCCAGAGGTACAATATGCCCAAACATCCTTCAATACAGACTATCCTCAATATCAAATGGATATCAATGTAGAACGTGCTATGCAATCGGGTATTTCAGTAAGCGAAATCCTTTCTGTTCTACAAAACTATATTGGGGGCTACTATGCCACTGACTTTACACTCTACGGAAAGCAATTCCGTGTGATGGTACAGGCACTTCCTCAAGATCGTAAGGATGTAAACAGTCTCAATGGTCTCTTTGTTAAGACAGGTACAGGGGAGATGGCTCCTATATCAGAGTATGTAACCCTAAATCGTACGTTTGGACCTCAAGCAATTAGCCGTTATAACCTTTATACTTCTGTAGATATATCTGCTGCACCCAATGAGGGCTATAGTACGGGAGATGTGGTAAAAGCTGTGGAGGAGGTAGCTTCTCAGTCACTCAACTCTAATTATGGAATAGACTATACTGGTCTTACTCGCGAGGAGCAAAATGCAGGTTCACAGACGATTGTTATTTTCCTCTTGAGCTTGATATTTACTTACTTTATCCTCTCGGCTCAGTACGAGAGCTATATCTTACCGCTTTCGGTACTTATGTCTTTGCCTTTTGGTATCTTTGGTGCCTATTTAGGTCAGTGGCTCTTTGGTTTGGAGAACAATATCTACTTCCAAATCTCACTGATTATGCTCATGGGGCTGTTGGCGAAGAATGCGATTTTGATTGTAGAGTTTGCTGTACAAAGGCGTCGACACGGTGAGAGTCTCTCTAAGGCAGCGATCAATGCGGCTATGGCACGTTTGCGCCCTATCTTGATGACCTCCTTTGCCTTTATCGTGGGGTTATTGCCATTGGTATTTGCCACAGGGGTAGGAGCTGCGGGTAACCATTCGGTAGCCACAGGTGCTGCTGTAGGTCAGCTTATTGGAACGTTCTTTGGATTGATAGTGATTCCTGTACTCTTTGTAATTTTCCAACACCTACAAGAGCGTATCAGTGGGGTAAAACACAAAGAAGAAGTCTTTGTCGCTCCGGCAGATAACTACTAATAAAAGATAATAGATAAAAGGGAAAAGGTAAAAAGTAATACCCTCAATAGTATTACCTTTTACCTTTTATCTTTTATTTTTTTACCTTTATAGAACGTGTTTATACGCCTTATAGGAAGACCTCACCAAGGCGCTACTTTCAAAGTGGCGGAATCCTAAGGAGTCGCCTATTTCTTTATATTTCTGGAATTGGTCGGGGGTGATGTATTGTTTTACAGGTAGGTGTTTCTTGGAGGGTTGTAGGTATTGTCCTATAGTAACCACATCTACCTTGGCTTCTTTGAGGTCGTAAAGGGTTTGGATAACCTCCTCTTCCGTTTCGCCTAGGCCGAGCATAATACCCGATTTGGTACGATGAGCACCGTTTTCCTTCAGATAGCGAAGCACCCCAAGGCTGCGGTCATATTGAGCTTGGATACGTACCTCACGGGTAAGGCGACGTACGGTTTCCATGTTGTGAGAGATTACCTCAGGTGCTACGGCTAAGATACGATTGAGATTACGCTCTACCCCTTGGAAATCAGGAATCAGTGTCTCAAGGGTGGTGTTGGGGTTCATACGGCGAATCGCCTTGACAGTCTCTGCCCAGATGATACTCCCCATGTCCTTGAGGTCATCGCGGTCAACGGAGGTAATCACCGCATGGGTGATATTCATCAGCTTGATAGAGCGGGCTACCTTTTCAGGCTCTTCCCAGTCTATGGTATCGGGGCGACCTGTCTTCACCCCACAGAAACCGCAGGAACGTGTACAGATATTCCCCAAAATCATAAAAGTAGCGGTACCATGTCCCCAACATTCCCCCATATTAGGGCAACTCCCAGAGGTACAAATGGTATTGAGCTGGTATTTATCCACCAAGCTACGTAATTCTGTATATTTTTTTCCTGTAGGGAGTTTTACCCTAAGCCATTGAGGTTTAGCAGTTTTTTCTACAGGAGCAGTTGTAGTGTCCATAAAAACAGTTGTTAGTTGTTAGTGATTAGTGGTTAGTTGTCAGTTGTTAGTGATTAGTCAATAGCAGTTTTTCACTTTTCATTTTTCACTCTTCACTTATAAGCACTCCTCCTACAGTAGCATTGCTAGTCTCATCTATCAGAATAGCACTGCCCATGAATGGATTTTCTTGGAAAGGATCATAGACAAAGGGGGCAGCTGCCTTGAGTTGTATTCTAGCTATTTCATTGAGTTTTAGGCTTTCTACCTCGGTGGTTTGCTCTAGGGTATTGACATCTATCTTATAGATAATTTCCTTGACAATAACTTTCACCAAGCGGCTGCGTTGTTGCAAGAGATATTTGCCTCCTGGGCGCAACTCTCTCCGATCCATCCAACAGAGCGTTGCCTCTATGGTTTGTTCTATATGAGGGGTATGGTCGGGGTGTACAAAGTAATCCCCACGGGAGATGTCTATATCATCGGCAATGTGTAGTACCACAGGCATACCCGCTGAGGCTTCGGTAACTTCTTTGCCATCTACTTCTATCTTAGTGAGGGTAGTGGTAATCCCTTCAGGAAGAATCTCGATAGGGTCTCCTTGACGATAGCTACCAGAGAGGATTTGTCCCGCATAACCGCGGTAGTCATGTAGGTCTTCTGTCTGAGGGCGAATCACATACTGTACTTGAAAACGTGCACGAGGATAGCTACTGGTATCTATTTCTACTTTTTCCAAGAAATGTAGTAAGGATTCTCCTTGGTACCAAGGCATGGCATCGGTAGTATTTACGATATTGTCGCCTACAAAAGCCGAAATAGGAAAATAATATACTTCTTTCAGGTGCAAGCGCTCTGCGATAGCCTTGTAGTCCTTCTTAATTCCTTCAAAAACCTCTTGAGAATACCCTACCAAGTCCATTTTATTCACGGCTACCACTACTTTTGGAATATTTAGCAGGGAGGCGATAATAGAGTGTCGGCGGGTCTGTTCAGTAATACCATTACGGGCATCTATGAGGATAATGATTAGGTCGGAGTTGGAGGCTCCTGTAATCATGTTGCGTGTATATTGGGTATGACCAGGGGCATCAGCAATGATAAACTTACGTTTGTCAGTGGCAAAATAGCGGTAGGCGACATCTATAGTAATCCCTTGTTCACGCTCGGCGCGAAGGCCATCGGTGAGAATAGCAAGATCTACTCCATCTTCATTTTTATTCTTGGACTGCTGTTCGAGCACTTCGAGTTGGTCCGCCAAAATGCTCTTGCTATCATAAAGCAAACGACCAATGAGGGTACTTTTTCCATCATCTACACTACCAGCAGTGATAAATCTTAATATATTCATTGTCTTGAGTTTAGGTGAAAAATTTACTGAGTTTTAAGTGTATCGCTAACGACTTCTGTCTGCTCAGTCTGTATATTGGTGTAAGGTACCGCATCCAATTGCTTTTTCAGTGAAGCGATGGTCTCCATATAGCGTGATTTTAGCCTTTCATCGATAGGGGTAGCCTCTGGGAGTTTCTCTTTGAGGGGATCTACTTGTACTCCATTTTTCCAAAAGCGGTAACACACATGAGGTCCTGTGGCAAGTCCTGTGCTGCCTACTAGTCCAATGACTTCCCCTTGGGCTACATGTTGTCCCTTGCGGGCAATGATCTTGGACATGTGTAGGTATTGGGTTTCGTAGGTCTTGTCATGGCGAATCTTTACGTAGTTTCCGTTGCCCGATCCATAGCCTGCTTGGGTCACGGTACCACTAGCAGTAGCGCGGATAGGAGTTCCAGCAGGGGCGGCATAGTCGGTACCAAAATGTCCTTTCATCTGGTGGAGGATAGGGTGGTAGCGCATGCCATAGTGTGAGGTGATACGGAAGATATCCAAAGGTGATTTGAGGAACATACGCTTCATCATATTTCCATTTTCATCGTAGTAGCCTCCCGACTTGGTGGTGTCTGCTTGGAAATAAAAGGCATAATAAGGTTTTCCTTTGTGCTCGAAGAAAGCGGCTTTTACTTGTACCAAACCTGCATTGATAGTATCATCAACATAGCGTTCATCATAGATAATCTTGAACTTATCGTCTTCTTGCAGGTTGAAGAAGTCAATAGTATATTCAAAGATCTGGGAGAGCTTATAGGCTGCGGCGAAAGACAAGCCCGATTTGGTCATATCATCAAGTAGGTTGTTCTTGATATAGCCTCCTCCTTCTCGCTCCACGAGGGTTACCTTGCGATCAATCTGGCGAATGGCAAGGGAATCCTTGGTCTTTATCTCTATAAAATGCAATAGGTCAGGCTGATATACAAAGTAAGCTAAGGAGTCAGGTTGTTTTTTGTCAAAAATAAGGGCGTAGGCTTGTCCTGCTTTGAAGTTGCGCGGACGTATCAGTTCCTTGGAGAGGTCAGCAATCTTAGCCACTCTTTCGGTGGGGACGCCATGATTGTTGAGAATAGCTCCGAAGGTATCTCCCTGCTTGAGGGTGTCCTTTATAATGTTGTATTCTAATAAGTTAAAACCATATTCATAGACAGGCTTGGGTGGTTCAGGCACCTGCTGCACAACGGGTGCAGGGGCTTTATCACGCTTACAAGCAGGCGCTACGAATAGCAAACCCACTAGTAAAATACTTCCGAATAGTCTCTTCATTAGGGTACATGTATTGGGAGAGCAAAGTTCGTGCTTTTTTTTCAATGTAGAAAGTTTTTATTGTTAATTTTTTCCAGTAGTCAGTGGTCAGCGGGCAGTAGTCATTGGTCAGCGGACAAGGTGGCAACTGACCACTGGTGTCTGATGTCTGACCACTGATTTCTGACAACTTTATTTGCTATTAATCATTAAAGTTGTATCTTTGCAGAAATTATAAATCGTATAGATAATGGATGCACTCATTGCAGAACTTAAACAAAAAGTCATAGACGTACTTAATTTGGAAGAACTCTCCGCAGAGGAGATTAACGAAAACACGCCTCTCTTTGGAGCTGATGGACTAGGGTTGGACTCTATTGATGCTCTTGAGCTAATTGTACTCTTGGACAAAGAATATGGCATACGCCTCTCTGATCCTAAGCAAGGGAAGGAGATTTTCTATTCCATAGCTACTATGGCCGAATATATCCAAAAGCACAGAACCAAATAGCATGGCAGAAAGGATTGTTATCACAGCAATGGGGATTTGTTCCGCGCTGGGGGATAACCTTGAAGAGCATCTTACGGGCTTGCTTTCAGGGCAATCGGGACTGTCTGTTGTAGAAAATGTATCTACCCTACACCGTGATCATATCAGGGTAGGGGAGCTCAAGCATACCAATGACTTTCTCGCCCAGCAATTGGGGCTACCTGTGGTCAATCACTATTCCCGTACAGGACTTTTGGGTATCTGGGCACTTAAGGAAGCTATCGCTCAAGCAGGACTTACCCCCACTGAGGCGGCACAACTCAGTATGGTAATGGCCTCCAGTGTGGGAGGGATGGATATGACCGAGCGTTATTTCTATGAATATACTACCCAAGAGGCACTGCGCCGCTATATTCCCTATCACAACATAGGAGAGGTAACAGGGCAGATAGCGGACTACTTCGGTATCAAGGGTTATGTAACCAGTGTCAGTACCGCTTGTTCCTCTTCGGCCAATGCCATACTTACAGCGGCCAACTTGCTCCATACAGGTCGCGCCCAGCGTATAGCTGTAGGCGGCGCCGATGCGCTTTCCGTATTCACTATCAATGGCTTTAATAGCCTGATGATCCTCTCCGATACTGATTGTACGCCCTTTGATGCACATCGTAAGGGGCTGAATCTCGGTGAGGCGGGGGCTTTCCTTATCATGGAGCGAGAGACTACCGCGTTAGCCGAGGGCAGAACCATCATAGGAGTACTCTCAGGGTGGGGCAATGCCAATGATGCCTATCACCAAACAGCCTCCTCCGAAGAGGGGGAAGGAGCTTTCTTGGCTATGCAGCAGGCTTTGGTTATAAGCGGACTTGCCCCCACTGATATAGACTATGTCAATGCCCATGGTACCGCTACAGTGAACAATGACCTTTCCGAGAGCCGTGCCCTGATGCGTATCTTTGGCGAGGAGGTGCCTGATTTTAGTTCTACCAAACCTTTTACAGGACATACCCTCGCAGTTGCCTCCGCTGTGGAAGCGATCTTTAGCCTATTGGCAATTCAAGAAGGGGCTGTATGGGCTAATCTAAATTGGCAAACCCCCATGCCAGAGGTGCCCCTCCGCCCACAGACAACCCTCAAGCGCAAGCCTATTAAGCATGTGCTGTCCAATTCCTTTGGTTTTGGAGGCAACTGCTCAACGGTTATTTTTAGTAAAGCCAATGAGTGACCACAGCAGGGAATGTGAGTGAAAAGTGAAGAGCGAAAAACGAACCCTATGGCAATATCAATAAAACTCAAAAGACGTTGGGATATCTATTCCACTTTGCAAGAGGTGCTCGCAGCAACTCAAAACCTTAGTGTATCGCCCTTTGGACTTACCGAAGAGGGCTTGCAAGACTTCCGAGGGATTAAGCTCATAGGCGAAAGAGCGCAAGTTCCTTTGCGAAATGGATATATGTGGGAAAACATATCCAAACCTCTCCATACTTCCCTATCCTATGCCGACTTTTCAGGCTCGGTGTGGCAGTATTTTGCCATTGAAGAAACAGACGATTTTACCCCTGTGATTGATCACGTTATTTTTGACGAAAGCATGTTTCAATTGAGTGCCTATGCTATTTGCGGAAATGGCGCTACTTTCTTATCGTGCAGTTTTGCTGATTGTAAATACAAATGGGGAGATTTTATAGGGGCTACACTAAAAGACTGCCGTTTTACCCAAATCAAAAAGAACGTCCGCTTAAAGTTCAATAGTTGTAAATTGTTAGAGGACTGTCTCTTTAGCGGAGAAATCCATAAGGCGCTTTTTTGGTATTCCAATCTGAAAAACTGTACCTTTGAAGGGCTGTTATACGACTGCTCTTTTTACGGAGCAGAAAAGACAGGAGACCTGCGTAAGGGAGAGATTATTCCGCCTGAAAAAGTGGATAATAGAATGGACGGCGTGGATTTCTCTAAGGCGGATATCATAATTTGTAGCTTTCAGTCATTTTGTTATTTGGATAAAGTGAAACCCTCAAAAAACAATTGTGTATTCAAAGTAACGGATGAATTTCACAACTATTTGCTCACTGCTATTGAAAGCAGCGATAGTCCTTTAAAAGAGAAATTGATAGAATACGCAAAATTATTCTATGCTCCGCACACTACAACCCCTTACGAAGTAGCACATCCTAATAATTTTTCATTCAAACATCCAGAAGAAGCAGAACTGAGTCAGCAACTCTATGATTTTGTCTGTAAGGCAGCGGAGGCTACGGGTTGTAGGGTGAAGTAATAAATCTTTCTTATTTTGACTACAAATAAAAACATTATAAAATGAATATACAAGAACAAAATGTCCCCCAGTCCTATAGAGATTTATTGGCTACTATTCCTGAAAAATCCAACTTTTTCTACGAATATGCACGCCGTAAGAAACCCACTCTTCCCAAAAGAGTTTATGTAATACAAGGTCTTTTCTCTCTTACTCGTGAAACTGATGATCGTGGTGAAGAGCTGATTCCTACTTATCAGTTACTTGCACAGAAAGACTTTTTCTACAAATCAATAGAAGGTAATAGTATAGACAAACTTCCTTCAGTTGAAGTTCTAAAAACAGCTTTTGCCTTTGGTTTTTCCGAAGGTGGTATACTTTTCTTCCATCCCGAAAATCATAGTGTGTGGGTAATATATGATGACCTTTATACCGAATTAGTAGCTAATACCTTTGACGAATTTCTTGAAAAAGCAACTTTCCAAAAGCAATGGGATCTTAAATAGTAAATGGACAAAACAATCCTATGGACTCACAGTTTCTCATATACCAAAATCAAGAAGGGGATATCAAGATAGATGTACGCTTTCAAGATGAAACAATATGGCTTTCATTAGACCAAATGGCTACTCTTTTTAGCCGTGACAAATCTACTATATCACGACATATTAAAAACATTTTTGAAGAAGGAGAACTATACAGAAACTCAGTTGTTGCAAATTTTGCAACAACTGCCACCGATGGTAAAAACTATCAGGTAGAATATTACAATCTCGATGTGATCATCTCAGTGGGTTATCGTGTGAAATCACAACAAGGAACGCGCTTTCGTATTTGGGCAACTCAGCAACTCAAAGAGTATTTAATAAAAGGCTTTGTGCTAAATGATGAGCGTTTTAAGCAAGGTACTGCGATGAACTATTTCGACCAGCTCCAAGAACGTCTTCGTGAAATACGAATCTCTGAGCGGTTCTTCTATCAGAAAATTAAAGATATATACAAAACAAGTATAGACTACAACCCCTTACGAAGTAGTACATCCTAATAATTTTTCATTCAAACATCCAGAAGAAGCAGAACTGAGCCAGCAACTCTACGATTTTGTCTGTAAGGCAGCGGAGGCTACAGGGTGTAGAGTAAAGTAGAGGTTAGGTTTCAGGGGTCAGACTTGTCAGATATTCCTGTCTCCAAACTACCTCTAAAAAATACTCCAAAAACCTCTATAGATAACTGTTAGGACTTCATGGGTTTTAGCGAATTGAAAATCAAAATTCTATAATTAGATGAAAAAAATACTATTTCTTTTTATTCTTAGTA
>NZ_CALHGG010000046.1 GCF_938029845.1 uncultured Capnocytophaga sp.
AACTTAATCAAGAAACTATCCTTTAAGTATTCCCATTCTGTTTCACTTACTTCTATCTCTTTATTTTTATTTAGGTAAATATCTATAGTTCTTTTGAAACCTCCTTTTAGTGAGATTTCTTTTTTAGTACCTTTTTGTACATCTAATCCTTTAATAGTATGTTTAAAATGGCTTTTAGCAAAGGTTTTCACATCAGCAATAGTAACAATTCTACCTCGTGAAAGCAATGCATTACGATATTCTAAAATTTTATCAGAAGTAGTAAGTCCGCGCCTACCCCCTAAGGAAGGCCTTACTGTAATGGCCCTACTAATAGCTGTTTTGTTTTCACTATCACAATCCAACAACACACCTGTTTTTATATCATTTCCTTCTTCTGCAGCTGTATGCCAATAGGAAATGGTAAAATTCATATCCATCTCTCTATTATTTGAAGAGAATATTAAATAAGGATTTGTATTTAAAGACAGATTTTTTTCTTTTATATTTTGGTAGATAGAAGCTAAGTTTTGTCCTATTTGTTTGAGTTCTTCTTCTATAGCATATTCATTCCCAATAGCTGAAAAGGCAGCTGTTTCCTCCCTGATAAGGCTTAAGAGATGTTGCAGGTGCTCTAAAGCATTCCTTTCATCAAAGCGCGCTACTCCTCCTCTCCTTAACACAATAGAAATATTATCATCTGATAAGTAATTTTTTACATCATATCTTTTTTTGTGATTATCTGCTATATAATCTATATCTAAAAAGGAATCCTCTCCCATAAGAGGGTAAAGTGTAAGTTGTCCTTTGATACGCTTGTAATCTTCGGTATGTCGTATATTAATAGCAGGTACACAGTTTAGATTAATACGTACATTTTCTAATACTTTAGGGGAGATGACTTCATAGAATTTGAATTGCAACCATATAATATCTTTCTCTGTCATAAAGTTATGATTGAAAAAATAGTTTTCTAATAAAGTAGTTGCTACTGATTTTTCTTCTCCTTGGGGAGGGTAAAGTATTCCTTTTAGTGTAAAGAAGTTCCCTTGATAGAATTGGTTTACCTCATTATATATAGCATCTATACCTGTATAATTCTTAGCGATGATATTCTCATACTCAACACTATTAATAGGTACATTATATCCCTCTACTAATTCATATTCTTTACCCTCTGAAAAGACTTTTACTTGTTGAAGGTAATAGGTGAAAAACTCTTTTTGCTCTTTGTTATTTACATCTATGTAAAAACACAAATCTTCTAATTTTTCCACCCCTAAAGCCTGCAGTCCTATCCAAAATTCGCCTGAAGGGATATTCCTCTCTGAGCGTGCTATCTCTTCCTGATAGAAAAAACTTTCTTGTTGTAGTGCTTTATTGCCATACAGCAAATATTTCACCTGTGCTGTGGTAAGTTTCATTTCTAAGGTAGGGCTGAAATAGATATCTTTCGTATTTACCTGAGTTGGGTCGTATATATTTTGAGTTTTTTTGATAGCTTTGAAGTGATTATAACGAGAGAGCTGGATGTTATTTTCTACAGGAGTGAGTTGTAACAATGTCTGTGAAGGTACCACTCCTACTATTTGATTAGGGAAAATAATTTCGAGGATTCGATCTGTAATTCTTGCACGGGAATTTTCTTGTTCAAAACGCAATTTCTCAAGCTCTGAGGCACAAGCTGAAAGTAGGAGCTCTAAGACAGGATCAAAAGAACTTTCAGACTCTAACTCACTATAGCCCCACATTCGTGAAGCTCTTTTTATCATTCTATTTTTTATCTGTTCCTGATTCATTTCTATTTATTTGATTTTAAAATAGTTGCTTTAATCATTAATAGGACAAGGGGCTTACAAAAAAGGAAAAATCATACACATAGGGGCGATTGGTTTCTAAAACAATGGCTCTTACTGAAACTAAAACCTTTTTCTTTATCCGCTTTTTGTTGATCTCTCCTAAGTTTTGTTCAGAGATTCTCACATCTATCTCTTGTAAAAAGATTCGTTTTTCATGTTGTGTAATACTGTTCTTCAAACTTTTGGCAACAAAGACTTTTAGTTCATTATCACTCTTGAGCAGATCGAAATCCGAGTCCCACAGTTCACAACCATAGGTCTCATCAAATTTACATTCCCCAAAAGTAGTGGTCATTAGGGTATAGATAGATTGAGAGATAGAATCTTCTAAAGCTATTTTTGCAAGGTCTTGTTTTTTTATCAAGCCTTCAAAATCAATGGGGAGTTTGTAATATATTCCTTTCATAAAGTTTGTTGTGAGTATTTGATTATTCTACTTTGTATTGTTTAAGTTCCGATAATATATTTTATACCCTTTGATCTCAAAACGATGTTTTTGTTTTTTAAAGGATTCTATAGCTTCTTTGCGTTGGGCATCAAGAGTAGCTTGCCCGTTGCAGGCAATGGTAATAAAGGCTACTATGAGGATAATGAATACTTTTTTCATTTTAGACTATATTGTTTTACATCAAAAAATTGTAATATTCCACTGCTTTTAGTCCTTTTGCTTCTTTAGTATCAGGGTCTCTGACAAACTCAAAACCTATAAAGATATTATCATAGGACTTATCGGCACCCCAGTGGGGGATAATTTCTTTGATTTGCTCTTCTGTAAGTTTGAAAACGAGTGTAGGAGAGCCCATTAGAACTCCATAGTTTTCTCTATAAATGGGTTGTAGCGCTTCTTTTAATTCTTGTGGGGTAGTATCCTTGTCAATAGGTATTCCCTCTACCAACATATACCCATCTATCACAGGCATTTGTTTTAAGGCAACTCCTTTTTCTCCTGCAATATCAGGGGTAAAATACTTATTCCCCTCGAAAAAAGGACGAAAATAGATGAAAAGATCACTTATAGTGCCTATAAATCTTCCTTTTTCATCTACAGCTTCTCCTGTTGGACTCTTTGCCCATAAAGGAATATTGTTATAAACTAATCTAATACCTTCCTTGTAAGAAGGTTTTCCAAAAACTTTTAAAAAATTATCAATTGTATCTAACTTTAGTAATTGATCGTTATAATATATTTTATACCCTTTGATCTCAAAACGATGTTTTTGTTTTTTAAAGGATTCTATAGCTTCTTTGCGTTGGGCATCAAGAGTAGCTTGCCCGTTGCAGGCAATGGTAATAAAGGCTACTATGAGGATAATGAATACTTTTTTCATTTTAGGCATTTCTTTTTTCTGGTTCTACTAAAAAGGAGTGATTATTGCGTCTCCTATTTACGCGATTGATATAATACTCGGCATTCTGGGCGATGTATTTTTCTTCATTTTTTAAAATAGTTTTATAGCTTTCTAAAGCATCAACATAAGCATATTGCTCGTCGTTAGTGGCTTTCCAATAGGCTATCATTTTTTTGGTAAAATCTGACCTCTGTTTTTTTTCTTGATAATCAGCCTCTATTTTACTTTGGGCAAAAGACTTTTGTTGTCCTTGCAGAGTCGGTGAAAAATTATGTGAATGTGTATGTGGTTTTAAGTGTTCTAAAAGTTTATCAATATAGGATTGTATCTCTTCACATTGGCGTCTGATATTTTGTTTTAGTATTTTTAGCTCAATAGAATTAAATGGCTTCTTTTTAAGTTGCGGTAAATAATCATAAAGTTGTTTTTTACCATGTTCTATTTTTCGCTTTAGCTCTTCTATTTCTCGTTCTCCTTCTTTCTCTACATTTCGAACAAAAACATTTACTTCCTCTATAAACTGTTCGATGGCCCTACAAAGCTCCTTCAATTGCTCCTGTAAATCAATTTCTTTGGCTTGTTCTAAGAGCTCTTGAAACTGTTTTATTTTCTTTTTTACTTCTTTTGCCAAGTGCACAGTGTTATGGAATAGGTATTCATGTTCGTGCAATTTTATAAGATGGAGAGGGGTAGCTGTGAGCCATTCCTGAGCAATAGCATCCGCCCAATTGGTTTGGCAAGGATGTTGCATAAAACTTACTGCTTTATCAACTAGCATTTCTGCAATATCTTTAGTTTCATATATTTTCCCTTTTATATCTTTATTTTCAGCAGAGGCTAAAGCGCTAAATATATCTCCCATTTGACCTATACAATAACGGGCTAAGGTACCTGCTAAGGAGTGTAGGGGATGAGAGGGATCGTCTTTGGCAAGCTGGCTATGAGTGGGGTTGGTGCCTAATTTTTCAATATGAGAATTTTGGCAAGCCACAATAAACTCAGCATTGAGGTTTATAGCTTTCCTTATTTTTTCATTGATAAAATTTTTGAAGTGATTTTTTACCATTGTGTTTACTGTTTCTACAAATTCCACACTAGGTTTAAAAGGCTTGGTAACGGGGTCTGTAAGGGATTTTATATATTCACGCGCTTTCTTTTTTACTTCATACATAAATTTATTAACCTTATTACGCCCTTTTATAAAAAGAACAAATAACTCTAACAATTCCCTATATGTGCTTTCTGCTTTTGGTGAAATTGCTCCGTTTTTAGATTGCGTCTCAATCAGACTATCAGTAACATAAAGCTCTACCAATTCATTGATAGACATAAATTGTGCTTCCTCTTCTGCCTTTTTTTCATCTGCATCTTCCTTTTCCCTTTGTTTACTAGAACTGTCATAATCAGTTTTTTTTTCTTCATAAGATTCACTTTCAGAGAGCAAGTGTATCATAGAGTGCAAGGCATCATCAACCCCAAAAAACCCTGTAACAATAGGAATAGATTTAGCAATATTATAAGGGTTGCTAAAGTTTTGTTTTTCGACTAAATGGCAAGTTAGTCCTCTGTATGAACGTATTTGAGCCTCTCTTTCAGGAATACATCTTTTCAAAGATTTATCAACAAACGTATAAAGAGTTGCTTCTATACTTGTACCAGATAGAAAACTGATAGAGGTGGTAATTTCTATATTTTTCTTTATAGGTTTTTCAGAAGGAATAAGTGTTATTTTTTTTATAGAAGAGTTGGAGTCTTTTAATTCCTTTGTCTTTTTAGAAGATTTTGTTTTTTTCCTTTTTGCAATAACTTCTACGTCTTCTAATTCTTTCGTACTATTGCTAGCAAAATACAATTCTAAACGTCCTTTGTTTCTAGGTTTGTACAAGAAATAAACCCCTTCGGCTTCAAAACTTGGAAGAAATATACATATACCTTTTTCATTCAGATGTTTGTGGAGTTCCATAACATCATGAAAATAAGTGTTTTTTTCTAAATAAGCCTCTTCCTTTCTATGGAATACCTGTGGAGGTATACTGTTTTTTACTTCAAAATGACCTTCGTTGTTGTAGTTTTGGAGCTCAGGATCGGCATAATCTGTCCAAGAATAAACTGTTATCCCCAATTTGATAAGTAATACTTCACAGAAATTACTATGAGCAAAATAGTCCTCTAAGATATGAAGTGCAGCACCTATATCAGTAAGTCCTAACAAACGTTGTTTGGTGGGTAAGTTTTTATTTTTGAATTTAGCAACTCCTGTTCTGAAGAAGTTTTTCATTGTAGCTACAGCAGTGGGGAGTCCTTGAAAATACCTGCCCTTCTCGTCCTTTGTTTTTATAACAGCCTCTTGTATTTTATTATCAGTATCCCTTTCTATTCCATTATCCTCATTACGAATATAGCGTTTCATACCATAAAAATCAGTAAGAGAGGGACGTGCCTCAATAGGGCAATAGTATAGGTCCTCTGAAATTTCATCAAAAGTAGCTGTACCAATAGGGTTATCAATATGCTCTTCGGAGCGCGACACTCCTAAAAGAGACGGAGTAATAAAATCAAAATATTTTACGAAATTTACATATTGTTGAGGAACATCCTCTATCCCTAAGCCATACTTTTCTTTCAGTTCTTTTTCCAATTTTTGGACATTGTTATCATTCTTTGCTACAACTTCCTTATTTAAAATAGTTTCGAATCCTTTTGTATAGCCTCCCCCAGTAGTATCAGAGTCCATTTCATCCATAAAGAGTTTGGCAGCCACTATCTCAATAATTTTCGTCCAATTTGTACGAGATAATAAGACAGGAGATAGAAACTCAGGTTTATTTTTAAGGATATCAGGGTGAGAGGCTTTGAGACAATCAATATGTTCTTGCTTAAGGGCATTGATAGTAGGAGTTATTACTTGGCTCATATCGCGCAAATAATTACCTAAATAAATCCAACAAATAGCATATTTGTTTAGAATCTTTTCTTCTTCTAAGACTTTAATAAAATCGAAATGACCAAATCTACCATTTGCACTATCTTTTTTATTGGCAGTGAAATACTCTCTCTTATCATCCTTTACATCTTTTTCGATCCTATCCTTTATATCATTGTAATCTTGAATGATATCAGTAAAATCAATAGACAAAGGAGTAGCTACGCCATCAATTTCTATGGTTGCAAAATCAATTTTAGGGTCTGTTATCCAATAATTAGTGAGGTAATAAGAAAATACAGCCCCTTCATCTTTTTCAGCATCACCTCCTACCTTTGAACAATGATTTCGTAAATAATGGTCAATATAATGCCCATACTCTTCTAACAAACCTAACAAGAGAAGTTGTTTGGCATTTTCTTGTTCTACTCTATTGCCTTCAACAGCTTGTATCACACAAGATCTCCTTATTTCTATGCTTTCAGTTTCAGAGTTAAAAGCAGCATATTTATTGCCTTTACAATGCTCTTCAACTACAACAATGGGAGGCATTAAGAGTTTTTTGTCTCGTAACTGAAGGTATAAATCTCGGTAGGCTACCCATTCTATATCCTTTTCAAAAAAAGAAGTGAGTAACAAAGTAAAAGGACCTTCGGCAAATTCCTGAGATATTTTATGTAGTTCCTCATAAGGATAAGTACTTTTCAGAACTATTTTTCTTGGTTCTTTTTCTATAGGTTTTTGGGGTTCCTTAGTATCTCTTTCCACTTTGCCTATGGAGGCCGTTGTCTTACCTGTGGACATGAGTGTAGCACCAGAGGAAGTTTTGGCTCCTACAAAGGTGAGTGGTTGCCCATTGAGCAATACCCCTGAGACAAACTCAATAGGTTGATCGGTAGGACTCCCTTTATAAGTAATTTTACTTCCTCTGGTAGCAATAGGCATACCATTGAGTTTGGCACCTGTTTGTTGGGTGAGTATCACACTTCCTTCTGAAGTTATATCTGTGAGTAGGGCAATCGTTTGAGACATAATTTAAGGCAATTCAAGTTTGTTAATAGCTCCACTTATTTCTGTATATTCACTTTTCATTAATAACTTCTTTCCACTTTTTATTTCTGTTTCTTTAGAAGCATTAATCAATAATGTTTTAGCTTTTATTTCTATATAATTTTCAGCTGTATTAGAGATATTTTCAGAATGATTGACAATATCTTCTTTTGCTAAATTAGAAAGACTACCTTCTTGGGCAGAAAGGCTTATATTGTTTTTAGCCGTAGTAGCCACATTGTTACCTGCTTGCATTTTGATATCTCCGCCCGCCTTAATGATGATATTCTCAGGTGCAGAAATCTCTATGTTCTTACCTTGTGTATCAAATCTTAAGGTATTACCATTCTTATCTGAGAGTAAAATGCTTTCGTCTTCAGTGAAGATAAGTCGGTGACCACTTCTTGTTTGTATGGCTTTGATATCATTATTTTGGTTGTAGAAAGGGCTGTATTCTTTACCGTTGTAATTAGCACCAATTACAAACGGGCGTTCAGCATTCTGATCTTCAAAATCAACCAATACTTCCTCGCCTATTTCGGGGATAAAGTAAAAGCCTTTGTCTGCTCCTGCGTGGGGTTGTACCACACGTATCCAAGGGGTTTGGGCTTGGTATTTCTCTTGCCAAATAAATTGTACACGCACACGCCCTAATCCCTTAGGGTCGTTATTGTCCATTACTCTGGCTATTTGCTGTTCAGCTCTCGGAAGAGCTTCCTCATCGTAATAGTAAGCAATATATACATCAGGAATAGCAATGAACTCATTGTAATACTCATCTCCTGATTGATAGTGTTTGATATCTATCACTCGGTAGGTTTCCATTGGTTTGCCATTGATGTCTTTGAGTTTTACAAAGCCTCCTATACGCACCTTTGGATTACGGCTTCGCCCTCTGACTTGCATCAGCTGTTCTCGGCTTTCTTTCTCTCTTCGTACTACATCTTTTAAATAATCTCCTCTAAACTGTTCTGGTATGGCTACATAAGGCATTTCAGGTACTTTGGTAAAGACTTTGTTTGAGGCTTTGATAGCCGCAAACTGAAAAGGATTCACTTTGTCTTGCAAGCGTACCTCTTGGGTCTTTTTTTGTTCTGTACCTGCTTTTTCGGCATCATAGGATAAATAGGTGAAGTTTTGAGGCTTGATCATTAGTTCAAACTCTACATCCATCATATCATCTCCTTCAAAAAGCTCTACTGTGTTCTGTGCTTCATTACTGAAAATAAGCTGGGTGCCATTGTAGTAAAAGAATTCTCCATAACGACGAGCTAACCTACTGATAAAACGATAATCAGATTCTTTGTATTGTACTGCATAAGGAATTTTATACTTGGTATTAATCATTCCTTCGGTATTTACCTTGGCTTCTTGTGGGTATTCAGTGGTGGCTTCGGCGATGATTTCGGGGAGGGTTTTGTTTTCATACGACTGACAGTCTTTGCCATTTTCTAAAATGATACTTGGTGCATAGCCTGAGATATAGAGCCTGCCGTGTCCGCCTCCTTCGTCTTTGCGGTTGCGGATATTGGCTATAATCCCTTTGAATGACTGTACAATACTTCCGTGATGATGGAAATGAATAGTAATGTTCTCTCCTAAAAGATCTTTGGAGTTTTTCATCACTTGTCCTGTAAAGTCATCAATAGCTGTGTCATTGACCACAATGGTAAACTCATCGTGGGCATTGGTGTGCTGTGAAAGTTGTAAAGAAAAAGTGGCAGTGTCTAAAAATCCTTTACCATTGAGAGAAAGGGTAATCATCACTACTGAATTTTCCTTATCTTTCAAAAAATCTTGAAAGTTCTTTACTGAAGCAAATTTAGCAAAGGTTTCTGGATTATTCGTGCGACCTGGAACTGAAGTATTATCGTTATTCATAGGATTCTTTTTTACTAATGAAATTTAAAAATACAGATCTAAATACCCATTTTCCATTGTTTGTTATGGGTGATGCCGTTAATTGTTATCTGTTGTGCCGATAAAATGAGCTCAATTTGCAAAGGTTCTGTACTATTGGCATTAAAGTCTTCTGTAAAACTTATACAGAAAGCCTTCTTAAAAGAAAGTTCCTGCAATTTACTCATTGCATCTCTACGATAGTAAATAATCTTACCATCTTTGGTCTCACTAACACTATTCATCCATTTGAACAAGTCAGGTTCTCCTGTACTTTCCAAACGAATAAAAATCTCGCCACCTCTTGGCATCCCTTTTGGAAGTCCTGTTTGATCTACATTTTGTGTGAAATTATACCTACAAGCCAATACATTATAGGTTTTTCCATCTAATTCTAATTTGACTTTGAAAGACATATCTATATTATTTTAGAAATTACTTTTATTTTCGTCTGTTTTAAGCAGAAAAGGGTAGCACCCTAAAGCGCTACCCTTTTTCCATAAGTTCTACACCCACTCATTTTCGTAGGCACCTGTACCCATTTCTAATTTCCTTGCAGAAATGGTAAAGGATTCTGTGAGGGGTTTTTCTCCTGAGGCATCAAAATGCTCTC
>NZ_CALHGG010000047.1 GCF_938029845.1 uncultured Capnocytophaga sp.
ATCCTATTGCACTAGTCACTTGCTCCCCCTTCGGGGGCTGGGGGGATTATTCCCCCTTCGGGGGTTAGGTGGATTAATTGCTTTTCACTTTTTCGATAAAGGCTTCTGTTGCTCCTGTATTGGAATTAATGTAATTGTAGTTAAGTATGCCGGCTTTCTTGCGTTGAATGACATTTGTGAAGAGAAAAGTAGCAATTTGGGTGAATTCTTCTGTATTTTTGACAGAAAAAACGCCTTCACGGCTGATAAGATCTTTGGCTTCGTTGAACTTATCATAATTTTTGCCGATAATAACAGGAATACTGAAGACAGCAGGCTCTAAAATGTTATGCAAACCTTTGTTTCCCATACCTCCACCTACGTATGCAATCGCTGCATAACTGTAAATCTTCGTAAGTAGACCGATTTTATCCACAATAAGGATGTCGTAAGAGGAAAGATCTTTGTTTTCCACTTCAGAAAGTATAGCCACATGCTTGCGTAGGCTATCTCTTAGGTTATGTATTTTCTCCTTGTCATGGACTTCGTGGGGGGCGATGATAAACTTCATATTACCTTTATAGACATTTAGGAAAGGTATATATACTTCTTCATCGGTTTTCCACGAACTACCAAAAACCATGCAAGGGGCGCCAGAGAGAAAGCGTTCTATCATAGGCAGCTTGTTGTCACGGGAAAGGATTTCCATGACACGATCAAAACGTGTATCACCACTTACAGTAACATTGGTAAAACCTATAGATTGCAAAAGAAGTTTAGCATTTTCATTTTGGACAAAGAAATGTGTAAAGCAGGGAAGCACTGCACGCATGCCCCAACTCCTTTTCTTGAAAAACAACTGATCTTTTCTGAATACTCCTGAGACCAAATAAGTAGGTATACCTCTGCGCTTCAACGCAAATAGATAGTTTTGCCAAAATTCATATTTGACAAAGATCGCCATTTCAGGATGTAGGAGGTTGAGGAAGCGATTCACCCGCTTGGGTAGGTCAAGGGGTAGGTAGAGGATCACATCGGCATCTTTGCTATGCTTTTTAGCCTCATAACCAGAGGGGGAGAAGAAAGTAACCACGAGTTTTTTCTCGGGATATAGTTCCCTCAGGCGCTTAAGTATAGGGAGTCCTTGCTCATATTCACCCAAGGAAGCGGCATGTAGCCAAATTACTTGATCGTCAGCACTTATATATGTTTGTAGGATACGAAAACTCTCTTTTCGTCCCTTCCAAAAGAGTTTTATTTTTCGATTGAATAAGCCCAGCAGGGGTAGCACACAGGCCACCAAGCACGTGGCGAGAGTATAGAGAAAATTCATGAGATGAAAAATTTTACAAATGTACATATTTTTCTCTGAGTAGGGAAATAAAAATTATTTTTTGTGAAGACTGCTATTTGATATTTATTTATTACCTTTGTACCTTAATTTAAAAAACATTGATGTGAAAAAGACTTTTGCTTTGTCAGTAGTGGCTTTAACTTTTGCTGCATGTAATAACAGTACCCCTCAGCAGACTGATAATGCTGCAGAACAGCCTGCAACTACTGAAGAAACGCCTATGGTAGGAGGTGACAGAGACGAACATGGTTGTATAGGTAGTGCAGGCTACACTTGGAGTGCCCTTCGTGGGGAGTGCATCCAAGTCTTTGAGGTAGGTACCCGCCTCAATCCAGAGGATATAAAGGAGGAAGAGGCTGTAATCAGTGCTTTTATTGTTTCCAAAGAGGGGGACAACAGTCAAGTAGAGTTATTTATTACCAATGAGGAGCAGAGTCTTATCCTAAAACAGGAAGCTGATGGTACTTTCAAAAATGGTAAATACACCTACAACGCTCAAACCAAAGAACTTTCCATAGACGGAAAAGTAGCGTACAAAAACTAAGAGAATAACTAAATTAAGTGAATAATGAGAAGTGAAGAGTGAAAAACACTAGTCACTTAGTAATTAACAATTGACAATTAATAATTAATAAGGATGCTTCTTTTCTTTAAAAACACACAAAATACTATTTATGCCGTCGCTACAGAGGCGCCTCTGAGTAAGGCAAACCTTGACAAACTCCAATGGCTCTTTGGCAATGCCGAGCAGCTGGAACAGCAAACTCTTGAGGGTACCTTCATAGGTCCTCGTGCTGCCATGATTACTCCTTGGAGTACCAATGCGGTAGAGATTACCCAGAATATGGATATTCAGGGTATCAGCCGTATAGAGGAGTTTCACGAGGTAGTGGAAGAGTTTACCGAATTTGACCCCATGCTCTTTGAAAAATATAAGGGCTTGGGACAAGATATATTTACCATAGCCATAGAACCTCTTTCTACTATAGAGATAACGGATATTGCCGCCTATAACCAGCAGGAAGGTCTCTCTCTTAGTCCTGAAGAAGTGGCTTATTTGGAAAAACTCTCTTCACAGTTGGGGCGTAATCTTACGGACTCTGAGGTGTTTGGCTTCTCTCAAATCAACTCCGAACACTGCCGTCATAAGATATTCAATGGGACTTTTGTTATTGACGGGGTAGAGCAGCCTTCTACCCTCTTTAAGCTCATCAAAAAGACCTCCGAGGCGAACCCCAATGGGATCGTTTCTGCCTATAAGGACAACGTGGCTTTTATCAAGGGAACTACCGTAGAACAGTTTGCCCCTAAGAGTGCGGATAAGCCTGATTTTTATGAGGTACAACCCTTCGAAGCGGTACTTTCTCTTAAGGCGGAAACACATAACTTCCCGACCACAGTGGAGCCGTTCAATGGAGCAGCCACGGGTTCAGGAGGAGAGATCCGTGACCGCTTAGCGGGCGGACAGGGTTCTTTGCCTTTGGCTGGTACAGCGGTCTATATGACGGCTTACCCACGTTTGGAGGAGGATCGTCCTTGGGAAAAGGGTATGGCTGAGCGTGCTTGGCTCTACCAAACACCTATGGATATACTCATCAAGGCTTCCAATGGAGCAAGTGACTTTGGTAATAAGTTTGGACAACCGCTTATCGCAGGCTCTGTTCTCACTTTTGAACATGAGGAAGGCGGACGCAAGTTGGGCTTTGACAAAGTAATCATGCAAGCAGGAGGCGTGGGTTATGCCAAAGCCTCCCAAGCGATCAAACATACTCCTCACGAAGGTGACAAAATTGTGATCCTCGGCGGAGAGAACTACCGTATTGGTATGGGAGGAGCAGCTGTATCTTCCGCCAATACAGGGGCTTTCGGCTCTGGTATAGAACTAAATGCGATTCAGCGTTCTAACCCTGAGATGCAAAAACGCGTAGCCAATGCCATCCGTGCTTTGGTGGAATCCAAGGAAAATCCTATTGTCTCTATCCATGATCATGGGGCAGGAGGACATCTCAATTGCCTTTCTGAACTGATAGAGGAGACAGGAGGGCGTATAGACCTTGACAAACTCCCAGTGGGTGACCCGACGCTCTCCGATAAGGAAATTATAGGCAACGAATCCCAAGAACGTATGGGATTGGTATTACCTCAATCGGCTCTTGATGAGTTGAGAACCATAGCCGAGCGTGAGCGTGCACCTATGTATGAGGTAGGGGAAGTTACTGCAGACCATCATTTTAGTATTACCTCCCAAAAGAAAGGTTCCCGTCCTATGGACTTAGACCTGAGTGCTCTCTTTGGCAGCTCTCCTAAAACAGTGATGACCGATCAAAAGGTATCTGTTCAGTACGAGGATCTTACCTATTACCCTAGCCAGCTACATACCTACCTCAGTCAGGTATTACAGTTGGAGGGTGTGGCTTGTAAGGACTGGTTAACCAATAAGGTAGACCGCTGTGTAGGAGGTAAGGTAGCCAAGCAGCAATGTGCAGGTCCCCTACAACTCCCCTTGAACAATGTGGGGGTAATGGCTCTTGACTATCAGGGCAAGGAGGGGATTGCTACCAGTATAGGACATTCGCCCCTAACAGCCCTTATCAGCCCTACGGCAGGTAGCCGTAATGCCATAGCAGAGGCATTGACCAATATACTATTTGCTCCTTTAGAAAATGGACTTGCGGGCGTTTCTCTTTCCGCCAATTGGATGTGGCCTTGCCGCAACCAAGGGGAAGATGCCCGACTTTATGAAGCCGTACAAGCAGCTTCGGATTTTGCCATAGAGCTGGGAATCAATATTCCTACCGGAAAGGACTCCCTTTCTATGAAACAGAAGTATCCTGACGGAGGTGATGTGATTGCCCCTGGAACAGTGATTATATCCGCTGCGGCTCACTGTACCGATATACAGAAAGTAGTAGAACCCGTATTGAAGAGGGACGGAGGGGCTATCTACTATATCAATTTCTCTAATGATACCTATCAGTTGGGTGGTTCCGCTTTTGCTCAGGTATTGGGTAAAATAGGAGCTACAGCTCCTACCGTCAAGGATGCCGCTGAGTTTAAAAAAGCTTTCAATGCTGTACAAACCCTCATCAGCGAAGGTAGGATACAAGCAGGACATGATGTAGGTAGTGGAGGGCTTATAACTACCCTCTTGGAAATGTGCTTTGCGGATAATGAATTAGGCGCACAAATAGACCTTACCGCTTTGGGTGAGGACGACCTTCTCAAGGTTCTCTTTGCCGAGAATGTGGGAGTGGTACTCCAAGGGGATAGCTCCATAGCAGCTTATCTTGATGCACAAGGGGTGCGTTACACCAAGATAGGAACGCCTACTGAAGGGGAAAATATTACCCTTACTCACCAAGGACAAACCTATACTTTCAATATAGCAGAATGCCGAGATGTATGGTTCCTTACCTCTTACCTCTTGGATAAGCAACAAACCGCTAACGACAAGGCTACCGAGCGTTATCAAAACTACTCTGAACAGCCTTTACAATATACTTTCCCTACACATTTTACAGGGGAAAAACCGGTGAGACCTCAGGGCAAGCGACCTGTGGCTGCCGTTATTCGTGAAAAGGGTAGCAACTCCGAACGCGAAATGGCCAATGCACTCTACTTGGCAGGCTTTGAGGTGAAGGATGTGCATACCACCGACCTTACCTCTGGCCGTGAGACCTTGGAAGATGTACAATTCATAGGAACTGTGGGAGGATTCTCCAACTCCGATGTATTAGGCAGTGCCAAAGGCTGGGCAGGAGCTTTGCTTTACAACGAAAAAGCGAAAAAAGCCTTGGATAACTTCTTTGCGCGCCCCGATACGCTTTCCGTAGGGATCTGCAATGGTTGTCAGTTGTTTATGGAATTAGAACTCATCAATCCTGAACACAGTGAACACGGCAAAATGAAGCATAATGACAGCCATAAGCATGAAACGGGCTTTGTATCGGTAACCATTCCGGAGAATAACTCGGTGATGCTTTCTACGCTCGCAGGTAGTACCTTGGGGGTATGGATTTCAAACGGAGAAGGGAAGTTCTACCTTCCTTTGGAGGAAAAAGACTATAATATCGTAGGCAAATATACCTACGAAGGCTACCCAGCTAATCCTAATGGCTCTGACTACCAAGCGGCTATGCTTTGTGACAAATCAGGACGTCACTTGGTGACCATGCCACATATAGAACGTTCTGTATTCCCATGGCAATGGGCCTATTATCAGGGACTAAGAGGCGCCGTAACCCCTTGGCTTGAAGCCTTTGTCAATGCTCGCAAGTGGATAGAAGCACAGAATGCTTAATAGCAACGAATGGAGCGTATATTAGTGATATATTACACCCAATCGGGTCAGCTGAAACAGATAGCAGATAACTTTGTAGCCCCCTTTGTAGGGGCAGGTATCCCAGTGGATTACTATGAGATAGAAATGGAAACGCCCTTTCCTTTTCCTTGGAATAACGAGGCTTTCTTCGGGGCTTTCCCAGAGTCTTTCCTGCAGCTTCCTCAGCCGATAAAGTCCGTGCCCGAATCAATCATGGAGCGGGAATATAGCCTTATCATCTTGGCCTACCAAGTGTGGTATCTCTCGCCCTCTATCCCGATTACCTCGTTTCTCAAGAGCGAGCAGGCCTCACACTTGCTTAGTGGAAAGCCTGTGGTAACTCTTTCGGGAACGCGCAATATGTGGATAAAGGCACAAGATAAAATAGCAGAGATGCTCAAAAAGCATAATGCACCTATAGTGGCCAATGTGGCGCTAACTGACCGACACCATAATCATATCAGTGTATTGACTATTGTTCATTGGCTTTTCACAGGTAAAAAAGATAGGTATTTGGGTGTTTTCCCCAAAGCAGGAGTATCTGAAAAAGATATGGCTAGTGCTTCCCTCTATGGAGAAATGGTATTAAAGCATATGCAGACAGGTATCTATACTCCTGATTTGCAAAAAGAAATCGTCGCCCAAGGAGGAGTACGGATAAAACCATTTTTACTTTCGGCGGAGAAGAAAGCCAATCGTCTGTTTGGTATATGGGCAAGGCTCATTTATGGAAGTCCCCGCCGCAAATTTCTTTTGAAGTGCTTTCATGCCTATCTATATTTGGCTATATGGATACTTATGCCTATCGTCTGGCTATTCTATTGGATTACCTATCCACTATTCTATAAGAAAATCAGTCGTCAGGTGGTCAATGCTCAGCAGTCAGCGGTCAGTTCTCAGTAGTCAGTATTCAGTTTTCAGTGGTCAGCAGTCAGTTTTCAGTGGTCAGCAGTCAGTTTTCAGTGGTCAGTACTCAGTAGCCACTAACTACTAATCACTAATCACTAACCACTAATCACTAACTACTAACCACTAACAATTAACAATTAACAATTAAAAAAGATGTCCGAAAGCAAACAATCTTTCTTACAGACTATTAAGTCTTACAACCCTACTTTTTGGGTGGCAAATTTCCTACAAATCATGGAACGTGGCGCATGGTTTGGAGTTTTTTCCCTCTTGGGTCTTTACTTAGTAGCTTCTACCGATGAGGGTGGGCTAGGACTAAGCCATATAGAAAAGGGAAATATATTGGCCAATGTAACAGCGATACAGTTCTTTCTGCCGCTTTTCTTTGGGGTAATTGCTGACCGTATCGGCTACAAGCTCTCCCTTATAATAGCCTTTGTGATTATAGGGGTAGGGTATTACCTTATGGGTACTGTTAATAGCTATTGGGCGGTGTATTTGGCATTCTTGTTTGCCGCCATAGGAGGTAGCTTCTTTAAGCCTGTAGCCTCTGGGATTATCGCCCGTACTACCGATGAGAAGACCAGTACCATGGGATTTGGGTTGTTCTATCTTATGGCTAATATAGGAGGATTCTTCGGGCCTGCTTTTTCCTCATACCTACGTACCACTATGGGGTGGCGTATCATATTCCTACAAGGGGCAGCGATGATCTTAGTTAATCTCTTAGTAGTGCTCTTTTTCTATAAGGAGAAAAAAATTAGTAGAGAATACAATGTTCCTATTCTTGACGAAATAAAGGGGTCTTTCCAGCATATTATAGAGGCACTCAAGGATACGAAGCTTTCGGTACTCCTGATTCTGATGGTAGGTTATTGGTTGGTCTATAACCAGCTTTTCTATACCTTACCAAACTTTATAGAGGATTGGGTGGATTCCTCTTTGCAAAGTGATTGGATCAATAGGCATATTCCTTTCCTAGGGACAACCCTTACCGAGAATGGACAAATCAAGGCCGAATGGTATGGAAATTTGGATTCGGTAATGATTATCTTTTTGCAAGTTTCTATTTCCTATATGGTAATGCAAATGAAGCAAGTTAGTGCGCTGATTCGTGGTACGATTATTGCTACTCTTGGAGTAGTGCTTACCTTTGTTTTTAACAATGTATGGTTCACTATTATAGGTACCGTAATTTTTGCTGTGGGAGAGATGATAGCAGGGCCTACCCTCTATGCTTATGTGGCTCAAATAACCCCCAAGGGAAAAGAGGCACTTTACCAAGGAACTTTATTTTTGCCAGTGGCAGCAGCCAATTATCTAACGGGCTTTGTTACAGGTGATTTGTATCAAAAATGGTCAGATAAGTATTCTCTCTTACAAAGAGAGCTTGCTCAGCGCCAGATCACCTTGCCTGAAGGCTTGAGTAAGAAACAGTTCTTTGAGCAAGCACAAGAAAAATTACAGATGTCCCACAGCCAAATTACCGAGTTTCTATGGAATACCTACCAGCCCAATAAGCTGTGGTATATAGTACTAGCTATGGGAGCTTTTACGGCTATCTCAGTCTTTGTCTATAACAGAATCGTCGTGAAAAAAGAACAGTAGTCAGTGGTCAGCCGTCAGTAATCAGTGGTCAGTATTCAGTAATCAGCAGTCAGTTCTCAATTACTAGTACTAACCACTAACCACTAATCACTAATCACTAATCACTAACCACTAATCACTAATCACTAACCACTAACCACTAATCACTAACAATTAACAATTGACAATTAAAATTAATGTCCGAAACAAAGAAATCTTATTCGCAAACACTCAAGTCTTTTACTACCACCTTTTGGGTAGGAAATCTTCTACAACTAACCGAACGTTGGGCTTATTTTAGTATATTTTCACTACTTGCCCTTTACTTGGTCGCTGGTACTGATGAAGGAGGGTTGGGGCTTACCCATACCCAAAAAGGGAATATCATGGCGCATATTACCGCTATTCTATATCTCTTACCGCTATTCTTTGGAGTAATTGCCGATAGGATTGGTTACAAACTCTCTTTGCTTATTTCTTGTATCATCATGGGAGTAGGCTATTATCTGATGAGTGTTGCGGGCAGCTATTGGGATACTTATTTTGCTTTTCTCTTGGCTTCTGTGGGGTGTAGCTTTTTTCGTCCTGTGGTACAAGGGATTATAGCGCGCCATACTGATGAGGAAAATAGTACCTTAGGCTTCGGGTTTTTCTATATGATGGGTAATATAGGGGGGCTATTGGGACCTGCCATGTCTTCCTATTTGCGTACTACGATGGGTTGGAAAGTGATCTTTGTACAGGCTATGGTGGTAATTGTCTTTAACCTCATAGTGATTCTCTTCTTTTATAAGGAACCTAAAGCAGAAAGGAAATATAATATCCCCTTGCTAACAGAGATAAAGGGTTCTGTACAGAATATACTAGGCGCCCTCAAAGATAAGAAACTAACCATATTGTTGCTTCTTATGGTAGGGTTTTGGACAGTTTTCAATCAATTGTTCTATACCTTGCCCAATTTTATAGAGGATTGGGTGGATTCCTCTAAGCAAAGTGATTGGATCAATCGTAATATATCCTTTTTGGGAACTACTTTTACCGAAAACGGACAGATAAAAGCGGAATGGTTTGGTAATATAGACTGTATAATGATTATCCTAACTCAGATGTCTATTTCCTATTTCGTGATGAAAATGGATCAGGTTTCTGCCATGATTCGTGGAACCATAGTCATGACCATAGGGGTTACCCTTACTTTTATGTTCAAGGAAGTCGCTTTTACAGTATTGGGAACAGCTATCTTTGCCATAGGGGAAATAGCAGTAGGTCCTACGATATCTGCCTTTATAGCAAAAATTACCCCTAAAGGGAAAGAAGCCCTCTACCAAGGAACTTACTTCTTGCCCATAGCAGTGGGGAGCTATATTACCGGCTTTTTCTCAGGAAACTTATATGATAAGTGGTCGGATAAGCATTCTTTGCTTAAAATGGAATTGGAAAAACGAGCGATTACCTTGCCCGAAGGTTTGAACAAAAAGCAATATTTTGAACAAGCTCAAGAGAAGTTACACCTCTCCACTACGGAGCTTTCAGACTTATTATGGAACACATATCACCCTAATAAGTTTTGGTATATAATCTTCGGAATGGGGATACTTACTGCCTTTTTTATATACCTTTTTAATCGTTATCTAAAGAAATCTGCCAATTACTAATGCCTAAATACATCTTTTGGCTGCTTTGGAGGTCTTGGTTTTATATACTAGTAACCTCTATTATATTGCTATTATTGCCGATATTGCTCATTCTTACGGCTCGTAAAAGTTGGTATCGCGCCTTGTATTGGGTAATACGACACCTATGGGCAATTCCTATCCTTTATGGTATGGGCTTCATACCCAAGATTAGAAGAGAATACAAGATCCCCAATGACCATAATAGCTATATGCTCGTTGCCAATCACTGTAGTATGATGGATATTATGCTCATATTGTATTGTAGTAAGAACCCTTTTATATTTGTGGGGAAGAAAGAACTCTCCCGCTTGCCTTTGTTTGGCTATTTCTATAAGCGAGTAGCCATAATGGTAGATAGGAAGAGTCCCCAGAGCAGAAGAGAAGTCTATACTCAAGCGATGGAGTGTATAGAGGCAGGTCTTAGCATTTGTATCTTTCCTGAAGGGGGTGTTCCCGATGATGAGTCTATTATACTAGATAAATTCAAGGACGGCGCTTTCCGCATCGCTATTGAGTGCCAAATTCCCATAGTACCTATGGTATTCTATGATGCTAAAAAACGCTTTCCTTTTCGTTTCTTTGCAGGGAGCATGGGTATTATGAGGGTAGACATATTAGCTCCTATCTATACACAAGGAAAAACCCTTGATGATAAGGATACCTTGCGCGAAGAAGTACGCACCCTCATATTACAACACCTAACAAATAATACTCATTAGGCAATCAGCTTATTGCCTCATTGTCAAATCGACAAATCGACTCATTGACTAATCGTCAAATCGTCAAATCATCAAATTGACAAATCGACTCATTGTCAAATCGCCAAATCGCCAAATCGACAAATTAGCAAATCGCCAAATCAACTCATTGACTAATCATCTTAGTTGCCAAAATATGCTTACATAGCCCACGATTGGTTTGGTGATTGGTATACCAGTTGCAAGTACATTGCGCATGGTCGCCATCTATGATAACCGTATGGGTAACACCTCCTGTACCTTTTACATGGGCTTTGACAAAATCATCGTGCTGTTCTATGATCTGTACCTCGTCGTTCTTAGTGAGTTTCTTAGCATTTTCCAAACGTGGATTGAGGCTTGCCAAGCGCTCCGGCTTGAAGGGTAAGCGACGGTAGAAATAATTCCTATCCAAAAGGTTATAGCCTAATAGTCCAATGCTAGACAAGGAGGCTTGAAGCGTATTCATGGTTCCCAAATTAATGTCGTTCTCAATAGAAACCATAGTAGGGGAGAATACCTCATTAGTTTTGAAGAAGTTATTGATACCTACTAGCCACTCCATAGGAACCTCCTCTATCATATTTTCTAGATAACGTCCGTCCCCAGAGAAACCGCGATATACATTGTCCGAGAGTAAAAATAACATCTCTACTCCCTTGAAATTAAGTACAAAGGCAACTGTTTGCTCGCTTGGATTACGGTAGATAAAAAGGCTGTCGCAGAGCAAGAGCAAGCCTTGTAGAAGGTTAAGGCGGTGAGCACCTCCTATCTTGATGGCATCGCCTGAGGGGCTAGGAGCAAAGGTATAGGAAATGCCTCGCTTAACCAAGTAATAATCGGTTTTTACAGCTTGTTTGGGTAGGGAGCGGAAGAGCTGTATAGCTTCGGCTTTGTTCAGGCGATAGGCCAAATCCATTTCAGCCAAATATACCTGTACGTTGCCTAACCCCTTAATCCATCGGTTGGGGAGGGTTACTTTCTTTTCTACTGTCTTATGCTTATCAGTGATAAAATGGGTTTGTTTTTGTCCCACGCCCAAGATCATTTGCTCCGAGGCGGTTACCGCATTGAAAGCACGCACAGTAGCATCATTGAAGTCAATATTAGTACAGCCACTTTTGATGAATTCTCCATCGAGTACCTCATTATGGAGTGATACACGTGCATACACGCTATTGCAGGAGGAAAAGGCCTCAAAAAGCAGCTGTTGGTTACCTACTGATATGATAGGATCACGCAGTTTGGCCAACACCCCTGGGGCAATAGCAAACTGGGAGGCTACCGTCTTGGCAAGCGTAGCCAAGCACTTAGCCACGACAAAGGGTTGAGTGATATGACCCCAAAAAAAGCAAGGCACCGCATTGTCTTCTTTCAGTTCCGAACAGTGAGAAAAGATAAAATTCTTTTGGTGTGCCGCCCCCTCTTCTATCACAGAAGAAAAAGGATAAGCGTATTGAAAATCGTTCATACAATTTCGAGTTTTTAATTTTTAGTTGTTAGTTCTCCTAAACATTGACAAATTGTCTCATTTTCTTATTGTCTCATTCACAAATTCTTTAAAAGAAAAGCTGTCTAAGTAGCCTTTTATTCCGTCTCTTTCAAAGCGATAGAAAAAAGCGCTTACTTGCTCTAAATGGTCATAGATAGGGTCTTTTTGGGGAGGATAGAAACCCTTTTTACCCTCTTTCTCTATATAAAAGAAAGGCTGATGGTTAAAAGTAGCATGGTAGTATATCACATCATAAGCCATAGGGAGTAGCTCACGGCCTGTAATTTTTTCATCTTTCCCTTCAGTGAAGTTATACATATAAAGGCCTTTACAGCTATTTTTCTCAACAGAAAGATAGGCTTGAACCGTGTTGTCATTCCCTTTGATAGCTTTTAATGCGTGTACTTCCTCATCGGGGGAGCGGTCAGCAAGCGGGTGTTTATGATAAAAAGACTCAAGACTGTAGCTACCTGTATATTTGTTTTTTCTGACGAAATAGCCCCACTCCCACTCTCCATTGCCGCACATGGGTATACTTGTATCGGGGAATTCTTTTACCACTTGACTAAAGACATTGTAATAATTAACCCCATGTTCGTTGAGTACTTCCACTCCTTTATCATAGAAGTGAACCGCTTTTACGGTCCCTACGTTCATTTTTTGATGATACCCGTTATAGATATCGATATCTTTGCCATCCTTAGCTATGATGATATAGTCATTTGTAGATATATAAGGGTAGGACTTAGGGAGTAACTTTTGTCCAAAGAGATTGATAAGGTTGCACCTGCCCCCCTCACAGACTTTCAGAAAGGAATTGATGGGATTATGGTCTAAATCAATGCAATAATTAACCTCCGTAGCAACCTCCTCCAAACGGCCATAATAGGGGAAAGTGAGGGTTTGCTCCTCAAGTGGAATAAAGCTATAGATAGGTGGGTCACTCTCCACATCAGGGTTTTCTATCAGAGGGCA
This sequence comes from uncultured Capnocytophaga sp., assembly GCF_938029845.1. GTDB lineage: Bacteria > Bacteroidota > Bacteroidia > Flavobacteriales > Flavobacteriaceae > Capnocytophaga. The sequence continues at coordinate 13,031 of NZ_CALHGG010000047.1, forward strand.
ATAGAAGTAGGCTCTTTTGCCAGCGCCAAAGTCCATGGTAAGTACACCAAAGTCATAGAGGTAGTTTTCACGCTTTCTACTTATAGTGGTTAGGAAAGATTTTGTGCCTTGAGCCGTTGGTATTTGATAGCTAAAGGCTCCTTTTTCCTTGCTTTCTCTTAGAGCTTGCCACGCTATAGTAGAGGGGTTTAAGAAGCGAAAAATATCTGTAAGGTCTGATTTCTCGGTTTTGATGGTCCATACCTTCCCCTGAAAATCACTATATAGGGTAGGGCGAATGGCTTTGGTATAGATAAGAATTTTGTTCTTTGAAATTGTTTTTAAGGAGAGAGGTTTGTTTTGTGGTTTCCAAAAAGCACTATAAGTCTTATAAGGTCGGTGAAACTTATTGTGTTCAGGATAGGTTTTTTCAGTTCTAAACGCCAAATCATACGCAATAAAAGACGTCCCTTTCTGCTGATAGAAGGAGGTTTTTCCATCGGTAGTGTCCAAGGCAATCACATTGATCTGCTCGGAGGGCAGGACATATTCCCCAGGTAATAAGGGTGTTATCCAAGATAAGAGAAAAGAGAGTAAAAGCATGGTGTGGTTTTGAGTGCAAATATAGAATATAATTGGCAAACTAGCAAATTAGTAAGTAGATAAATGGATTTATTGTGTTATTAACACAACAAGATATACATAAGAAAATCAATAAGTTAATATGTTTGACAAAAATATTTACATAAAAATAATGAGAAAAAATACTCTTTTGTTTGTTTTATTCGAAAAAAAACGTATTTTTGTGGCATAAATACGTATTTTTATCTATTGAATAGCTTTTTTGTGTTTTTTGAAAAATTTATAACTACTTAATAATAATCAAAGAATTGCTAATAAGCTATTTAAAAAAACATTGCTAATAGCATTTTTTAACTGTTAAACAATTGGAATATGAACAACAAAAAAGGATTACTATTGATTTTTGTCTTCTTCCCTTTGTGGCTTTTAGCTCAAGAGGTAAAAGTAAAAGGGAATGTGAAGGACGATGAAGGCTTAGGCATGTTGGGTGTTTCTGTTGTGGTAAAAGGTACTACAAAAGGAGTAGCCACTGATAATGACGGTAACTTTGAGCTAAAAGTGAACCGAAACGATGTGCTTGTGTTCTCAAGTGTGGGTTATGTGACACAAGAGATGAAAGTGGGTAAAAATACGCATCTGAAAGTGGTATTATATCCTGATGTAGAGGAGCTTGTAGGGATAGAGAAGGTAGCCGTAGCTTATGGTACGGCCGATAAAAAATCCTTTACAGGTTCTATGGCTACCGTGAAAGCTGAAGAGATACAGAACAAACAAACTACCGATGTGGCTAAGGCGCTCGAAGGAAGTGTCTCTGGGGTACAGATCTCTACTTCTACGGGACAACCAGGGGAGAGTAGTAGTATCCGTATCCGTGGGATAGGCTCTATCAATGCTAATAGTAACCCACTCATAATTGTGGATGGGGTACCTTTCGCAGGGAGCTTGAGTGCTATTAACAATAATGATATTGAGTCGGTAAACGTACTTAAGGATGCGGCTTCCTCCGCCCTATATGGGGCACGTGGTGCCAATGGGGTGGTCATCATCACGACCAAGTCAGGAGCACGTGGAAAGCTCTCTATACAAGTGGATACACGTGTAGGGTTCAACTATCGTGGTATCCCTGAGTATGATATCGTAAAATCCCCTGCTGAGTACTACGAAACCCTCTGGAATGCACTCTATAATCAGAATTATTTCCAAGCCAGAGGGGGAGGAGATGCAGCGGCAGCAGCGGCTTTCGCTTCCAAAAGTCTTATCCCCAATGTGGGAATAGGCTACAATATCTATAATGTAGCAGATGACCAAGTGGTAGGGGCTAATGGAAGGATCAATCCACAGGCAAGGATTCGCTTTAACGATAAGGACTTTAACAATTGGGAAAAGGCCTTGTTCAACACTCGCGCACGTAAGGAACATAACCTAAGCCTTACCAAAGGAACAGAGTTCAACAGCTTCTATTTCTCACTCGGTTACTTGGGTGATGAGGGGTATAACCTCAATTCTTACTTTAACCGCTATACGATGCGCTTCTCTTACAAAGGAGAAATAGCTCCATGGCTTAAGGTTAATACCTCCTCTATGCTTTCTCATACACAAAAGCAAGGAACAGAGAAGCAAAATTCTTATTCCAACCCTTTCTCTTGGACACGTAATATAGCTCCTATCTATCCTGTATATAAGCATGATGCCAATGGTAATCCTACAGGAGAGTATGACTTTGGGGAATCACGTAAGTATAACGAAAATACCAACCCTGTGGCTACCCAGAATGAGGACATTGACCTATATAAGGACTACTATTTCAACCAAGCACTTTCCTTGGATATGGATATAGTAGAGGGCTTGAGGCTTTCCACTACGGGGAATTTCTATGGGGATTTCTATAACTCTAACGAATATACCACTCCCATAGGGGGAGCAGGAAAGACTTATAACGGGTCTTCTACCAAGTATAGCACTAATGATATAGTGATGACCTTCAACCAACTCCTAAAGTATAGCAAGGATTGGGATAACTACGCCTTGGAAGCTCTTTTAGGACATGAAAGTTATAAAAAACGCCTAGGTACTATGTCAGGAACTAAGAATAATTTCGTGGATCCAAGTAATTCTGCCTTTGACAATGCGGCAGTAACTACAGGTCTTTCATCCTATGACCGTACTTATGCAGTGGAAGGTTATTTTGGACAGCTCAATGGTAACTACAAGCAGAAGTATTTCCTCTCTGCTAGCTTGCGTCGTGATGCTTCTTCTGTATTTGCTCCTGAAAACCGTTGGGGTACTTTCTGGTCAGTGGGTGGCTCATGGCTCTTGAGCAACGAAAAATTCTTAGAGAAGCTAAGTTTTATCAATAGCTTGAAACTCAAAGCCAGCTACGGGGTGCAGGGTAATGATTATATCTATTTGCCTTCTACCAATTCGTCCCGTGTGCGTTCTTATACTCCTTATATGTCCTTGTATAGTGTGAGCTCTGATGGTAAAAATCCGGGGCTTAAGGCACTCTACAAAGGTAATAGAAATATTACTTGGGAAGAGAGTGGTAACTTCAATACAGGGGTAGAAGCTGCTCTGTGGGATAACCGACTAACAGTAGAGGCTGATTTCTTCTATAAGAAAACTAATAACTTATTATTCAATATGCCCGTACCTGCCTCCACTGGTTTTACCTCTGAACCTCGCAATGTGGCCGATATGAAGAACCAAGGGGTTGAGTTCTCCATAGGGGTAACTCCTGTGAAGACCGATAGGGTTACTTGGAGCATCAATTTCAACGGTTTGCATTATAAAAATACAGTTACAAGACTTCCAGAGGAACTCAGAGAAAAGGGCTTTACTCGTGGCAACCAGATTATGAAAGAGGGAGGAAGTATCTACGACTTCTATATGGTCAAATGGGCAGGGGTAAATCCTGATAACGGAGATGCTCAATACTGGATCAAGAACCCAGCTACGGGTCAGTTCGAACTCAAGCAAAGTGCTGATTATGAGTCTGTCAATAGCTTGCAGTATGCAGGAAGTGCCATCCCTGATTTGCAAGGAGGTTTTGGTACTACTTTGCATTTCTATAACTTTGATTTGGCATTGCAGTTCTCTTATCAGTTGGGTGGTAAGTTCCTAGATTCTCAGTATATGGGACTTATGCATACAGGAGGCAATGGTAGAGGTTGGCATACCGATATTCGCAATCGTTGGACACCGGAGAACCGTAATACGGATGTGCCTCGCCTACAATTCAATAGCCAAAATATAGTAGCAACTTCCGATCGTTTCCTTATAGATGCTTCTTATCTCTCTTTAAGAAACTTGAGTTTGGGCTATAATTTTGGTCCTGAGGTGACTGAAAAACTCAAATTAAGCAGATTGCGCTACTATATCACTGCCGATAATGTGTATTTGTGGAGTAAGCGCCAAGGTTTAGATCCTCGTGCAAGTATAGCAGGAACTAATACCTATGCAGTATATAGCCCTATTCGTACTGTTTCTATGGGATTATCTGTTAGTTTTTAAAATTTTGACCTATGAAAAAAGAAATAAAGAAAATAGCTTCCGTTGCCCTACTTTCTGTTTTACTTGTGGGGTGTGCTAAGGATTTTTTTGACCCAGAGGTGAATGAATATTTGACCGACCAAAGGAAAAAAGAACTCCAAGGCAATGCAGAAAACAAAAAACAGCTCTTGGATATAGAACTCAGAGGAATCTATAATAACAATGCTGCTACCCAGAATTCCAACCACGATGGTTTTGGTCTCAAGGCGGTAGATGCAGGCTTTGACCATACAGGCTTAGACCTTGTACAAGCCTCTCGTAGCTGGTTTATCTTTGACTATAACTTTGATAATAAGAAAGCCAATTTCCGTCGTCCTGCTTTTGTATGGAATTTCTTGTACAAGCAGATTAGTTCTATCAATACCGTATTGGCGGATTATTTCCCAACGGCTCCTACGGCTGCTACCAATCAGGAGCTGTTCCAAAAGTATGGAGAACTGAAGACCATGCGCGCCATTTTTTATTACTATCTGGTAAATACCTTTGCTAAGACCTACAAAGGAAATGAAAGCAGCTTAGGAGTGCCTCTTATGCTTAATCCAGGGGACGACAAGCTCCCTCGTGCTACAGTGCAACAGGTCTATGACCAGATGATTAGAGATCTCAAACCCGTGGTGGATGATGCTCGCTTCCAGATTACCCCTGATAACAAGACTGATGCAGATAAGGCGGTGGCAGCAACTTACTTGGCAAAGATCTATGCCTGCCAAGGAAATTGGCCAGAGGTACAGCACTATGCCCTGATTGCTACTGAAGGGGATAGACCTTCGCTTACCTCCAGCGGAGATGTACAGGCAGGAAAATGGGATATTAGTATGAACTCTTGGCTTTGGGGATTTGACATCACCCAAGAGACAAGAACCTACTGGAACTCTTTCTATGCACACATGGACAACAGTATGCCTAGTAGTTATGCAGGTGGGGGTGCTTTCAAGCTCATCTATAGCAATCTCTATGCAAAAATAGGAAACCAAGATGTACGTAAAAAGTTGTATATCAACACTACCTTGTTTCCTACTATAGCAGCTAAATATCGTGGTATGAATCCTAACTTGCCAGAGTATGCCAATGTGAAGTATGTAACCAATTCAGACTTTACCAGTGATTATTGTTACCTTCGTAGGGAAGATCCTTTCCTACTTTATATAGAGGCTTTGGTGGAACAAGGCAATCTCGCAGGAGCAAAAACAGCTTTGGAATATTTGGTAAAGGACAACCGCGAAGATACCGTCTATAACCTTTCAGCCCTTACCACTCAGGAGCAACTCCGAGAAGAGGTACGTACCCAGCGCCGTATAGAATTATGGGGAGAGGGTACTTCTTTCTTCGACTGGAAACGCTGGAAGACAGGTATTAACCGATATGAAACTGGTTCCAACCATGTCCTTAAAGTAGAAGTACCTGCAGGAAGTGAAAAATGGACTTATCAAATCCCTAAAGCAGAAATGGAATCCAATCCTAATATGGTACAAAACGAGTAATCAATTAGCCGATTTGCCAATTAGTTGATTAGTCAATTTGCCAATTTGCCAATTTGTCAATTATCCATTGACTTATTGGCAAATTGTCTCATTGGCAAATTGTCTCATTGTCTAATTGGCAAATTGACTCAATTTCTTATGGTTTCTCGGCAATTTATCTTGTTTCTTCACTTCTTCTAAATAAAGCTGTACTACTTCCTTACCAAAGGCTTTCACTGCTGGGGTATTAGGACGGTCAAGGAACTCTATAAAGCGAGGAATAGGTAGGTAGTCCCATGCGAGTACTTGAGCGAGATAGGTCTTTAGGTAGCTCAGGTCTTCCCTACGAGCAATTGCCTGACAAATATACTCATACGCCAAATCACGTGAGGGGCGTTTTTCAAAGAGCAAACACGCGCCTATATACAGCCAACCGCTATGGCGCACACGCAGGTCGTAGCGCAATACGGCTTCCAAAGGTAGGGTCATATCGCGCACTTGGTCAGCCTCATTCATCGTTGCCCAGAGCGCTATGTGAGCACATAATATCGCATCAGGATAATGGGGGTTGAGGCTTAGTTTATATTCTGCCTCTTGAGCTGAAGTGCATTTCCCTTCATTGGCATTGTAATAGTTATAAAGAGTAGGACGGCTTTTATCTTTGCCGTATTTGTAATAATGATTGCAGTGATAGGTGAACTCTTCGCCTACTTCACCGTTGGCATAAGTTCTTTTCTCCCAACCATAACGGATATAGAAAGGTTTTACCACGCTAAGGATATTCTTTGCCTGAGTATTTTCAAATACTTTGAACTCCTCATCGGGGTGTTTTAGGCGGGTGATTTGCGTCCATAGCGGTAGAAGAGCTTCGTTTAATTGTATTTTATCAGTAAGGCCTAAGTAATACTGAATAGCAGGAGCATAGTCGCCTTTGAGCTGTTGGGCTTTTTCTTTGGCTGCTGCCGAAACCTCCCAAAAGAGCAGGCGATTGCACGCGACAATCAGGTCGTCGAGATCGGGGGCTTTGCCTTGGGCTTCGTATTGCAAGAGCTTATCGACCAACACTTCTGCCTCTATATAGAAAGGTTCGTGTGTAGGGGTAGAAAGGAAAGGCAAGGTGTCTTTCTCTTTGAGCTTTTGGAGTGTACGTGCTATTTTATTAAAGAGATAAGGGAAAGTCTGCTGTGCTTGATTGGCAGCTATGTGCATCACTCTTGGTTTGTCGAGTTTATCGGCTTGTGTATATTTATCTTCTTTGTAGAGTTTTTGAATTTCTTTCCATTCCTTGTCGGTATCATATACAAGGGGGGTAGGGCTTTGGCTACTCCAAGAGTCTAAAAAGTGGTACAATAGTGGCATCGTTCCCACAAACCACTCACGGGCAAGTAGTTGTTTGAGGTAAGGTTTCACCTGCTCGGTATAATCTGCAGGAATTTGCTCTTGCAAGCGTACCAGCGCATCAAAGAAAACATCAATAGTAGCGGCTGATTTCTCGCGGATACAATCACCGAGGAAGAAAAGAAGTTTTTCAGGTGTTAGGTTATGGGTTATAGGGGGTAGGGTGTGAGTATTAGGTGTTAGGGGTTGGGTGTTAGGTGTTATAGCTTGAGAATTAGGGGTTACGGAGGCAGAAGCTTCAGCTACTTCCAAGGAGTGGTTCTCAAGAAGCTTTTGGGCTTTGCTTTTTAGATAATCCTTGTAAGGTGCCACTACTTCCACTAAGCCCTTATCGGCGAAATAAATAGTGAGCAGGCCGGCTACAGCTTCTTGTAGTTTCACATCGGGTTGGGTGAAGAGTACCGCTAATTGTTCGCGGTAGCTGATATCGGTTGGAGGGTGTTTTTTGAACTCCTTTGCCAAAATCTCTACTCCTTGAAGGAGTGTTTTAGGTTGCTTCTCTACGGTAAAGGCAAGCGGGAATTGTTGCATAAAGCTCTCAAAATCAAACTTTGGCGCATTGGCAATAGAGACGATGTATTCCATAACGGTCTTTACCACACTGCCTACTCCAGTGCCTAAAACGGCAAAGAGCGTTTGTTGATGAGCCAAAAGTTCCTCTTGGGTAGGGGCAAGCCATTTGAGCAAGCGGCAATGCCAATCAAGGTGGGGTTTCTTCCATTGGTTGAGCAATGATTCTAAAAGCTGTCCTACAAAACTACGAGGAATTTGGTAGCCATAATGCACCAATAATTCAAATACCT
>NZ_CALHGG010000048.1 GCF_938029845.1 uncultured Capnocytophaga sp.
TCAGAATGGCATCTTCTGGCACTCCATCTCCAACCAGCCATTTGTCGGTCGTGGCAAGCATAAGATCTTCAATCTCATCTGCCAGATCCATGAAACCGCCCGTCACTGGCTTATCATCAGGAATGACCGCCGTCTTGGCCCACTCACCATTAATCGCATCATAGAAATCATCTTGTAGTCGTGTCATCTTCTTCTCGCTTTCATGCTTTTGATATAACCTTATCAAAATCTACTTGTTTTTTCAAACATTTCTTATATTAATTTTAGAGATTTATTAAAAATTAACTTGACTTAATTTTTATTTTAATGTATATTAATCTCATAGAGGTGTATGAGATGATTACGATTAAAGATTTGACTGTCAGCTATCAGGATACGCTGGCTCTTGAGCCCCTTTCATTAACCATTAAGGAGCCAACTATTACTGGGATTATCGGTCCTAACGGAGCCGGAAAATCCACCCTGCTCAAGGGCATGCTAGGGATTATTGACCACCAAGGCCAGACTCTGCTGGATCAAAAGCCGCTGCAGAACTCTCTCCAGCGCGTCGCCTATGTAGAGCAAAAGATTAATATTGATTATTATTTTCCTATCAAAGTCAAAGAGTGTGTCTCTTTGGGACTTTACCCTCAGCTCAAGCTTTTTCAGGGGCTAAAGAGTTCCCATTGGAACAAGGTGGCTGAGGCATTGAAAATTGTCGGTTTAGAAGACTTGGCAGAGCGCCAGATTAGCCAGCTATCTGGCGGCCAATTCCAGCGGGTCTTGATTGCTCGCTGCTTGGTTCAAGAGGCGGATTGTATCTTTTTGGACGAGCCTTTCGTCGGGATTGACTCTGTCAGTGAAGAGATTATCATGTCTACACTGCGCAGTCTCAAAGCCGCAGGCAAGATTATCCTGATTGTCCATCATGACTTGAGCAAGGTTGTTGATTATTTCGACCAAGTTATCCTGCTCAATCGTGAGCTGATTGCCTTTGGTCCTACCGAGACCAGCTTTACCAAGGACAATATGAAAAAGACTTACGGCTCCCAGCTCTTTATGAATGGAGGTGACTAGAATGATTTTAGAATTCTTCCAAGGGCTGCGGGACTTTCACTTTCTGCAAAATGCCCTCATCACAGCCATCGTCATTGGGATTGTTGCTGGAGCTGTCGGCTGCTTTATCATTCTGCGCGGCATGTCGCTCATGGGGGATGCTATCTCTCACGCGGTTCTGCCCGGTGTGGCCCTGTCCTACATTTTAGGGATTAATTTCTTTATCGGAGCCATCACTTTCGGACTTTTGGCATCGATTATTATCACTTACATCAAGGGCAATTCCATTATCAAAAGCGATACGGCCATTGGGATTACCTTTTCATCCTTCCTAGCTCTGGGTGTGATCCTAATCGGCGTTGCCAATAGCTCCACTGACCTCTTTCATATTCTCTTCGGGAATATCTTGGCTGTTCAGGATATTGATATGTGGATTAGTATTGGAGTCGGAATAGCTGTGCTCTTAATCATCACCCTCTTTTTCAAACAGCTATTGATTACTTCCTTTGACCCCTTGCTGGCTCAAGCAATGGGTATGCCAGTCAGCTTCTACCACTATCTGCTGATGATTCTCTTGACCTTGGTCTCTGTGACAGCTATGCAGAGCGTGGGAACCATTCTGATTGTCGCTCTCTTGATAACACCGGCAGCAACGGCCTACCTCTATGCCAACAGTCTGAAAACTATGATTCTGCTGTCCTCGGGTTTGGGAGCTCTGGCTTCTGTGCTGGGACTCTTTATCGGCTATAGCTTTAATGTCGCTGCAGGATCCAGCATTGTCCTGACCTCGGCCCTCATCTTTCTCATCTCTTTCTTTATTGCCCCTAAGCAACGCTATTTAAAACTTAAAAACCAACCTAAACTAAAATAAAATTTAATGGAGGAATCCCATGAAAAAATTAGGTTTTTTATCCCTGCTTTTGCTAGCAGTCTGCACTCTCTTTGCCTGCTCCGATCAGAAGAACGCGTCCAGTGACTCGTCCAAGCTCAAGGTTGTTGCGACCAACTCAATTATCGCTGATATTACCAAAAATATAGCTGGCGATAAGATTGATCTGCACAGCATTGTACCAGTCGGCAAAGATCCCCATGAATATGAGCCCCTGCCCGAAGATGTCAAAAAGACTTCTCAAGCGGATCTCATCTTCTACAACGGTATCAATCTGGAAACTGGCGGTAATGCTTGGTTTACCAAGTTGGTCAAAAATGCCAATAAGGAAGAAAACAAGGACTACTATGCTGTCAGCGATGGTGTTGACGTCATCTACCTTGAAGGGCAAAGTGAAAAGGGCAAAGAAGACCCTCATGCTTGGCTCAACTTGGAAAATGGTATTATCTATGTACAAACAGTAGGAAGAAATTTAGATGATGAGAATGACCCTGTGATAGATTATCAATATCAGTGGCAGCTGAAACTAAATATGGTACTACAAACTACTCTTGAGCGATTGCTAGAAATAGGAAGAGGGAAGAAAAATATGAATATTTGAAGACCTCCCCGTGTTGAGTAAAAAGAACTTACAAAATCATTATTTCTTTGGATTTTTGCAAAAAATGGCAATTTATTTCTTTGGATTTTTGCAAAAAATGGCAATTTATTTCTTTGGATAATTTTAATTTTGTATCTTTGTCGCCTGATATATAATTCTTTATAATTTATAAGATGTATTACCCAAGATTAATAGATAGCTATCTAAAAGAATGGGCTGAGCACCCTGCTCGCAAACCTTTGTTGTTAAGAGGTGCAAGGCAAGTAGGCAAATCGACAGCAGTAAGAGAGTTGGGCAAACAATTTGAAAATTTCGTAGAAATAAACTTAGAAAAGCAACCTTCATTTATACAACTCTTTCAGGGAGACCTCGATGTAAAGCGTATAGTACCTCAGCTTTCGGCTATGGTGGGCAAGCCTATTGTTGCTGGACAAACACTGCTTTTTATAGACGAGATACAAGCAGCAGGCGAGGCGATTATGGCATTGCGTTTTTTTAAAGAAGATATGCCCGATTTGCACGTGATAGCGGCAGGGTCGCTTTTAGAGTTTGCCCTCGAAACATTGCCAACCTTTGGAGTGGGGCGCATCCACTCTATGTTTGTTTACCCAATGACTTTTGATGAGTTTCTAAGGGCTTGTGGCGAAACCTTGCTATTGGAAGCGCGCAATAGTGCTACTGCCGAAGCGCCTTTACCACTACCTTTATACGAGAAGTTAGTAGGGTTATTTCGCTCTTATATGTTGGTAGGAGGGATGCCAGAGGTAGTAGCCAAATGGGTAGCCACACGCGATTATTTGGCTTGCCAAGAGGTGCAAGACGATATTGTACTCACCTATCAGGACGATTTTCCTAAATACCGAAAGAGAGTAGACCCTACCTTGCTTAGATTTACCCTGCAAAGCGTCGCCTTACAAATAGGCAGTAAGTTTGTGTACTCGCAAGTAGGAGGAGGGGGATACCATAGTAATGAGGTGAAAAAAGCGTTGGAATTGCTTATTTTAGCGGGTATAATCACACCTGTAACGCACACCGATGCTAATGGGCTTCCGTTAGGAAGTGAAACCGACCCTACTTATAGGAAAATGCTACTGCTCGATAGTGGATTGCTACTCCGTTGGCTTGATATGACAGGCGACATCACAGAGCTTACAACCCAAATACTCACCCAAAACCCTACCGACTTAGTAAACAAAGGAGCGCTTACTGAGATGATTGCGGGGCTTGAACTATTGCGATACCGCACCCCCAATATGCGACACGAGTTATTTTACTGGGTGCGCAGAGCCAAAAATGCACAGGCAGAGGTAGATTATCTCATACCCTACGAGTCGGCAGTATTGCCTATAGAAGTAAAAGCAGGCACACAAGGAGGAATGAAGAGTTTGTGGCAGTTTATGCGCGAAAAGAAGCTAAAGAACGCCATAAGAGCCTCATTAGAGAACTTTGGAGTGTTCACCAATACCAATACAGAAGATAAGACAGAACGTATGGTAAGAGTATGTCCGCTATTTGCTTTATCGAAGATTACACAATAGAGACTGAATATGTTACAAAAAAAGTGCTTGTAGTTTTTGTTCTACAAGCACTTTTTAAATTAATAATAATTATTATTCTTTTTTCCAGATGATATCTCCTTCAGGAGCTTTAGGGCTAGCCGGAGAGCTTCCTTGTAGGGAGAGCACATAGCTGGCTACCTGTTGGCGTTGTTTAGGAGATAGGGTAGCTTTCCAGGCAACCATACCTTTTCCTTCACGTCCTCCTTCGGAGATGGTGTGGAATACATTCTTGATACCACCTCCAAGAACCCAATGGTCATCAGTAAGGTTAGGACCTATACCCCCACCACCATCAGGAGCGTGGCACATGATGCAGTTGGCTTGGAAGATGCTTTTTCCTTCTTGTAGGCTAGCTGCATCGGTAAGTTCAGTAACGCTATCAGCATCTATCAGCCCAGGGTTAGCCTTTTTGAAAGCCTCAATAGCTAGTTTGGCATCAGTAACTTCTTGTTCGTATTCGGCTTTTTGGTTAAGACCACCGAATACTTCATACTTGAATAGATATACTACGGCAAAGATAATACAAGCGTAGAAAAGATAGGTCCACCAAGGGGGTAGGTTGTTGTCCAACTCTTGGATACCATCATAGTTATGGTCAAGTATAATTTCAGATTCCTTTTCCAAAGGTTTCTGGTCAAGCATTTTGGCAACAAAGCGTCCCCACCAGCTGTTTTGTTCGGCAAGCTCTCTGGCACGTTTTTGTTCGTCAGAAAGCAAGCGGTCTAGAAAATCCTCCTTGCGGTAGGCAACCATCTCAATACCTATAAGGATAAGAGTCAGGAATATCAGAAAACCACCAATGGAAGGGATAGAGACGATAGCCGAAGCAGCTTCTGTCCCATATATATATTCTAACAATAAGGCAGCGAAGCCTACAATGATAAGAATACGTATTAAAGCTAATAAATTTCTCATAAAATGTTGTTGTTTTGATCGTCGTCGTTTAAAGGAAGGTTACTAATCTCATTCAGATCCTTTTTCTTATAGGAGAATACCCACCAGAAAAGGACAATGAAAAAAGTAAAGCAAATAATCAAAGAAATAATCGGGTAAAGTGAAACACCTTCAATGGATGCCATGTGGTGTTTGATAAACTTCATCATAGCGAATTATTTTTCAGTGTTCTCTTTTTTTGCTTTGATATCTACACCCAATCGTTGTAAGTAGGCAATCATAGCCACGATTTCACGTTTTTCGATGGGGATAAATTGCTCTCCACGAACTTCGGCATTTTTCTTAGAAGCCTCATAATCGGCTACAAAGTTAGGATCGTTCTGCAAGCTATTGGCGATAGCACGTGCTTGAACAGCTAAGTTCTCATGAGCAAACTTGAAGTCAGCTTCGTTGTAAGGAACCCCCAATTTGGAAAGGGTACGCATCTTCTCTAAGAGTCTGTCAGTGTTTAGCTCATTCTTAATTAGCCAAGGATAAGATGGCATGATACTTCCTGCGGAAGTCTGTCTTGGATCCAACATGTGGTTGAAGTGCCAGTTATTGTTGTACTTACCACCCAAGCGGTGCAAGTCAGGTCCTGTACGCTTACTTCCCCATAAGAACGGACGATCATATACAAACTCTCCAGCTTTGGAGTATTCTCCATAACGCTCTACCTCACTACGGAAAGGACGTACCATTTGAGTGTGGCAACCTACACAACCTTCACGGATATAGAGGTCACGACCTTCCAATTCGAGTGGTGTATAAGGTTTTACTTCGGCTATGGTAGGAATATTTTCTTTAACCAATAGGGTAGGGATAATCTGTACGGCACCTCCTATGGCAACAGCTATAGTAGCCCATATAGTCATTTGTACAGGCTTTCTTTCTAGCCAGTGGTGAAGTGTTTCACCTGCTACACGTCTTTTGCTGATAGGCGCTAAAGCAGGAGCCTCGGCAAGCTCATCAGTTACTGATTGTCCCTGGCGGATGGTCTTCACTACGTTGATAACAGCTAGGATAGCTCCAGTGATATAGAGGGTTCCTCCTATGGCACGCATAGCGTACATAGGCATAATGGCATTGACTGTATCGAGGAAGTTACCATATACCAAGTTTCCGTCGGGGGAGAACTGTTTCCACATAGTGGCTTGGGTAAATCCTGCGATATATAATGGAATAGTATAGAAGACAATACCTAAAGTACCTATCCAGAAGTGAGTGTTGGCAAGGCGTATAGAGTATAGATTGGTTTTCCACATCTTAGGTACCAAGTAGTAGATCATACCAAAGGTAAGGAAACCGTTCCATGCGAGTGCTCCCACGTGTACGTGAGCGATAATCCAGTCAGTAAAGTGAGCAATCGCATTTACGTTCTTAAGTGCTAAGGTAGGTCCTTCAAAAGTAGCCATACCATAGCCAGTAACAGCCACTACCAAGAACTTAAGCACAGGGTCAGTACGTACCTTATCCCAAGCACCACGTAGGGTAAGCAATCCGTTGATCATACCTCCCCAAGAAGGAGCTACGAGCATTACGGAGAATACCACCCCAAGGTTTTGCGCCCATTCAGGAAGGGCTGTATAGAGCAAGTGGTGAGGTCCTGCCCACATATAGATGAAGATCAAGCTCCAGAAGTGAATAATGGAGAGTCGGTACGAATACACAGGCCTATCGGCTGCCTTCGGAATGAAGTAGTACATCAGTCCTAAGAAAGGAGTCGTTAGGAAGAAAGCCACCGCATTGTGCCCGTACCACCATTGCACCAAGGCATCTTGTACCCCTGCATATACGGAGTAACTCTTCATAGAAGTAAGGGAGATAGGGAACTCCAAGTTGTTGAAGATGTGCAATAAGGCCACCGCTACGAAAGTAGCTAAGTAGAACCAAATCGCTACATAGATGTGGCGCTGTCTTCTCTTGATAAGGGTTCCAATCATATTGGCACCCCAAGCTACCCATACAATAGCGATAGCAATATCAAAAGGCCACTCCAGCTCTGCATATTCCTTGGAAGTACTAAAGCCCATAGGGAAAGTAATCGCAGCACCTAATATGATTAGCTGCCAGCCCCAAAAATTGAGTTTGCTCAGGAAATTACTGTACATACGTGCCTTAAGCAAACGCTGCATGGAGTAGTAACTTCCTGCAAAAATAGCATTCCCTACGAAAGCGAAGATGACAGCATTGGTATGCAATGGACGCAAGCGACCAAAGCTTAACCATGATATACCTTCGGTAAGCGTAGGAAATAGAAAATAGTAGGCCAATAGTAAGCCCACACCCATCCCTACAACACCCCAAAAAAGTGTTGCATAAATGAAGTTTCTAACAATTTTGTTGTCGTAATAAAATTGTTCCATTTCCATAAAAAAATGATTTAGCAAGTTTTAAGTTGTTGTTTGCTTTTCTTTCTTGTCTTTGTGGTGAGACATATTTTTTTCCTCTGGACTTTCTTGAGCAGGAGGGGTTATTAGTTCATCTTCAAAGAGCATGCGAATAGCAGGACTTTCTACATCTTCATATTGGCCACTATGGATAGCGCGCAGGTACAAAAATAAGAATAATCCTACCACTACAGTACTTATGGATATGAGCATATAGATAACACTCATCAATAATCAAATTTGGTGCAAATATAGTAATTTTTTTGTATCTAAAAAATAAATTTTTTACTTATTTTTCACGTTTCATTTCGCTTGCCTCTGGTTGCTTATCATCAGTCACTAAATCGCTCTATAAGTGGAATAAGATGTTCATTGAACCAGCGAAAGCGGTTGATAATCATAATATGGGTACCCTTGTGGATACAAATGCAATCTTTGATATTCTTGATAGGGAATACTATGTCCTTATCCCCTTGTATATGAATGAGTTTCTCTGGAGGAAGTACAGGGAACTGCCAATCGAGCAATTCTCGTACACTCCAAGATAAATAATTGGGGGAGGCAAGTCCTATATACTTATAATAGAGTTTCTTGTAGCGTTTGGTACGTTTCCAAAATTCAAAGCTGGCGATCCACTTTAGGGGCAACAGATGATGCAGTTTTAATCGCTTACAGCACTGTATCCAGTAAGGGAGTTCCTCAGCTGATTTTATAGAAGAGATAAGTACCACACATCTGTATTCAGGCAGCAGGGTAGCTATCTGCTGTACCAATACACCGCCTAAGGATACACCTATAAGGATAGGGTTGGGAGCAGTGATCTGCTTTGCTATACGAGCGGCATACTCTTTGAAAGACTCTTGGGGGTGGGGTTCGTCCCAGTCAAGCAGATGTACCTCATACGGCTCAGGCCACTCAAGGTGCTGAAAAATACGAGGGCTAGCTGCCATTCCGGGCATACAATAGACAGGGATTGCCATTTTTTTATTTTTGGTGTAGGGTAACCATCGCTTCTTCTTCAGCAGTTAGCTTTTTATTGGGATCAGCCAAGTAGATTAGCACTTGAGCATCTACCCTGTAATATTCCTTTGTTCCATTTTCCCCTATAAGAGCAATAGTCTTATCAGCTTCATTCCATTCGAATTTTCCTTTATGAGTAGTAGGTTCATGATCGGGGAATATTACTGTTTTAGTATATTCATTGTTGTTACCCAATACAATAGTGGTATCAACCAATTCCTTAGTACCTATTTGTATGGCTCCTTCATAACGAATCCCTTGTTCAGTGGAGGTATTGGACTGGACAGCAGTTTCTTCCTTTGCTTGAGAGGATTCCTTAGGAGAGTTATTACAAGCCATTAGAGAGAGTAATGAAAAAATATATAAATATCTCATATAATATTAAATTAACCAATAGTTTCTTGTATGTGATATCTTGGCTCTGTCTCTCGACTTCTTAGTACCAATTCGGCTAAGAAGCCTGCTAGGAAGAACTGAGTACCTATAATCATAGAGGTGAGCGCTAAGAAAAATTGAGGACGATTAGTAATAAGGCGTCCTGTTGGGTCTATAAAGAGCTTGTCTATCCCTAAGTAAAAAGCAAAGCAAAAGCCTATGAAGAATACCAATACACCCAAGGCACCGAATAAGTGCATGGGGCGCTTGCCAAATTTGGAAAGGAATCCTATGGTAAGTAAGTCTAGAAATCCATTGATAAAGCGCTCCATACCGAACTTCGTTTTTCCATATTTTCTCGCTTGGTGTATGACTACTTTTTCAGTAATACGTGTAAAACCAGCTCCTTTGGCTAGTACGGGTATATAACGATGCATCTCCCCACGTACATCCACAGTCTTTACCACTTCTTTTCGGTAGGCCTTTAACCCACAGTTGAAATCATGTAGGGTAAGTCCTGAGACTTTTCTGGCTGCCCAGTTGAAGAGTTTGGAAGGGAGGTTTTTGGTAAGCTTGTGGTCATAGCGCTTTTTCTTCCAACCAGAGACTAGATCGTACCCTTCTTGGGTAATCATTTGGTAAAGTGCAGGAATCTCCTCAGGACTATCCTGAAGGTCGGCATCCATGGTGATAACCACATTTCCTTCTGCTTTGGCAAAACCTGCATTAAGGGCTTGGGACTTGCCATAGTTCCTAAGGAAACGAATTCCTTTCACATGGCTATCCTTGGCGCAAATCTGTTGCACTACCTCCCAAGAATGATCCGTAGAACCATCATCTACAAAGAGGATTTCATAGGAGAAAGATTCCCGTACCATCACTTGTTGTATCCATTGATGGAGTTCGGGTAGGGATTCTTCTTCGTTGAATAAGGGAATGACAACCGATATTTGCATATATGATGTCTAAAGATTAATTTCTGTTGTAAAGTTTGAAAATGGAACTTGCTAATAAGGAGATTATAAGTCCAAAAAACATGTTGGAAACTACCGATAGGTTGAATTGTATCCATGGGGACTTATTGTCTTCCATAGTAGTGCGCATCTGTTCTATAGTTTGAGCATCTACCTCTGGATGTTGTCCCTTATAGGCTTCCAATTGCAAACTGTTGAGGGTATCCAAGTGAGTAGGAGCAATATATTTGATGAATACAATCCAAAAAACAGCAGCAATTACAGCAAAAAATATAGAGATACCCAATCCCATCTTCATCATCTGTCGGAAACTGCGTTCTTTGCTCTGGTAAATACCTAAAAAGATAAAAAAGGAAAGTAATAAGATGGGTAAAATGCCAAATAGAAAGACAGTAAGGGGCTTACCATTGTATGCCCCTAAAGTATATTGTAGCATCGTAAGGACGATACTGGCACCTCCCATGATACCTCCATATCTTAGCATCAGTTTTTGGTGCTTCTTCATAGCGTCTTTGTTTTTTCAGCCATAGTCTCCAATAGCTTAGTAATGGGGCTTTTGACTACCATAGCTATCATAGGATTGAACTCTCCCTCGAAAGTGTAAGAAACCTCTGTCTGAGCTTCTGATTTAGGATCAAGTCCTATACGAAGGGTGAAGGGGAGTTTACCCTCTGGTGCACCATAGACAAGTTCACTTACTGGAGTTAGTTTTTTCTTTTCCAAGAAAATCTCTGGCATACCTTTTAGGGCAAAAGAGAAAGAAGTATTGTCCTCTGCAGAGGTAAAGTGCGCCAAGTTCTCTGGCATCAGCTCCTTGAAAAGAGCTACATTCTCTAATTTCTCATAGACACCTGTAATAGGTAAGCCAACGGATACAGTGGGGGAGGTGATTTTCATATTATGTCCATTTATCAGGGGCTAAGCGCCACTTAGCCAAGGTTTCTAACTGGGCTTCAGAAATATAATTTCTGTCTTTGGCCTCTTCTAACAAGGCATTGTATTGGCTAAGAGTATCTAAACCTATATCAGCAGTGATGAAATTGTTCTGAGCAACTTCGAACAAATAGGAAAAGATAGCTACCATACCGAGTACTTCTAAGTGATTTTCTCTCAAGGCTTTTACAGCTCCTATACTGCTCATACCTGTACTGATGAGGTCTTCTATCACTACGGTTTTTTCTCCTTCGGTGAAGCTGCCTTCTATTTGGTTGCCACGCCCGTGCTTTTTAGGTTCTGGACGTACATACACGAATGGAAGGCCTAACCTATCTGCCACAAGCATTCCCATGCCTATAGCTCCTGTGGCTACTCCTGCAATAAGTTGTACATTAGGGTATTTCTCCCTAATAAAGCGACTCATGGTAAGGGCTACTTTCTCCCGTGCCTCAGGATAGGAGAGTAGCATGCGATTATCACAATAAATAGGCGACTTCCAGCCTGAAGCCCAAGTAAAAGGTGCCTCCGGACTGAGCTTAATGGCTTGAATATCAAGTAAGGTACTTGCTATATCCTTAGCAATTGAAGCAGTTATTTCCATGATGGTTATAATTTTTTCTTAACAGCTATTTCTTGGAAGGCTTCTATTACGTCTCCTTCCTTGATATCATTGTAATTCTTAATTTGCAGACCGCAATCATAGCCTTTGCTCACCTCTTTCACATCGTCCTTAAAGCGCTTGAGTGAGGAGAGTTCCCCTGTATAGATAACCACGTTATCGCGTAAGAGGCGTATTTTGGAGTTGCGATATATTTTTCCATCGGTAACCATACAACCTGCGATAGTACCCACTTTGGAGATCTTGAAGAGCTCTCGGATTTCTACAGTACCTGTTACCTCTTCACGCATTTCAGGTGAAAGCATACCTTCCATCGCATCCTTGAGGTCGTTGATCGCATCGTAGATGATAGAATAGGTACGTATGTCGATTTCTTCCTTCTCGGCCAAGGCTCGTGCATTGGACATAGGGCGTACATTGAACCCTACGATAATGGCATTGGAAGCAGAGGCCAATAGTACATCGGACTCGGTGATAGCTCCCACTCCCTTGTGAATGATAGAGACTTGTATCTCTTCGGTAGAGAGTTTTTGGAAAGAGTCGGTAAGAGCTTCCACAGAACCATCCACGTCCCCTTTGAGGATAATATTGAGTTCCTTGAAGTCTCCAAGGGCGATACGGCGACCGATTTCGTCCAAGGTGATATGACGTTGCGTACGTACTGATTGCTCGCGTAGGAGTTGGGTACGCTTAGCGGCTATTTGTTTGGCTTCTTTTTCGTCCTCGAATACATAGAACTTATCTCCAGCCTGTGGCGCTCCATCAAGTCCTAAGATAGTTACAGGGGTAGAAGGAATGGCTTCTTTTACATTTCGACCACGTTCGTCCTGCATAGCGCGTATTTTTCCTGAATGGGTACCAGCTAGTACATAATCACCTATTCTAAGGGTACCTTCTTGTACCAATACAGTGGATACATAGCCACGTCCTTTGTCCAAGGCGGCTTCCACAACTGTACCAACAGCGCGTTTGTTCGGGTTGGAGCGAAGCTCTAAGATTTCAGCTTCCAAAAGGACTTTGTCTAGCAGGTCGCTCACCCCAATACCTTTTTTGGCAGAGATATCTTGGGATTGGATTTTTCCACCCCATTCTTCTACCAAGAGGTTCATATTGGCTAAGTGTTCTTTGATTTTTTCTGGATTAGCAGTAGGCTTATCTATCTTATTGATAGCAAATATGATAGGTACTCCTGCGGCTTGTGCATGGCTAATAGCCTCTTTGGTTTGCGGCATGATATCGTCATCGGCAGCAATTACGATAATAGCAATATCGGTAATCTGGGCACCACGGGCACGCATAGCGGTAAACGCCTCGTGTCCTGGAGTATCAAGGAAAGTAATACGCTGCTTACTGCGCTTGAGGGTTACCGAATAGGCCCCTATGTGCTGGGTGATACCACCGCTCTCACCAGCAATCACATTCTCATTACGGATATGGTCAAGCAAGGAAGTTTTCCCATGATCCACATGTCCCATAACCGTTACTATAGGTGCACGAGGAACTAAGTCCTCTGGGCGATCTTCCTCGGTAGGAATAGCCTCATCTATGCCTGCGGTGGAGAATTCTATTTGGAAGCCAAACTCATCGGCAACGATAGAGAGGGTTTCCGCATCCAATCGCTGGTTCATCGTAACGAAAATACCCAAGGACATACATGCCCCAATAACTTTATTGACAGGGACATCCATCATAGTAGAAAGCTCATTGACTGTTACGAACTCTGTTACGCGTAGGATAGTGCTTTCTCTTTCCTGTTGTGCGATTTCCTCCTCACTCTTATGGCGATGACTATCGCGTTTTTCTTTACGATACTTAGCACCCTTGGATTTGACAGATTTTCCTTGTAGCTTTTCTAAGGTTTCACGTACTTGCTTTTGTACTTCTTCCTCAGTAGGCTCTGTTTTTACAAAGATTTTACTGTCTTTTTTCTTATTCTTGTTCTTGTCTTTGTTGTTATCTTTGTTGTTGCCATTACCTCCTTTTTGTGCATTAGGATTTACTGTATTTTCTTTTTCAGAAGAAATACGTTTGCGTTTGCGTTTTCCTTGTTTGTCAGAAGTGGCACCTTCTTTGGTTTTATCCTTGTCTTTTCCGTTCTTTTTCTTTTTAGGCCGTTCGAACTGAGACAAGTCTATTTTTTCACCTACGAGCTTAGGCCCTGTTAGTTTGGTGTATTTAGTTTCTATTACACCTGGTTCAGGTTCTATTTGGGGCTTTTTCTCTTCCTTTTTAGCAGCATCTTTAGAAGAGACAACGGGTTTGCCAGAGAGTAGTTCTCTATTTTTGTTTTTAAGATCTTTTTCTTGTTTGCTAAGGGGAGCTTTGACCTCTTTTTTGTCTTTATCCTTATCCTTATGCTTATTTTTATCCTTGTGTTTGTCGGAGAGGTTTTCCTCTTGAACATGTTCCTTAGGTAGTTCTTTCTCTACCACAGAAGGTTGTTCAAGGGTTATCTTCACCTCTTCGCCAGCAGCCTCCTGCTGGGGGGCTACCTCTTTGGATGCAGCTTTCTTAGGCTGATCCAAGTCGATTTTACCAACGACTTTGGCGCCTGTGATAGTGGCTTTGGCGCGAATGACTTCCTGTTCTTTCTGTGCTTTTTCTTGTCTTTCCTTTTCTAAAAGTTCTTGACGGATAGCCTCTTTTTCCCTGCGTTGTTCCTCAGTGATTTCTTTAGAAGTCTCACGACTTTTCTTGTCAGAACCAAATTCCTTATCCAATAGAACAATAAGCTCTGCTGGAATCTTTGTATTTGGATTGACATCCTCTATAATATGTCCCTTTGATTTGAGAAATTCAACTACTCTATCGGTAGAGATGTTGTATTCTTTTGCTGCTTTATTTAATCTTTTATCCTCGGCCATAAATTTCTAAGCTCGTTTTTTACGTTGTATGATGTGTGTTGGTTGTGTATTATTTGGTCAGCTATTTAGTTTTCAAATTCTTCTTTAAGAATACGAAGTACTTCTTGGATAGTTTCAGCCTCCAAATCTACGCGTTTTTCAAGTTCTTCGGCACTGTACTCCAATACGCTCTTGGCAGTATCAAGACCTATGCGGCGAAATTCTTCAATCACCCAAGGCTCTATATCATCTTCGAATTCGGAGAGTTCTACGTCTTCTTCGGCACCTTCACGGAATACATCTATCTCATATCCTGTTAGGATACTTGCCAAGCGTATATTGCTTCCTCCCTTACCAATGGCCTTGGAAACTTCCTCAGAGGCCAAGAGAATTTCAGCACGCTTGGTTTCCTCATTTACTGTGATGGAGGTGATTTTAGCAGGGGCTAAAGCCTTGCTAATGAATAGGTTGATATTGCTTGAATAGCTAATAACGTCTATATTCTCGTTGCCTAACTCACGTACGATGCTGCGAATACGGGCACCATTGACACCCACACAAGCTCCTACAGGGTCTATACGATCATCATAAGTATCTACTGCGATTTTAGCTTTCTCCCCTGGAATACGTGCTACCTTTTGGATAGTGATAAGCCCATCGGCAATCTCTGGAATCTCTTGTTCAAAAAGGCGTTCCAAGAATACAGGTGAGGTACGGGAAAGAATAATGGAAGGTTTATTTCCTTTGAAATCCACGGATTCTATAATCCCCTTGGTAGTCTCTCCTTTCTTGAAGAAATCAGAAGGGATTTGCTTGTCTCTAGGTAGGAGAATCTCATTACCTTCGTCATCAAGTAGGATTACAGTTTTTCCCTTAATATGGTGTATCTCAGCGGTGTATATAGTCCCGATGAGTTCTTTGAATTTCTTATAAACGGTATTGTTGTCATACTCATGTACCTTGGAGATGAGATTCTGTCGCAAGGCCAATATGGCACGACGACCGAGCTGACTGATTTTCACCTCTTCGGAAACCTCTTCTCCCACCTCAAAATCTGACTCTATTTTCAAGGCTTCGCTCAGTGGTATTTCTGCATTGGGATTTTCTACCATTCCGTCATCTACAATAATACGGTTGCGCCATATCTCTATGTCGCCCTTATCGGGGTTGATGATGATATCAAAATTCTCATCTGAACCGTATTTTTTCTTCAAGGCAGTTTTGAACACCTCGTCCAATATGGACATAAGTGCCTCGCGGTCTATGAGCTTGTCGTCTCTAAATTCTGAAAAAGATTCTATCAAATCGAGATTATTTTCCATGAGAGTATTATCTAAAATTTTAATTTTAATTTTGCTTCTTTTATCTCTTCTATTGGTAGAAGAATTTGTTCGGTAACAGTAATTTTTCCTTTTCCTTGTGGTTTTGGTTGGCGAGAGGTTACCTCAAGGGTTACTTTGCCTTCACTTACCTCTTGAATAACTCCTGTATGGCTTGCTGTGGTAGTTTTCACTTCTACTTCTCGGCCTATGTTTTTTGTATATTGTCTTTCTTGAGTTAGAGGGGCAGAGATACCGCAGGAACTTACTTCCAAGGAAAAATCCTCTTCTTCCCTGTCCAAATTATGCTCAATAGCACGGCTTAAGGCTACACAATCATCTATACCAACTCCATTGTCGCCATCAATAATTACCTTGATGAGGTTGTCCCCACCTACTGAATAGTCAATGAGAAAAAGTGAAGGATTTTCTTCTAATCCTTTGTCTATCAGTTCTTTTACACGTTCTTTTAAGTTCATATAATTATAAAAAAAGAGGACTCATTGCCCTCTACCTCTTAATTACCAATTCCGAGTGCAAAAATACAACTATTTATTTAAAAAACAAATAATTATTAAAAAAATTATTTTTTTGCATTTGTAGGCTCATTTTTTTCTTTCTTAGCGCGGAGCATATCTCGCTTTCCTAAGGCACCAGGGAGCTTTTCTACCTTGAAGCCAACGGCTTGCATGGCTCGGCGCGCACTCCCTTTGGAGGCATAGGTGACTAAGACACCTCCTGCTTTGAGTGCTTGGTACATACGCTCGAAAATGTGTTCTGTCCATAGCTCTGGCTGTACACTCGCTGAGAAAGCATCAAAGTAAATAAGGTCAAAACGCTCCTTATCGCTGATCTGCTCAAAGGATTGTTGTCGCTTCTTGAGAGTGAAGGTAGGGGAGAGGGCAAGGGTCTCTTCCCATGGAGAACTGTGTATCTGCTGGAAGATAGCTTCTTTGTCAAGAGCTTTCAATACTTCTGGGTAGTTCAGGCAAGCAACCTCCTGCGCAGTCAAAGGATAGGCCTCCACGCCTTCATAATGAATGGTTTGTTGTAGTTTCTCATGTTCAAGGAAGGTAATAAAGGCGTTCAGCCCTGTACCTAAGCCTATTTCAAGCAATTGTACTTCTTGACTAGCAAAGAGATCTAGACCACTGCGGATAAAGACATGGTAAGCCTCGCCTATGGCACCACGCATGGAATGGTAGTGCTCACCCCATGCTTCTATCTCCAAAGTGGTAGAGCCGTCTTGGGTATGTATAATCTTTCTTTTCATCGGGTAGCGAGTGTTTTTTCAAGAGCAGAAATAGCGTTCTTGATAGGCATATCGGAATAGATACGCATGTAATCAAGACCTGCTTCACAGAGTATTTGTTCCTTGTGTAGGTCTTCCAGATAACCCATGGACTCTTGGTAGATGGGCTTGCTCAAGCACTCTATGGCAATAGGTTTGCCTGAAGGAGGCATAAGTAATATATCAAGTACATATCCTCCGAAAGGTTTGTCTTTGCTTAGTGAGAGGGTAGGGAATTGCTTTTGTAGTAGGGTAAAAACTTCTTCTTTGAATAGTAATTGCCCACGAGTGGTGGCTTCTTTCCTTAGATTACCATAGAGGGCAAGGGTTTGTAATACCTCTTCTATGCCTTGGGTATTCTCTTCGCTTACCGCTTTGGTATAAGCTAAATAGGCATAGAGTACGGCCTTGCGGTTGTTGGCCTGCTCTTGGGCTAAGGCATCAGCGTAATTGAGGAAAACGCTTTCAGGTATGGAGTTGCACACATATATTTTTTCTTTGGCACGGGTGATGATTACATTGAGCAACTTATAACCTTTTTGCTGGTTCAAGGGGCCAAAACTTTGGGTAAACTTGCCGTCTTTCTTCTTTCCATAGGTAACCGAAAGGATAATGATATCACGTTCGTCTCCTTGAATATTCTCCAAGTTCTTGATAAAGAGCCCTGCTTGTTCTAGTGCAGTTAGCTTTTCGGCAAATTCTTGCTCGGTGGGTTGGTTCCTGAGCCACAGCAGTTTCTTTCGGATAAAGTTGCGCTGGGAGATGTTGAAAGTAGCTACTCCTACCGAAGGGTAACTGCCATCCTCTCTGGGTTGAATTTGCTTAAGTATCTCAATCACCTTGAGGGCTTCAGCTTCGTTCATATATTCGTGGAAAGTACCGTCTACTTGATAGAAAGTGATAGGATTTTCACTTTCAAAACGAGGTAGTGGGCGGAGTTTTCCATTGTAGAAAGCCACATTGGAGAAGTCTATCAAATAAGGGTGCTTGGAGCGGTAATGGAAGTCCAGATGATGCTTATCATATTTGTATTCCAGAGCAAAATCAAGTAGTGATTCTACCGAGAGTAGCGAATTTTTTTGGAGCGCTTGGTCTTCTTCCTCTATCTCTTCCTCATCTTGGTAACCGCCTTCAAAGATTTTACTAAAGTAGTTGCTCGGTGGCATCTGGTGTTCGTCTCCTGCGATGATTACAGTTTTTCCCTTGAGAATAGCAGGGAGGTTGTCTTCCAATTTTAGCTGGCTGGCTTCGTCAAAAACGACATAGTCAAAGTAGAAATTTTTCCCTTGGAAGAGGTTACAACAGCTATCGGGGGTAGTGAGTATGATAGGGAAAAAGGTAGTGAATAGGTCTATATCTTTGCTAGCTATCTGTCTGAGAGATAGTCTATTGTGTTTTTCACTTCTACGCTTGTTATACAGATTGGCTACGGTCAGTTCCTTGTGATTGGTCTCAAAGCCTTTTACAGCTAGCTGTTGTGCTTGATCCCAATATTTGGTAATGATCTCTTGTTGTGAGGTAGCAAAGCGGCGGAGTTTTCCTCTGAAATCCTCATAGACATTAGCCGAAAAAGGGGTAAGTACTTCCGATTTTTTGAGCAAGAAAGCCTTATAATAGGCGTATAGAAAAGAGGCTTCCCAATGAGAAGCTTGTGCTTGTTCTAGGGTTAACAGACATTGCTTGAGCAGAGGATTAAGATTATTTTCAAAGGCAAACCATTGGTAACCAGTCTCTAAGGGATTGTTGTGATCGTTTTGGTATTGGGTGTGTTGCTCAAGGGCAGTCTCTATAAAGGTCTTAAAATCAAAGAAAGTATGCCCTTCAAGGGGAGCAGCTATATAGGCTGTTTCCCTTATTTGTTCCTTAAGTTGAGATAAGGAGGAGATAAGGGAGCGAAGGGTATCGCTGGCAAATTTAGGGTCGTAGAAGTTTGCTACATCTAAGAGGGCAAAATCATTAGCTACTTTTTCATCAAAGTTTGTTTGCGCTCGGCTAAGCTCCTCTCGGTAGTTAAGTATCTGCTCTTTGTTGGCAAAGAGGTTATCAGAGAGGGAAAGTGTGGCAAAATTGGGATGTAGGCTTATCTTTTTAATTTCTTGATAGAGCCACAATAAGCGTTTTTGCTGCGTGATAGCCTCCTTTCGTTGGCTCATAAATAGCGCACTGAGCTTATAGAAAAAGCTTTCTGTACGTTTTCGGTTATATTGGTCTGCATCGGCAGGGAGCAGACTGGTAAGGGTTTCAGTCTCATTTATATAAGTGGTGAGTAGCTGGATTTGTTCAGCAAGTTCTTCCTTGCGCTTGTATAAGTATTCCCCCTTGTATGTTTTGTAGAGGGTTAGTATATGCATCCATTGCTCCTTATAGCTATGGAAAGTCTCCTCTATGTGATGTGCTATCTGTTGGAAAGGCTTAGCAATGAGTGTCTTGGGATTGTATAGATAGTTTGTCTTATAGGGGGCAAAGGGTAAGAAAAGCCTTTGGGCAGGGGCAAGTGTTTCTTTCAGTACCTCATGCTCTTGGTCGGTGAAGCTTAGGGGTAATCCTTGTAAGGAGATAGGAGTATGCTCAGGGGCATACTTAAGCATTTGACCTGTAAGCTCTGTCCAGTTTTCTCCAGAGAGTAGCGGAGTGAATAGTTCTTTGTGATGTAGGTTTATGCTCTCTTTTAGAGCTTTCAGCCCACTTATTTGGGTATCTTTTGCCTCTTGAGGATAGGCAGGAATTGCCTTTTTAAAGGAGGGATCGTCTAAGATATTGCGTACAGTATCTACCACCAATTTTCTATCGGCGATGCTGTCTTTGATAAGTATAGTGTATTTCTCTAAACCTCGATTTTGTAGGGAATGATGTAGTACCTCCAAGGCGGTTTGTTTTTCACATACCACTAATACTTTTTGCTGATTTTCTAGTGCATTGACTAAGATAGCAGTAAGGGTCTGGCTCTTACCTGTTCCAGGAGGCCCTTGTATGAGCAGATGTGATTGCCAACGGAGTTGTTCCAATACTTCCTGCTGGGAGGGGTCGGTAGGGATACTCGTAAAAGTTTGGAAATCCTCTTTCGGGGTACTCTTTCGGGGTTCAAATTGTTCTTTTAGGCTTTGGTAATCATTGATAATGTTTTGTTTTTGTACCTCAAATAGGGAAAAAAGTCCTGATTTCTCAATTAGGGCATCACCTTTCTGAGGAAGGAGCGCCTCATAAGCAGCTTTGCTTTTGATAGGGAGTATTTCAGCGTAGTTATTCTCCAAGAAATCAAGGTTCTGACTGATTTTCAGTTGACCTAGTAGCTCGGTACATATCTTGAAGAGTTCTGCTTTGTCTATCTTACCATCTTCGAGCATCTCATCAGGGATAGGAGCTATGGTAATATGGGAGTCATTCTGCAGGTGATTGATAAGTACTTCATTGATGTAGATAGGATCATCCTCACTGCGGCTAATCTCCCAAGTGTTGAGCTGCGAGGTAGGGCGTATTCTCACTGACCAGATCAGCACAGGTGCCACTGTAATTTGTCCATCGGTCAAATCGCGCCTAGCAAGGATAGGGAAGCCAAAGCCCAAAGCATTAACACCTTTTTCTTGGAAAATAGCTTCACTCTGGAAGATGAGGTTATCCACTCCATCAGAGAGTTTTTCCAAAAGAAGTACTCTTTCTTTTTCATCCGCATTTTCTGTTGGTTGTTTTTTACCTCTTATAGCTTCTACTGGCTCCACAACAGTATAGTCCCGTTCGTCTATAGCTGTGGAAGAGGTGTCGTGTAAGGAAAAGGTGAACTTGAGGTTTTTCAAGGTTAGTAAGTCCAAGATAAAACGCTCTGGAAGGCTTTTGAAAATAGTGGAGAGCCTCGCCAGATCAA
>NZ_CALHGG010000049.1 GCF_938029845.1 uncultured Capnocytophaga sp.
GAAAAACTTACTATTGCTGAACTCGGAGGTCTCGAATGTGGTAAGTGCCACTACTAGAGGTAAAAGGTAAAAGGTAAAAAGGAACAGTCTTTTACCTAATTAACCCAAAACTATTACCTTTTAACTATTAACTTTTAACTTGAAAAAGATGTCATCAGAAAAAAAATATTGGAGAAGTGTAGAGGAGTTGGATACAAACAACCCCGTGATAGAGCAGATTCATCAAAATGAGTTTGTTGATAAGCTCCCTACCTTATATTCAGGCGAACACGAGTTTCTAAGTAACCAAGAGGCGATGGAGGAGAGTGCTACCACCCGCCGCGACTTCCTTAAGTATGTGGGATTCACTACCGCTGCTGCTGCCTTGGCAGCCTGCGAAGGGCCTGTACATAAGGCAATCCCTTATGTGATCCTACCCGAACAAATACGCCCAGGAATCCCTGACTACTATGCCACTACCATAGCCGATGGGTTTGACTTCGCTTCTGTCCTTGTCAAAACTCGTGAAGGTCGCCCTATCCGTGTGGAAAACAATCGTGAAGCGGCTTATCGTGGTTGTGGTAACGCCCGCGTACAGGCTTCCGTACTCTCTATGTACGATAGCTTGCGCGCCAAAGGTCCTCAAAAAGGATCTGAAAGCATCACTTGGGATACCCTTGATAGTGCAGTAGTAAAAGCACTCACCGATGCGGCTGCTCAAGAAAAGCAAATCGTATTGCTTTCCTCCACACTTGCAAGCCCTTCTACTAATAACCTAATCAAGGAATTTACCGAGAAATACCCAACTACCAAGCTCGTCACTTACGATGCAGTCTCTGAAGAAGCTGCTGTACTCGCCTTTGAAAAGAAATATGGTCAGCGTGCCTTGGCCAATTACGATTTCTCTCAGGCGAAAGTGATTGTCTCTTTCGGAGCTGACTTTATCGCCGATTGGCAAGGTGGCTACGAAGAGGAATATGCCAAAGGACGTATCCCTACCAAAGAGGGAAGAATGTCTAAGCACTTCCAGTTTGAGAGCAATATGTCCCTCTCTGGTGCTAATGCAGATGAGCGTATAGCACTGAAACCTGCCTTGCTCAAAGTGGCTTTGGCTAAGTTCTACGGCTACCTCACTGGAAAGACCGTAGGTGGTAACCTACCTGAGCGTGCAGAAGCAGCCGTAAAGAAAGCAGCTGAACAAGCTAAAAAAGCAGGAGGTAAAGCAGTAGTGGTAACAGGTATTCAAGATGTAAATGCACAAAGTTTGGTGCTTGAAATCAATGAAGAGCTACTCCACAGCGCTGCCTTTGACCCTGCACACCCTGTCTATATCCGCCAAGGAAATGCCGCTGCTCTCAAGCAGTTGCTCTCCGATATGAATGCAGGCAAAGTAGGGGTGCTTATCATGAACAATGTAAACCCATTATATACCCTATCGGCTGCCGATGCAATGGCTTTCGAATCTGGTCTTGCCAAAGTGGGTACTTCTGTGGCTTTCTCCCTCCGTGCCGACGAAACAGCGGTGAAAGCTACTTATCTGGCTGCGGCTCCTCATTACTTGGAGTCTTGGGGCGACGTGCAGATGCGTGCCGACTATTACTCCCTTATGCAGCCTACTATCCGTCCGCTCTTTGACACCCGTCAGTTCCAAGAGGCTTTGCTCAAATGGAGCGGAAAGGATGCTAACTACTACGAATATATCAAAGCTTTCTGGAAAACTAATGTCCTCTCCGAAGGTCATGCTTGGGAAAAAGCCCAACATGATGGTTTTTATCGCAAAGAAACAACATTGCTCGGTGAAAAACCAGAGGCTTTGGATACAACGCCAATGATTTCAGCGCTTACCGCAGCTCCTCAAGAAGGATTTGAATTGACCCTATATACCAAAACTGGTCTTGGTGACGGACAACAAGCCAACAACCCTTGGCTACAAGAACTTCCTGACCCTATTACACGTGTATCTTGGGATAACTACCTTACTATGTCTGCCGCTGATGCTAAGGAATTAGGCATTAAGAATTGGCATGTGGCCAATGGCGCCTTGGACGGAGACTATGCCCAAATCCAAGTAGGTGATGTAACCCTCAAAGTACCTGTACTTATCCAACCGGGTCAGGCAAAAGGATCTGTAGGTCTTGCCTTCGGTTATGGTCGTAAAGCGGCTATGAAAAAGGAAATGCAAGTAGGGGTCAATGCCTATGTCTTCTATAACAATCTTAACAATGTACAACCAGTTACCTCTATCAAAAAGGTAGATGGTACCCACGAATATGCTTGTATCCAGCTTCACAATACCCTTATGGGACGTGGAGACATCGTCAAAGAAACTTCCCTAGAAGAGTTCTTAACCAAGGATGTACACCAATGGAACAAAAAGCCTGAAGTATCTCTAGATCATAAGGAAGTAAAGGCTACCTCTGTAAGCCTTTGGAAGGAATATGACTATTCAACAGGTCATTTCTTTAATCTTTCTATTGATTTAAATGCTTGTACAGGTTGTGGAGCGTGTGTGATTGCTTGCCACGCTGAAAATAACGTACCTGTAGTAGGTAAGAGCGAGGTAAGACGTTCCCGCGATATGCACTGGTTGCGTATTGACCGCTACTACTCTTCCGAAGAAACTTTCAAAGGGGATTTGGAAAAAGTAGAAGGTATCGAAGGTCTTGGCGCATCACTTTCTACCTTTGGAGAAATGGAAGTGGCTTCCGATAATCCACAAGTGGTATTCCAGCCTGTAATGTGTCAGCAATGTAACAACGCTCCTTGTGAAACCGTTTGTCCTGTAGGGGCTACTTCTCACGGGGTACAAGGTCAAAACCACATGGCTTACAACCGTTGCGTAGGTACTCGTTATTGTGCTAACAACT
>NZ_CALHGG010000050.1 GCF_938029845.1 uncultured Capnocytophaga sp.
TATAGCTGACGATGAATTAGTAGATTATCTTTCTTGGTTATCTGATTTCATAAAAAGAGTATTTTGATATTTTCTATACTTTGGGGATGGAAAAGGTTTGGTTTTATACAAACATACACTATACAGATAGTTTTCTCAGCTTAGACTTATTTGATAGTGATTTTTTAAAACAAATAGCTTCTTATAAGATATCTATATCTATTCCTATGGACATATATAAAGTAACTGAACAGGAAATGATAGAGATGTTACGTAAAAGACAATTACGTAATAGACCATATTGAGTTGTTGAAAATATGTATAGCTGAAAACTATAAAAATAATAGACGTTGTTTTACAAAGCTATCAGAAGAGAAAAATAAACAACTTTACATTTTTTTGAGCAATGAAAGTGTACAATTGTGTAAGGAACTACGCTAAATAAGTAAGTAATTCAACTTGCTAGTCACTAATTATTTTAAACAACTGTAAATTGTAAAAACAGGAAGGAGTTATTACGAAATTACCCCTAAGAAACCTATGACTGTTGATGAATATCAAGCAGAATTAGCCAAAGTAACAGTAAAAGAATAGTTATTATGAAATATACAATAGAATACCATAGCGATATAGAAGATGATATGGATTGGTTTGACATAGAATCAAAAAATTATTTAAGAGATGTTGTACTAACAATTGAAAATAAGAATTATAATTTATATTTTTCAGGAATTGAAAGAGTTATGTATGATATTATAAATAGTGGACAAGGTTATTTTTTTAAAAAAAATTTAATTTTACTGCCTTCTTTTAGTAAAAAAGCAATGGAAGAAACAATTGAAAAAATAGTAGAAAATGGCGTTTATAAATCATTCATTGAAGATTATTAATGGAAAGAGACCTTTGAGTTCAATTACAGCACAGGCTTATACGACTTAGGTACTGAACACAGCCCCACCACTTGGATTTTTGAAGCAGGCTCTTTTGTGCCCTGCGGAAAGATCTCCAATGGCAAGCATTACTCCATCATCACCGACCACTTAGGCACGCCCATAGAAGCCTACAACCAAGAAGGTGAACTGATATGGGAACGCGAACAAGACCTCTATGGCAACTCCCGTCAAGGTTTTGCCAAAGAAAACTTCAGATGCCCCTTCAAATACCAAGGACAGTATTACGACCCTGAGATAGAACTTTGCTACAACCGATTTAGGTATTATCACCCCGAGACGGGGAGGTATATAAGTGAAGACCCTATTGGGTTTTTATCTGGAGAACCTAACTTTTTTGCTTATGTAAGTGATACCAATGCTTGGGTGGATTTACTGGGGTTGAGTGAGAATTCTTATAATAGAAAAGAAGAAGATATTGAATGGATAACTGTAGGACGCTGGATGAGTGAAGAAGAATATAACCTTATGAAAAAGAGTGATATACCAATAGGAGAATCTGGTGGATTAACTTTTGTTACAACAGGAGGACACGATTCTTATACAGGGGCAGATAAAGGAAGTATATATGTAGAATTTGAAGTTCCTAAGAATAGTCTAATACAAGGAGGTAAAGAAAATTGGTATAAAATAGTGAGTCCAACAGCAAGTAGATCTCAGAAATATCAAGTTGAAAAACAAGGAGGGGAAATTCCTCCTAAATATAGAAATTTGACTCCTCCTATATTAACTAAATAAATATGAAAGAAAAAATTAATTGTTTTATGAGTAGATTCAGCTCAAAATTGAATAAGTATAAGGTAAATATACATACTTTTGATAATAGCCTTAACGATCCTTTTGGTATTTTGACAAGAATAGATTTTGAATATAAAAATATAGAAGGCTACGTAAGCTTTTATAGTAAGGGAGTTATAAATATAGAAATATTTGATTACAACACAGGTAGTATCATATTTAATACACTACTAATGCCAGAAGATGATTCTACAGAGGCTTTTAATCAGTTTGACAAATTAATATAACTATGATAATAGGAAAGAAAAAAGATATTAGCTTTATTGATATATTAAGTCTCATAAAATGTCCAGAAAAGTATTATTGGAAAATAGTTTGGATATACGCTTTTTATTACCCCTCTAATCTTGTGTATTTAGAAGATAAAATTAATTCTTCAAAAGGATATGACATTAAATTAGAGGATTTAAAAAGACTAATAGAGTCAGTAGGGCAGCTTATTGAGCTAATATTAATTGGTGATAAAGGAATTATAGAAGATTATTCTATTGAAAAAGAGGAAGAAATAAAGAATAAATATGATTTCTTTATAGAATATGTTGATTCTTCTTATTGGGAGATTTTCTCTAAAGACAATGATTTTAGCAACAAATTAAAAGAGTTTGATACCAATTCAAAAGAATAAGGTTACAAATATAACTACGTTGGCAGTATAAGTGGGATGCCTTTGGAATGCTCAAAGAGGTAAGACGCCTTACCAAACATTTTAGCCGCACCACCACCCACTTTTTGTGGAGTGGCAATGTACCCTTGCACGAATGGAAAGAAACCTTTGAGCTCAATTACAGCACAGGTTTATATGACTTAGGTACTGATGATATTTACTTAAGGACTAATAGAAAAAAATATCGATAAACACAGGAAATAAATTAGAATAAATATGATTGCTTATTATATCACCATAGAAATATTAGGAACAGAGTTATTAATAGATGAAATACTTAAAATATTAGGTAATAAGATTAAGATAGAG
Organism: uncultured Capnocytophaga sp.; assembly: GCF_938029845.1. Classification (GTDB taxonomy): domain Bacteria; phylum Bacteroidota; class Bacteroidia; order Flavobacteriales; family Flavobacteriaceae; genus Capnocytophaga. The sequence continues at coordinate 2,701 of NZ_CALHGG010000050.1, forward strand.
TATATCATCCATCCAAATGATAAGAAGCCTAAAAGAGATGAAAAATATGGCTTTGGTTGTATTTCTTTATCGCATCCTAAAGTTTATATAGCTGACGATGAATTAGTAGATTATCTTTCTTGGTTATCTGATTTCATAAAAGAGTATTTTGATATTTTCTATACTTTGGGGATGGAAAAGGCTTGTTTTTTTACAAACATATACTATACAGATAGTTTTCTCAGCTTAGAGTTATTTGATAGTGATTTTTTTAAACAAATAGCTTCTTATAAGATATCTATATCTATTCCTATGAACATATATAAAGAAACTGAACAGGAAATTATAGAGATGTTACGTAATAGACCATATTGAGTTGTTGAAAATATGTATACCAGCTGTTCAAAGAGAAGTTAGTTTGGAGCAATCTGATGAAGTACCTCATGCACATAAAGAGAGTGTATCTTCATCATGTATTTCTAATGGAGATTATGGGCGAGAAGATAGACCAAATGTAACAAAATATAATGATAGTAATGAACCTATTCCTAGTAGAGGAAGAGAAGCACATATTCAGATAGAATGGTAATATAATAAACTAAAATATTATGAACGATAATGAATTTTATAATTTTTGCATGAAAGAGCTCACAAAATATGAGGATAATTATGATATAGATCCATTCGACTCATTAAAAAAAATGGTAGACTTATATGATTTGATAAAAAAAACTAATTTTCATGATATTGGGGATAGAATTGAATTATGGTTAGATGAGTATGGTGATGAGAATATTATAGAATATATTAAGAATACCAAAAATCCATATTTAATAGGTACTTTAATCGGAAAAAATTAGATATTATCATTTTTCATAGCCTAATAACTAACCTTTACTTTCGATGCTCCTGGCAGACGGCTTACCAAACATTTTAGCCGCACCACCACCCACTTTTTGTGGAGTGGCAATGTACCCTTGCACGAATGGAAAGAGACCTTTGAGTTCAATTACAACACAGGTTTATATGACTTAAGTACTGAGCACAGTCCCACCACTTGGATTTTTGAGGCGGGTTCTTTTGTGCCCTGTGGAAAAATCACCAACAGCAAACATTATTCCATTATCACCGACCATTTAGGTACACCCATAGAAGTCTACAACCAAGAAGGCGCGCTAATATGGGAACGCGAGCAAGACCTCTACGGCAACTCCCGTCAGGGCTTTGCAAAAGAAAACTTCAGATGTCCGTTCAAGTACCAAGGGCAGTACTATGATAGCGAGGTTGAACTCTGCTACAACCGAAGTGACAGGATTGCAAAAAAGAGTCATAAATGTAATAAAAAAAACAAATTTTAAATGGAAAATAGAATATTTATTGAACAATTATGTAATAAAGGATGGAATGTCAAAACAGTAGATATTTCAAATCTTGTAATTAACTCTTCAGCTAAAGGAAGAGTTGCAAAAACAATAGAAGAATATAAAGAATTTCTTAAAATATTTTCTTTATGCTCTAATAGGGAAGACAATATTTGGTTCTTATCTTATCAAGATTTTTCTAAAAATGATGAAAACTCTTTTTCTTGGAATGAATTTGAATGTCAGAGTATTGATTCTGCCTTAGACGAAGAAATGTTATCTGATATTAAATCCTTTTGGGATAAACATTTGCCAATTTTAATGTCTGTAAAAAATGGATATAGCTATGTCGCAATAGGTATAGGTGAATTTAATAATGGAAAAATATTTTATGGTACAGAACCTGAGTATGAAGATGTAGCTATAATTGCTAATTCATTTTATGAATTTAAAGAAAAATATATATCTGCATTAAATGGAAAGGATTACGAAAATTTTTACCAGTATATTATTTAAATATTTTCTTAGTATTGGATATAAAAATTTTGTGTTAGGTACTTGCTCAATGTTTTAAAAAGTAGTAATTTTGTAGGTTGAGGAATTTACGGTACTTTTACCTCACAGGGGTGTATGAGTACCACACAGGCAAAATATGCGAGTACTCAAAGCAGGGTATATAGAGGGAATATCACCATTGTTCACTGTACTCTATACACTATGCACTAATGAAGAGCCTACAACCAAGAAGGCGAGCTGATATGGGAACGCGAACAAGACCTCCTCTATGGCAACTCCCGTCAAGGTTTTGCTAAAGAAAACTTTAGATGTCCGTTCAAGTACCAAGGACAATATTACGATCCCGAAATAGAACTTTGCTACAATAGGTTTAGGTATTATCACCCTGAGACGGGGAGGTATATAAGTGAAGACCCTATTCGGTTGGCGGGTGGGCTGGCTTTTTATCGGTATGTGATGGATTGTAATGGAGGGGTAGATGTCTTTGGTTTGAATGAGATGCCAAAAGGAGGATGGAACTACCATAATATGCCCAAAATAGAAGATTATCAATTACATCATGTCATTCCTAAATCAATGTATAAAAGCTGCTGGTTTTGATGTTCATAAACCAAGTAATCTAATATATTTACCTACAGAAGAAGGTATACATCCTACAAGAAGTGTTCATAAAGGTTGGAATAAAGGGCATAAAGAATATAATGACTATATTAAAGAGCAATTAGAAGATATTTGGGACAAGGGCAAAGATGGAAAATGGACGCAGCAACAGTTTAGGGACACAATTGAAGAATTAAGAAGAGAAACAAGATTAGAGTTAAGAAATGGCAGCAGGAAATGCTATTCAATTCATTAAATTATTTTAATATATGTATTTTAAATTTTCAGATTTTTACAAAAGAGACGTTTATTTTAGATATGCTGATAGTAATGTTGTAGAACAAGGGAACTTTGATAATGGAGTGAAAATCAAACAGTCTGAGGTTCTGTATTACAATGTTGATAAAATAGATAGTTATCTAACATCTTATGATGTTTTACCTACTTTCGGTCCACGATTGGTAAGCACTAAATTTAAAGAGATTTTTGAGGATATTAATGAAAAAGAAATTCAATTTTTCCCAGCAATAATTAGAGATAGTAAAGACTATACAATTGAAGGATTTTATACTTTAAATATTCTACATTGTATACCTTGTTTAGATTTTACTAAAAGTATTGTTAAAAAAACCTCTTATGGAGGTTTAAGAATAGATGAACTTCATATTCTTCCTAATTCATTGGATCCTTATAATATAGTCAGAATGGAAGAACATCGTTCTTTTATTATTGTTACACAAAAATTCAAACAAATTTGTGAACACCATAAATTAAAAGGTTTTTATTTTAAAGAAATATAGGAAAAAATGGCACTCATTCAGAGTATATGACTGAATTCCCTTTAGAAAGCACAGCACTTTACCTATTTTTCTAAAAAAAGTTTAAACAGCTTCAGAAAAAGTAAACCATTAAGCATATGAAAATAAAATTAAAAATTATTCCTTTAATAGGAATTGAGATCAATGATTCAAAGATTACTTTTGGTAGTAACATTAATGAAATTATCAAAATACTTGGTGAGCCTGATTACAAGAATGAACGTCAACTTTATTATGATACTCTTGAATTTAGGATGGATTTTGATAATGACAAAAATTTAAAATTTGTAGAATTACAAGGTCCTGAAACAGAGAAAATTAATCCAGAAATATATGGAATAAATCCTTTTGAGATTGAAGCAAATGAATTGATAACAATCTTAGAAGAAAAGGATAGTGATATTGATGTTTCAGAGAAACCTTATTGTTATTGTTTTCGAGAAATATCTATAGGAGTTTGGAGGGATACCACACCAGAAAATATTTTAAAATCTATTCCCGAAAATGTCTCTAAAGAGGAAGAATGTATTTGGCAGGAGGAATTAGATAAAGCTAAACATTTTTGGACAATAGGTGCAGGAGTAAAGGGATATTACAAACTATACTGAACTTTAACAGATTTGTAATTTTAGAAGTAGAATAATCGCTTTAGTATTAGTAATTTTGATATTCTTTCAAAATATATGACACTTTTTATATGAGTTTTTATCCGATACTTTAGGGCGGGATTGGGAAGATATTATCAGCAGTGGGGAGAACCTGCATCGCCACTATGCACCACTTCCTGAAGAGGAAGAACTCACTGATATTCCTTTGGAAAGCATAGCACTTTACCTATTTTTGAAAAAAGGAAGTAGTTCATCATATCCTGCTGGTCCTCTTCCTCCTTGTTCGCAATGTGATGCATTACTCTATAATCATTCAAAAGAAAATGACATGTTAATTCCATATCATTGGAAAGATAAATTAGGAAATGAACATATCAGAGTTTATCATCCTGATGGGAGTGTATTTGAGAACGGTATAGATATATCATCAAAATATCATTAAGATGCAAAATTTATTTAATTTTTTTAGTCATAGAAGTTGGTTAATAATACCAAAAAACTTATTTATCTCTTTTTCTAATGATTTGAATTTAGATTTGATAAGAGAAAATATCACATGGAAGACTATTGATGAGATAAATATATCAAATAGTTTATCAAAACTTTCAACAATAGATTTATTGGATATGTATATAGTAGAAGGTGAATGTATTAATTTTATTGATAAAGAAAAATTACTTTTTTTATCTAATAATTCATATATATATAAATTTAATATAGATATATGGATACCTACAATGTTATTTGAACATTTTAAAAACAATCAATTACTGAGAAGATATGAATTAGACATTCAAAACGAATACATAGTTTCTACAGATGAAATTGGAGTTAAAACTGATATAGAAAATTATGATGAGACTTTCATACAAGCTGATAATGGTTATGATATTTTTTATTATCCTTTAGGGGTGGTAAGCAATTTATTACAATGTAAGATTATAGAACTAAAAAAAATACTTTCATTTCCTTGCTCTTTATATAAAATTCCTTTTGAAAAAGTATCAGAACTAAAGGATAAATATTTAATGAATTTAAAAAAATATCCTTTAAGTGCAAAAGATTAGTGGGAAATCTTGCCTCTGCCACCTATAACCAAACAGAGACGATTTATAAAGTTCCTGATGCAGTAGGGAACTTATATAGAACCCCTGACCGCAAAGGGTATACCTATAGCGAGGGTGGACGGCTTTTAGAGTGTCCTGATTGGAAGTACGTTTACGACCTTGAAGGGCAACTAATAGAGAAAATATCCAAAAAGCAACAGCTCAAGCGTTTTAGTCTGATAGTCGAAGAAGACGAGAAGCCTGCAACCTTGCGGTGGTTTTACTCGTGGAATGCCAATGGAAGTTTAAAGAGTGTCGCCAATAACGACAGGGTACATTTTGCCTTTGAGTATGATGCCTTGGGCAGACGCACGGCAAAGATAAACCTCAGTAGCAAGCGCATCAAGCGTTTTCTGTGGGACGGAAATGTACCACTTCACGAATGGGAGTATGACCTAAGTAAGCGACCTAATCTCAGTAGAGATAAGGACAATTTGTTAGTTTATGACAAGGAAGAGCCTGTAACTGATAATCTTATCACTTGGGTGTTTGATGAGAACTCCTTTGTGCCTGCGGCTAAACTTGTAGGGGATAAATCGTATAGCATCCTCACCGACCATTTAGGAACGCCGTATGAGGCGTATGATGAGAATGGAGAAAAGGTGTGGAGTGCTGAGTATGACCTCTATGGCAATATACATACCCTTGAGGGTGAGAAAGGATTTATACCATTCTGCTACCAAGGGCAGTATGAGGATGTTGAAACAGGGTTGTATTACAATCGTTTCCGTTATTACTCACCTGAAAGCGGTACTTATATTAGCCAAGATCCGATAGGGCTAGCTGGGAATAATACTAATTTCTATGGGTATACTTTTGATAGTAATACTGAGGTGGATGTTTTTGGACTTGCAGGTACAGGAGGGGCGTATATGATAAAACTTAGTGACGGTAAGATTTATGTTGGAAAAGGTGAAATTGGTCGTATGAATGAATCTATTGAGGAGAGAACAAATAAAGAAGTTGAAATAGATGGAAAAAAGCAAAAAAGAACTGTAGTGGGCAAGGCACATATGAGTACAAATGGAGATAATGAGTTAGGAAAAGCTGTTGAGTATAAAGCATTGGAAAATGAAGGAGCTTATGCTAAAAGTGGAAAAAATAAAGCTTATATACCAAAGGATAGATTAGAAAATTCTATTGTCACAGGTAGCACCGCATACAAGAATTTAACAAAAGATAAAAGATTAGAAGCTGATAGATTAGCTAAAGAATTAAGAGAAGAGTTAGATAAAGATATAAAGAAGAAACATCATTAAATTTTATGAATTTTGAATTAGATTTTACAAATAGTCTTAATGTCCCTTATAACTTATTGTTAGAGGGAGTTGCTTATGCAAAAAATAAGAGAATAAAATCTATTACTCTTAGGCAAGAAGGATTTGAAATTCCTGATATTGATTTATCAGCTTTGTCTCTATATCCTGATATTGAAACCCTTAACTTCTCTGTACGCATAGGAAAAAACTCTAATATTGATGGAATTTATATTCTTAAGCATTTAAAGCGTCTTTCGTATGCGGGGTATGATAGCATACCTTTAGATCATACTCAATTAACATCTATAACATATCTATACACTCATTTTTCTAAAAATCATTTAGAAGGAAATGCAAGGTTTCAAAATCTAAACGATCTTGAAACCTTGCATTTATGGCATTTAAACCATACCGATTGTGTTTTTTTATCAGAAATAAATACATTAAAAAATTTAGAACTGACACACGGTTCACTTCCAACTATAGAGGGATTGCAATATTTACCTAATTTGGAGCATCTCAAACTTGACTATCTGCCAAAGTTGAAAGACATCAATGCTATTAATCAATGCGATAAAATTAGCTCTTTAACAATTCTTAGGAGTAAGAACATTTACCTGGAGTCTTTAAAAGAAAGTAATATTAAAAATTTATTTATTGATAAGGTTGATAATTTAGAATTTATAAAAGATTTTAATAGTTTAGAAAACCTTTATATTTATGATGATATAAAAAACGGAGACTTAAACCCTATTTTTTATAATAATTCTCTAAAAAAGATTGAAATATATAGCTATAAAAAGAAATATAATCGTACTGAAGAGCAGATAAAAGAATTTCTAAATAAAAAATAGTTGATGAGTAGTCCTTCAATATATAAATACTTATCAAGCGTGATCCTAATGTAGAGCGAATGATTTTTATCCGATACTTTAGGGCGGGATTGGGAAGCGGTTATCAGCAGTGGGGAGAACCTG
>NZ_CALHGG010000051.1 GCF_938029845.1 uncultured Capnocytophaga sp.
AGGTGAGGCAGAGGCTAAAGCTAAAGAAGCTCTTGGCAAAGCGTGGGACTCTTTAGAGTTTAAGAGCTTTAAGGAGGTAAAAGACGGACTAATGGGCAAGCTGGGTATGAAAACTGAAAGTAGTTCCATGCCAGGGATAAGCCCTATTACGGGAGACGCTACAGCTACCACAGGAGAAGGAGCTAAAACCAAAGACAACATTGTATCAGGAGGTACCCGACAAACACATATCAATATACAAATAGGCAATGTAGGCACCGATACTAAGGTATATGTATCGTCCGTACGTGAAGGAGTAGAGAACTTTGGAGCAATGGTGAAAGAGGAACTCCTCAGAGCAATTAATAGTATAAACCAGTTGCAGACAAGCTAATGAAAGATATACTCATAGATGACAACAATGACCTACGCTTATTGGCAGGTGATTTTGAGGTGGGGTACTCTGATAACCAACAACAAAAGGCTATACTCACTACTGAAAAGGGAGAATGGAAAGAACATCCAGAAGTAGGGGTAGGCATCGCCCAAATGCTCGCAGATGACCTCTATACCGAAGTACTCATCGAAATAAAGAAACAATTGGAGTATGATGGTATGCAGATTAACGATGTAGCCCTAAAAGAGGGCGGCAAGTTACTAATTGATGGACAATATAATTAATCTATGGCACTAAACAAAGAACAACTCAAACAAGGCATTATCCGACTACAACAGTATATGCTTACCAAAACCGATGCCTCAATGGAAGAGTATGCCGAACGCTTAGCCTCTCTTATTAACGATTTTGTTAAGAGTGGCGAGGTAACGGTGAAAGCAGGTATATCTGTAAGCACGGCAGGAACAGCAGCCGCTCAGACAGGTTCCACTACCAGTGTAGGAATGGGAACCATAAGCTAAAAAAATAAACTAAGAAAGATGATATCACTCAATTACATTTTACAAGGATTTGGATTTAGGGATAGCAAAGACTTCCTACACTCTTCCTTTGGTCACACCTTTTCAGCTCTTTTTATCAAAATGGACGTAATACTCTCCTTTCTGTTTGCCACTGTGCATTTTCTATTTGGTTTCAATCATTTATTCCTTACCGCTTATGTGGTATTGTTAGTGTTTGAATGGGTTACAGGAGTGCAAGCCTCCCGCAAACGAGGTGAAAAGCACGAGAGTCGCAAATTCGGACGTATGTTGTTGAAGATAGCCACCTACTTAGTGCCTATTTATATACTACATACCTTCTCGGCTAATGTGGAGTTTCCAAGTCTTGGAGGTTTTGAGTTTGACCCCTTCCACTGGCTTTACTGGATAGTACTTATAGGGATTATATGGCAACTCGTGGTGAGTCTCTTGGAGAACTTAGATTGTTTAGGCTTTCGCTTTGCTAAAGTACTGCTCAAGATAATCAATAAGAAGTTTTATAAAACTTTTGAATTAGAAGATGACAATAACAGTCCTACATAATCAAAGTCTATTAGACCTCGCCCTGCAACATACAGGTACCATTGAGAGTATCTTTGAGTTGGCTGTACTGAATGAAAAGAACATTACCGACGATATGGTAGCGGGAGCTTCCCTACTTATAGGAGAAATCTCCAACAAGGATATCCTTAACTATTACACGGCTAAGGGTATACAACCCGCCACAGCCTTTACCAAGTCGGACAAGCAAATCTTTGAACGCCTTGAAGGTATTAGCATTTGGGCAATTAACCTTGATTTTGTAGTAAGGGGCTAAACTACTAACAACTAACAACTGAACCATGGCACGAAGCATACAAGAAATACAAACCCTTATTCTACAGGCTAAGGCGCAAGAGCCCGCCCTTAATGAACTCAATAGCACCTCCAAAGTAGCTATATGGCGCTTGTGGGTCTATATCATTTCAGTAGCAATATGGAGTTTGGAAAAGATTTTTGACCTACACAGGGCAGATATTGATAGGAGAATTGCCGAGCTTAAACCAGGTACAGCCAAATGGTATTATAGCAGGGCCTTAGCCTTTCAATACGGCTTTGACCTGCTGCCAGATAGCGACAAGTTCAACAATCATGGAAGAACAGAGGAACAGATAGAAGCGAGCAAGGTAGTCAAGTATTGTGCTGTCACTGATGCCCCAACTGAGAGCCGTATCGTGATAAAGATAGCTACAGATAATGCAGGTACGCTCACCCCCGTGACAGCTCACCAACAAGAGGCATTTAGTCGCTATATCAATGAAATCAAGTATGCAGGGGTCTATGTTACAATATTGAATAACCAACCCGATTGGCTCAAACTCTCTATCCGCATTGTTCGTAACCCACTTATTCTGAACGAGAATGGAATGAATGTTAATTCGGGCAAGCAAACGGTAAAAGAAGCCATTAAGGATTACCTCAAGCGTTTACCCTTCAACGGCGAGCTCTCCCTACAAGCCCTTACCGATGTTATTCAAGGCGTGGAGGGGGTCAAGGATGTGAGTATAGACCTCGCCCAAACCAAATGGATAGAAAGGAGTATATGGGGTAATTTCCAAGAGATAAATATAAGTCGCATACCCGAAAGTGGTTATTTTGCGGTGAATTTTGATACAAATAACGACACCAAAAGCACTATTACCTACCTATGAGAATCTTTGAACTCAATTTACGGAGGCTCGTTATCTTGCTACTGCCTACTTTTTTAAGAAAAGCACGCCTTGTAGCTTGGTTACAGATACTTATTGCACCTTTGGAACAACTCCAATATAGCTTTAACCAAAAGCGGAATAGCGACCTGGTAACCCTCACGCATAACGGACAGAAATGCTATCTAAGGAAGATTCTCAATGATAGTTTTGACCAAACATTAAGGCGTATCCGCATAGAGGATATGACTCACTTTAACGCACTGTATATCTATACGGAGGCGGAAAATCAACCTGTATATTTAGAGGAAAAATACCTATATACTTCGGGAGAAATGCAAGTGAGTGGGGTGAATTTCTCCGTACGTATACCGAAGACATTACGAACAAGAAATGTAGAGATTAAAGCCCTTATTGAGGCTTACAAGATAGCATCTAAGAGATATATAATAATTTATGAATAAAATCAACTTTGACAACACAGGAGGGTTTCCCTTGGGTGCCTATACCCTCAAATTTATGCAGCAGAGCTACCAATTGCTCAATGCACTGGGCAATATAGCGGGGAACCTAAGTATTCTTTGGGGCTGTGATCGGGTAGGTCGTAGCATTACCGATGGAGTGGTATATATCAATGGCGAGGTGCTTCCCTTCAAAGGTGCACCCATATCCGAAAAGGTCATTATTGTAGAGACCACACGTAAACGAATATTCAAGGATGGCGTAGAGAAAGCCGTAGAATATACCCGCTATGCTACTTTTGGCAACAGCACAAGTGGACTTCTATGGGCGAACTTTAAAAGGTTTTTAAATAACCAACAAATAGAAGCCCAATCCTTTACAGATGAGAATTCCTTACTCAAGCGATTGGAAAAGCTAGAAGAGCGAGTAGAAAAGACAGTACCTATAGGATTAGTCGCTATATGGGACAGACCGGCTTCAGAAATCCCAGAAGGTTGGGTGGAGCATACTGAAATGCAGGGGGCAGTACCTGTGGGACATAAGAGAGATGATAGTGATTTCGGAGCAATAGGAACGAAAGTAGGGAGTAAAACGGTACGCATTGAGAAAAACAACTTACCCGAAATGGAACTTGACTTAAAAAATAAAAATGGAAGTGGTTTTGAAGTCCTTGGTCTTGACCTTATCAATTATAATGGAAATAATGTGGGTGGATGGATTAATAGTGGGTCTATTCCTAGTTGGGGAAAAGAATCAGGTAACAATATTAAAGCTCTCCTCAAAGGAGGTGAGCAACCTATTGATAATATTCAGCCTTCACGAATAGTTAAATTTATTCGTTTTGTTGGATTCAATTAAAATCCTTTAACCTTTCATTCTAAAATACAATGATTACACCATTATCAACCTTAAAGCGTTGGTTTTCCAACTTTATGAAGCCTAACCAAGAGCACTTTTGGGCGATATTTGACAGTTTCCGCCATAAAAGTGAGAAAGTCCCTATGGAAGATATAGACGGGTTAACTACGGCTTTAGAGGGTACCGCTTCTGCGGAGCAGCTACAGAACCACTTAAGAGATTCCCATGCCCATAGTGAGTTGTTAGATAAAAAAGTCGATAAAGTACCAGGGAAGATGTTATCATCCAATGATTTCACCAATGAACTACGTGCCAAATTAGAGGGATTGCGGAATGTGGATATATCGCAGCTACTACCCAAGGGAGGCTATACTGGGACAGCTCAGAACCTGAAGGACCTAATAGATAACATCATGCGGATCTTGCAGTCTCCTGATACGGAACTGGACGAACTGCGGGAGATCGTCGCTTATATCAAGCAGAACAAACGCACCTTGGACACCTTGGGTATATCCAATATAGCGGGCTTGCAGGATGCCCTCAATGGCAAAGCACCCACAGACCATAACCACGATGATCGCTACTCCCGATTGGGGCACACTCACACAGAATACGCCTATCGTACTCATAGGCACCATTGGGATGACATAGACGGAAAGCCTAGTATGGATTTTATTCCTACCTCTTGGAATAAGAGGAATAATAAAGAAGTCATAAGGACACAAACATCTGATAATTGGCTAAGGATTAATGACCTCAACAGCCATACTAACGGTGTGTATTTTGGAACATCTGTTATAAGAACAGATGGTCAAGTACAAGTAGGAGAAAGTGGAGCAGAAGCGGTATTGTCAGATTTAGGGCTTACCTTAAAGAAAAGACTTAGAATCAATGCATGGGCTGGAGGAGATGGTGCTGACATTAAGTGTAAGGGTAGAATGCAAATTGCTTCTTCTTCAGGTATAATTGATTTTAGAAAAATTTTTGATGACTTGGTTAATTGGAATGGAAATGCAACTGTTACTATAGATATTAATGATGGTTTGATAAAACTCAATGGTATCAAAACAAATGTAAATCCATCAGGAGAAAGGGTTTTTGCAACAGATGGTCAAACGATACATCTGGCAGATTATATAGGGACAAGTGGTTCTATTTCCTCCAATTGGATGATGGGTGCTGCATGGTATGGTAGGACTATTAATGTAATGGCAAATGCTATTGTTAATGTTTCAACAATGGCAGAAAATAGAAATGTGGTGTTTCGTAAATGTTTTGCAGGTGGAGCGGTTACCTTCAACACAACAGGAAAACAAGTGGTATATACAGGAGATAACACCTTCAATGGGGGTGATGGAAGTACCGCTGTGGTGAGTACGGCTGGTGGAAATAAGATGTACATTGATATTAGGAATGTATGATCCCCCTAGCCCCCGAAGGGGGAACAAATGACAAGTGACTAATGACAAATTACTAATAAGATGAATGTGATACAATTTTTTGATTGGGGAGGTGGAATAAAAGAAAATTATGTTCCTTTCTTTAAAGTAATAGTAAAAAATATTTTTGTTAATCAAAAAGGTATTGAACTTACAAAGAAAATTCCTATAACACTACCTTATGACACTACAATTGCTATAGATACTGTAATGAATAATAAAGTAGTAGCGGGTACAGTTTATAAGACTAAAAAAAGCGACCTTCGTAAGGAAGGTTCAGATCTTATTTGCCAAACTTATCTCAAACATAATTTTAGATTATCACAAAAACAACATTCGTTTTCAATACATTGTAATACAAATGATATTCCTTATTTTGCACCCCTTGATGCATACTGGAGAGGCGATGTATATATAGGAGGAAGAAAGATAAAAAATGGATATATCATTAATGGTGTTAAAGTATATAATGCTAATATTCAAATTGCTTTGGCTGGAAATAATGAATTGGGGTGGGTTTTTGAAGATAATTTGGAAGAAATACCATTTAATAGTCTTTTTGGGAAGGAAATAGAATTAAGAATAAGAAATTAAGTTCATATTTTTAAAGTCTTATGGAAGAATTTATCAAAAAACACTTACCCTTTGCTCTGTCTCCAGAGCGCAAGACGGGTATTTCAGTGATATTTATTAATATTTAAAATCAAAATACCATGAAAAAAAGCAAACGAACTATTAAGTACCTCGTGGTACATTGTTCCGCTACCCCTGAAGGGCGAGTACATACTGCTAAGGATATAGACCTATGGCATAAACAAAGAGGTTTTACCGAAATAGGTTACAACTATATCGTCCGCCTTGACGGGACCGTAGAAGAGGGCAGAGATGTCAATAAAGTCCCTGCCCACGTGGAAGGGCACAACTCCGATAGCATAGGGATATGCTACATTGGGGGCATTGACAAAAACACCTTACAGCCTAAAGATACCCGAACAAAGGAACAGAAGGAGGCTATTTTGGAGCTTTTAAGAGAGTTGAGAAAGTTGTACCCCGATGCAGTGATACAAGGACACCGAGATTTTTTAGGAGTAAAAAAGGCTTGCCCATGCTTTAACGCTAAGGAGGAGTACCAAAATATCTAATCGTAAATTGTTAATTATGATAGAAGTAAATGAACTAAAAAAAGAGTATGAAAGTCTCCTCACTAAAGTAGAACAATTACCACGAAGTCGAGAGCTTTCCTTGGTGATTACCAAGTTGGAAGAGGGTCTTATGTGGCTTGAAAAATCAATCAAAAAAAGTCAAAGCAATGTATGAGAAAGAAATTGTATTTACTATTAGCTCTTATGGTGCTTTTTGGTTGCAAGAGCAAGAAATCAAACCGAACCGAGCACAGAGAAGAGCGGCAGAGCGAAAGAAAGGAAACCAAAGACAGCTCCTCACACGTAGAGAAGTCCCAAAAGGTCGTTACTTTTGATCTTCAGCACTCACAATCTTACGAACTCACCCTTGAGAGTGATAGGGATAGCATGGGCAATGCCAAGGAGTTGGTATATTATCGCATACGAGACGGCGATAGTGAAACCATAAGAGTACAGGGAGGAAAGGTTACCCTTAAAACCATAGACAACCTTTCTAAGAGCCTACAGCAGGCTGATAGTACTCTTGTTATAAATAATCAGATAAGTCAAAAAAGCGAGGTGAAAAAGCAGGAAACAAACCAAAGCAAACAAGTAGAAAAGCAAGTACAGGGCACGCCAATAAGGTATATCTTTTGGATATTAGTTGTTGGAGTATTAGTGTATGTTGCTTGGAGATTAAAACTGTTTCGGTGAAGATTAAATCGCTTTTAAAGCACTTTTAAACACTGCTAAAATAGGAGGACAAGCAGTAAAAAAATGTCCTCCGCTTTAAAAAACTCTCACATCTCTTAAATACGAACTCGAAAGCCCTACGGAGGACAATAAGTCTTCTGTGGGTTTTCGAGTTTGTTCATATGAGATGTGAGAGGCACAAAAGTACAAAGAATAACTAAAACAACCAAATAAACCATGAAAAATTATTCTCAATCACCCCTTCCTTTTCAAGGACAAAAGAGGAAGTTTGTCAAGCACTTCAAAGAGGCTTTAAAGGCTTTCCCCGACAAGGCTACCTATGTAGATTTATTCGGAGGCTCTGGACTACTATCCCATACTATCAAGCAGGAAAAACCCTTAGCTCGTGTTATATGGAACGATTATGACAACTTTGCCCGCCGATTAGAGTGTATTCCTATCACCAATGAGATATTAGCTCAATTACGCCCTATAGTAGAGGGAAAAGCCAAAGGGGAACGAATAGATGACCTAAAGCCTGCTATATTGGAGGTTATCCAGCAATATCCTATTGATAAAGTAGATTTTATCTCTTTATCTGCAAGTTTGCTTTTCAGTGGAAAATATGCTACCTCCTTACGAGGCTTGGAAAAGGAAAATTTTTACAATTGTATCATCAAAACCCCTTATAACAGTGAGAGCTATTTACACGGTGTTGAGCGTAGGAGTACCGATTATAAGGAACTTATCTATGAGTTCGCTAATACAGAGGATGTCGTATTTATCCTTGACCCGCCCTATCTCTCCACCGATGTCTCGTCCTATACAGGGGGAAATTATTGGAAACTCAAGGACTATCTGCAAATTGTCAAGAGTTTGAATACAATGCCCATGTATGTATATTTCAGCTCTAATAAAGGGCAGTTATTAGACCTATTTGACTTCCTTTGTAATGAGTATGACTTCCCCAGTCCTTTCAAAGGTACAGAACGAATAATAATCAATACAAGCGTGAATTTCCTAAGTACTTACGAAGATATAATGATCTACAAAAAATCAAAGCATGAAATCAACTAATAAGATTTGGCAACGCACCCCCATTTCATACTATGGAGGAAAGCAAACCATGTTGCCCTATATATTACCACTTATACCCAAACATGAAGTATATACCGAAGCCTTTTTTGGTGGTGGAGCTGTCTTTTGGGCAAAGGAGAAAGCTAAAACAGAAATCATCAATGACTTCAATGCCAATGTTTATACGTTTTACAAGGTCCTGCAAACTCGCTTTACTGAGCTTCAAACCCTCGTAAAGCAGTCAATTGTGAGCCGAGAAGCCTACAAATCCGCATTGGTAATATACCATGCTCCATTTGCTTTTACAGAAATACAACGAGCTTGGGCATTTTGGTACGCCACTAACTGTGGTTACTCTAACCAAGTAGGCAACTGTCGTATCACCACCAACAGCAAGAATGTGTCAATCCTCAACAACAAGATAGCCAACTTTACCGACATCTATTCCGCTCGTTTGCAGAACGTACAGATAGACAATACCGATGCTTGTGAAGTGATATCCTTACGAGACACTCCTAATACTTTTCACTACATAGACCCACCCTATGTAGGAGCCAAGCAAGGACATTATGGAGGATATGAGCAAGAACATTTCAATCAACTACTCTACACCTTAACCACAGTCAAAGGTAAGTTCCTACTTAGTTCCTACCCTAATGAGGAACTCAATAAGTATGTACAGCAGTACGGTTGGCATCAGAAGGAGATAACTATGCACTTGGGAAGTAGTAATAGTGGTAAGAAGAGGTTAGAAGTATTGACTGCTAACTATCCTATATAGGCAAAAAAACACGGAGTATATCCGTGTTTTTTTAGTATCTTTGCGCCATGTATTTTCGCACAAAAAATGTACTTTTCATTTTGATTTTTGGTACATTTCGTTTTGCCGATTATAACTATCTTTGTCCTTTAATCATCATTATTTTCTAATTTTTTCATTCTATGAAATTTGAAGCATTAGACAAAGAACTACAAAACTTATTATACAGCCGTGACAACTCTAAGCTGATTTCAGTACTCAAAGAGCGAAAAAATCCACTACACTTAGAACAACTTGCTCAGTTAGATGTGAAGAGTTGTAAGAATTTAGGATTTCCTGTACTATGGTCGCTATATGAAAATGATTTTATCCCATTTGAGGAAGATTTTTTAATAGAAAAGCTATGTGATGCTTTGTTTCTAATGAGCAAACACAAAGAAATAGAGAGTTTTATACTTAAAAGACCCCGTATTGCTAAAGAAATAGGAGAGAAACTACCTTCCTATTTCCTTGAAAAAAGACATATTTATGTTACAGAATATGAAAAAATAGTTGATTTTGGAGCAAAAGGATTTTTTAAAGGTACCCAACTAGTACCTAACTTCTTGGAATCCTTACTCAGTCCTATGAAGACCTATACAGCCAATACTTATTGCGATATCATTGAGAGTTGCAAACCCACAGCGGAGGAACTCCTTCCTTCTCAGCAAACCCTTTTTGCCCTGCTCAGTAGCGACAAGACCTCGGTAGTGAATTTTGTGATGAAGCTCATCAAGCAAATAGCTGACGAAAAAGACTTTGATTTCCAAACCTTTGCCGATAACTTTGCCCTGTGTTTTGCTACCCAAAAGATAGCCAAATCACAGCTAATAGGTTTGGATATTTTAGCAAAGCATTACAAAAAACAACCTCCTATAAAT
>NZ_CALHGG010000052.1 GCF_938029845.1 uncultured Capnocytophaga sp.
ATAAACACAACAGAATGAGCAAACAACTCTATATCATAGCAGGTTGTAATGGCGCAGGGAAAACAGCTATGAAAAAGAAAGAAGCTAAGAAGGAGAGTCTGAAAGACAAACTTTTAAAAGGTTTAGACCTTGCTTATGATCGAATGATTGCCGAAAAGCGCAAGAATAATCAAAAGATTGTGGTGCGCCGTGAAGGCAAAATAGTTACTATAACTCCATGATAATGGGTGTATTATCAAGCGGATACATAAATAAATTAACCTACATAACTGATGCATTATGATTGAAAAATTTACCTTACAAGAAGACGCACATGGGCATAAGAACCCTATATTGCCCGAAGGAGTGAAGAACTACCTCATAGATATTGATGGTACTATATGCGAGGACATTCCCAATGAACAGCCCGAGAAAATGATTACAGCCGAGGTATTCCCCGATGCACTGGAACAGGTGAACAAATGGTATGACCAAGGACATGTGATCCATTTTTTCACCTCACGTACCGAAGCACTCCGCGAGATTACCGAACAGTGGCTTGATAAGCATGGCTTTAAGTACCATGGTATCATCTTTGGCAAACCTCGTGGAGGTAATTATCATTGGATAGATAACCATATCGTAAAGGCTACCCGCTACAAAGGCAAATTCACCGATTTTGTCCTCAAAGAAGAAACCATAGAAGTCTTTAACGATTAGCAGCAAACCTTGTCCAATGGGATAACTGACAGATTAATAGATTAGATTCATGACTGAAGACATCAAAAACAGAAAAGGGGCTCAAAAGGCAATAGATATCCCTTTGGAAGTGCTTTCGCTATTAAATGCGGGGCGTATAGAAACGGTAAACCTTACCGAGTGGCTGGCTGTAGATCATTCTCAGCTGGTAAAATCGGTTTTTCCTGCTTTGGGAATTGATAAAAATATCATTGAAGAGTTGGTTTGCCAAATCCATCAGCAAAAGAAACCCTCTACAATGAATACGATTAAGCTCATAGGTGCATTGTTATACGAAAAATATGCAA
>NZ_CALHGG010000053.1 GCF_938029845.1 uncultured Capnocytophaga sp.
TAATTTTTACTTATTCAAAATACATATTGCTGAAAATGAGTTATTTATTTTGTTTCTAAAAACATCTCGTTGTAATTTTGCACCCAGAAAACAACGACAGATTATTAACACTAAAAAGAAGAAATTATGGCTATTAGATTAGTAAACGGCTGTGTAAATTGCGAAAATTTGACAGCAGAGAATGTATGCAAACTTCACCAAACCAAAGTAGAAACAAAACACACTTGTGACAGTTTCAATATGCGTCCAAGTCTTCAAGGTGAAGTAGACTGCCTTTCATGTGCAAAGTACAACACACCTACATGTGCCAACAAATCACATGCTGCTAAAGGGATGCTCTGCAACGAATGGGTTCCTGAAACAAACGCAGAAGCGTAAATGAATGGTTTTTCATGATTTAAAAAGCAATAAGTATCTTACTTATTGCTTTTTTTGTATCTTTGCAACTCTAAAAATGAAGAGTGAAAAGCATATCACTATTCACTATTCACTATTCACTTCTTATGAAAGGAATTGTATACAAATCCACAGGAAGCTGGTATCTGGTCAAGGGAGAAGACCAGCAGTTTTATGAGTGTCGTCTCAAAGGAAGATTTCGCCTTAAGGAAATAAAAAATACCAACCCCATAGCCGTAGGTGATAGCGTCTGTTTTCATCTGTCCGAGACCAAGGGGCAGGGGGTCATTACTGAGATAGACCCTCGGGATAACTATATCATTCGCAAATCGGTAAACCTCTCCAAACAAACTCATATTCTTGCTGCCAATATTGATGTGGCTTTTCTTGTGGTAACCCTCAATAATCCGACTACTTACACGGCCTTTATTGATCGTTTCTTAGTAACAGCAGAAGCTTATAGCATTCCCGCCGTACTGCTCTTTAACAAGGTGGATACTTACATGCCTGAAGAGCTGGACGAAGTAAAATATTTGGCTTATATGTACCGCGATATAGGCTATGAGTGTATTGGGATTTCAGCACACACAGGCAAAAATATAGACAAAGTCAAAGCACACTTGGAAGGGAAAACGGCCATGGTTTTAGGACATTCAGGAGCAGGAAAATCTACCCTTATTAATGCGCTTTCTCCCTCCCTACAACTCAAGACCCAACCCCTTTCCGAGCAACATGGGCAGGGGCAACATACCACTACCTTTGCTCAGATGTATGACTTAGATTTTGATGCTCGCATCATTGATACCCCAGGAATCAAGGGCTTAGGAGTAGTGGATTTTGATAGAGAGGAATTAGCCGACTACTTCCCAGAGTTTTTTGCGCTTAAGCACCTATGTAAATTCCATAACTGCCTACACCTGAATGAACCTCAATGTGCGGTTAAGCAAGCGCTTGATGAGGATAAGCTCCATTGGAGTCGCTACAAAAGTTATCTACAATTACTCGAAGGAGATGACGATACTTATCGAGAGAGTGAATAGAGAACTCAAAATTCAGAACTCAAAACTATGAAAACATTTGCTTTAGTGGGGCGCAATATATCCTACTCTTTTTCCCGAAGGTATTTTGCAGAGAAATTTGCTCAAGAAAAAATCATCGATTGTCAGTATATCAACTTTGATATTCCTACCATAGAGGCGCTTTCTGCGCTTATTCATGCTACTCCTACCCTTGTTGGAATGAATGTAACCATACCCTATAAGGAGGCGGTGCTTCCTTTGCTTGACCAGCAGAGCGAAGAACTTGTAGCCATTAAGGCTTGTAACACTATTAAAATAGGCTCCTCAGGTCAGCTCAAGGGGTATAATACAGATTATATAGGCTTTCGTGACTCCTTAGTTCCTTACTTAAAACCTCATCACAATAGAGCACTGATTCTCGGTACAGGAGGCGCTAGTAAGGCAGTGGCTTTTGCCCTTAGTCAGCTAGGAATACCTTACCAGCTCGTCTCTCGTGAAGCCTCGACTGTGGCGCTCTCTTATCATGAACTTACAAAGGAGGTTATACAGAGCCATTCCCTTATTGTCAATACTACCCCTTTGGGGACATCTCCTAAAACAGAGGAATTCCCTCCTATTCCTTATCAATGGATTACGAGGGAACACCTCTTGTATGACCTTATCTATAACCCTAAAAAAACTACCTTTCTTGCTAAGGGAGAAGTACAAGGAGCTACCATTCTCAATGGCTATCCGATGCTTGTCCTACAAGCTGAGGCAGCTTGGAAAATCTGGAATAGTGAACAATGAAAAGAGAATAGTTCTTATCTCCTATCTTTTACTTTTTGCCTTTATTATTTTCTATTAGAGAAAGGCTGTACCCCTCTTTCTCCATTTCTTCTTTAGGGATAAAGCGTAAGGAGGCACTATTGATACAGTAGCGTAGTCCTCCCTTGTCCTTGGGACCATCGGGGAAGACATGGCCTAAGTGAGCATTGCCCAATTGACTTCTGACCTCAGTACGAATCATATTATGAGACTTGTCAAGGTGTTCCTTGATGAGTTTCTTGTCAATAGGCTTGGTAAAGCTCGGCCAACCACAACCTGATTCAAACTTGTCGGCTGAGGAGAAAAGCGGTTCTCCTGTGGTGATATCTACATAGATACCCTCACGCTTTTCGTTCCAATATTCATTGCGGAAAGGAGGTTCGGTAGCACTATTCTGGGTAACCTCATACTGCATAGGGGTTAGCTCTTTTTTGAGGGTAGTCTTATCTTTGACCGTGTAGCTTGTCTTTGGAGTAGCTTTCTTGGGGTTGGCTTTGCGTGCCATCTCAAATAGAGCAGGGGAGAGGTGACAATAGCCTTGTGGATTTTTGTCTAAATAGTCTTGGTGGTAGTCTTCAGCTGTATAGAAATTCTTTAGTGGTAGGTTCTCTACTACTATGGGTTTGCTGTATCCCTTGGCAAGGTTGGTAAGTTGTTGCCTTATGATAGGTTCATCAGCCTTATCCTTATAATAAATTCCTGTGCGGTACTGAGAACCTTTGTCATTGCCTTGTTTGTTCAGTGAAGTAGGGTCTATTGTCTTTAGATAGAGGTCAATAAGTAAGGATAAGGATACCTCGGAAGGGTTATAGACCACTTTGACTGTTTCGGCAAACTGGGTATTGCCTTGACATACGAGTTTGTAGGTAGGGTTGGCCACATTTCCATTGGCGTAGCCCACTTCTGTGGAGATCACTCCACGAATTTGTTTGAGGAAATGTTCTGTTCCCCAGAAGCATCCCCCTGCAAAATAGATTTCTTTAGTGTTCATTTTTTTTGTTTGTGCGATAGCAGGAAAGGCATATAATCCAAAGAGGATATAGGCCATTACTAAAATTAAATATTTTTTCATGATTAACTTGATTTACTATTGCGCCGATGAGTTAATTTGCCATTAACAGATAATCATTTGTGGGAAGAAATCTAATACTAAGACCTGCAAAAAGCATACCAAGATAGGTTGTGAAAACATTTTTTTATTCTTAATAAAAACAGAAAGAGACTACTTTTACCTAATAAAGTAGCCTCTTTTTGTCGGGCAAAAAATAATTCAATCCTCCTTAAATTTCTGATTTAGAGGAGTGTTGAGATTTCAAGTATTCTTTGTATTTTTTTTCTATTTTTTGCTCTCTCTTTTCCTTTATGAAGTACTTGTATGCCCACCACCAAGTGAAAAAGGCGAAAGCAGCTGCAATACAGATGCTTGAAAAAGAAAGATTCGGGAAGTAAGGATTTCCTATCAAACTAATACCCAAAATAGACAAAGGAAGGAAAACCCAATCAAAGAAAAATTTCCAACCTCGATAGCGCTTTTCAGTTTGCATTTTATATAATAAAACCCATATTTTCATAATAAAAGAATTTAGAGATTACTTTATGTGCAAATATACGTTTTTTTATAAATAGGTGGTGAAAAATGGAGTCAAAAAATAGTTAAATTTTTTAGTGGAAGACTCTTAAAAAATAAAGGTTTCTCCTTGTAAAAAGAAGAAACCTTCGAAGAATATAGGGATAAATGAATTACTTAGTGGGCTTTTCCTTGAGGATATCTAGGATAAGATCTTTGCGTTCTTTCAAGGAGAGTTGTTTTTCTCCGTAAATAGTATTCTCCCAATCTCCGTAAGAGGTATTGGGTAGTATGATATATTTTGAACCGAACTGTTTTTGGTTTTTCTCTACTGCTTTGCAGCGTCCTTCTGGTGTGAGTACATCGAAATCCTTGTCAAAATCGGCTAAGTTGTTTCCTAAAAGAAGTACAATATGGTAGTTCTTGGCAATATTGATACGGCGATTCTCCTTGCTCCTCTCAGCGGTACGGAATATTAGGTGATCATCTCCTTGGAAAGGGAAATTGTAGCGCTTGATATTCAGTGTAGTGCCTTCACGTTCGGACTCTTTTCGGTTGGTTACATAGAATATTTCTACACCTTTTTGAGCTGCATATTGGAAAAACTCAACGGCTCCTGCCAGTGGAGTTGCTTCGGCTTTGGCTGTCCATTTCTCCCAAGTTTTGTACTGAAATTCAGTACTGTTCTTGCCACATTCTACGGCATAGTAGGAGGTGTTCATGAAAGTCTCGTCTATATCCGATACGATAGCAATAGGCTTATCTGAGGGTCTGGACAAGGCTTCATCCAATCGCCATCGAGCTATGTTGTAAGCCTGATAGCATAGCGCATCATACTCAGCTGCTTGCTGTTGGAAAAGGGCAGCATACATCTTGCCATTGCTTATGAATCGCTCCTGTGAAAGAGCTTCGGATTTTTGAGCATAAGAAATAAAGACAAAGAACAAACTGCTAAATATATATTTTAGTCTCATTCTGAAAAAATAGGTTTTTTGAGAATACAAAAATATATATTTCTATGTAATACAAGCATTAATTATAAGTTAAATTAAAATTAAAACTGATACAAAGTGAATGTTAATAGGTGTTATCAGTGATTCAGCATCAGAATCTAGTCATTACTCCTTAATTTTAATCTTGTAAGCTGATTTTTCTTTGCATAATATGAATTACATAAATGGGTATAAGAACCCTATCCTTATTTCATAATGAAATAAGGACACAGTTCTTTTGATGAAAAAGTAAAGGAAAACTATTGGGTAGGTTTATTCTTAAGTACTTTCAAGATAGCATTTTTGCGTTCTTTCAAGGATAGGTTTTTGTTGTCATAAAGAACATTTTCCCATTCACCATAGAACGCATTAGGAAGTACAATATATTTCTTTCCGAAATTCTGTTGGTTTTTCGCGGTAGCTTGTGCACGTTCCGTAGCAGAATGTGCGTCAAAATCTTTGTCAAAGTCGGCTAGGTTGTCCCCCAAGAATAGGGCTATGTCGTAATTTTTAGCAATTTCCAAGCGGCGGGTTTCTTTGCTTCTTTCTCCACTGCGAAAAACAAGTCGATTAGCTTCTTGAATAGGGAATCCATAAGCTTTAAGATTCTTTATAGTGCCTTCCTTTTCATTGGTATAACGGTTGGTGACATAGAAGATAGCTACCCCTTTACTATCAGCATATTGGAAGAAATCTAGTGCACCAGCCAATGGGGTTGCTTCTGCCTTAGCAGTCCATTTTTCCCATGAATCCTTGCTATGATCTATGCCTGTTTCAGTCATCCCAACTACATAATAGGAGGTATTGAGGAATGTTTCATCTATATCAGTAATAATAGCCAATGGTTTATCTCCTTTTTTGCTAAGGGCTTCATCCAGCCGTAGGCGAGCCAAATTATATGCTTGATAGCATAGCGCATCATACTCAGCTGCTTGCTGGTGATATAGGCAAGAGAAGAGCTTTCCACTTAAAAGGAAATCATTACTCTTTTCCTTGATACTGGAATAGGTCATTACGGCTTCTTTTCCACTGTTACAAGCGGCAAGAAGCAGAAAAATACCGCTATAAAAGAACTTTTTCATAGAAAGAAAATTTGAATTGCAAAGATAAGATTTTTTTCATCTTTGAGCAAAAGAAATATGAGTTAACCATAGGTGTTTTTTGCTAGTTGATATAGAAAAACTTCTATGAAGTATTAAAAACCTAAGTATATATTTTGTATCTTTGCCCTATGAATTTTATAGATTATATACACGAGCAAACTCATATAGAAAATGAGACGCTAGAACTCTTGGATACGCTTTTTGAGCATAGAGAATATAAGAAATACAGCCTCTTACTTAAGGAGGGAAGCCTTTCCAAAGAGGTCTTTTATATAGAAGAAGGTATTGTTCGCCAGTTCTATACCAAGGACGGAAAGGATATTACCCATGCATTCTATGCAGAGAATAGTTTTTATACTTCCATAGAGAATATTTACTTTCACAATCCCAACCCTTTTGGTTTGGAGGCTTTGGAAATGTGTAAGGTACGTGTGGCCGAATTTGCCCAAGTGGAAGCCTTCATTAACAGCCATCCTAAGTTGGAGCTTTTTATGCGTATGCTGCTTATTTCTTTTCTTAAGAACCTGTCGGATAGGATCTATTCCATTAAGTTCCAGACAGCGCAAGAGCGTTATGACTTTCTGTTGAAGAATTATCCTAAAATACTACTGAGAGTGCCACTAGGGCATGTAGCCTCTTTCTTAGGCATTACCCAACAAACCCTTAGTGTGATTCGCGCAGGGAAAGGAAGTTAATTTTTAATCTATCTTAAAAACTTAGTGCTGATAAAAGTACTTTTTTTGCTGAAACTATTATAATTTTGCACGCTGAACGAAAGCAAATTTATTTACCTTAAAACCTATTGAAAATGAAGCGTATTTATACCACTGTTTTTCTCTGCTTAACCAGTTTTTCTTTTGCCCAATCGCTCTCTTTTCCAGAGGCTTTGGAGCGTATGCGTGGGGCTAACCAGAAGCTCAAAGGCATGGAAAAGCAAACAGAGGCGTCTTATTATGGAGAAAAGAATTATAAGGGCTTGTACTTGCCCCAACTGAGTCTTAATGCTAGCTATGCACACCTAAGTGATCCGCTTTCCTTGAGTTTTGATAAGTATAAGCAACCTATACAAGCACACTTAGGGCAAATGGGGAGTACTATTCCTGCCCCTATGCGTCCTATGTTAGCTCCTGTATTTACCCAAATGATGGGTAGGTTACAGCCTCTTTTTGCTCAAGAATGGCGTTATCAGTTTCAGGAGCAGGATATATGGAAGGTTTCTGCCGACCTTCGCTGGGTGCTCTTTGCAGGGGGTAAGGTACGTGTAGGTAATAAGGTAGGTCAGCTCAATCATGAAATAGCTAAGGTAGAAAGCCAAAAAACGGAAAATATGCTTATTTCCGAATTAGCCGAGCGTTATTTCCAAGTGCAACTCGCTCAACAGGCGTTGCAAGTAAGACAGAAAGCCCTACAAACAGCCGAGCAACATTATTCCAATGCGTAGAAGCTCGAGAAAAATGGCATGGTAGCTCCAGTGGAGACTATGCAGGCTAAGAAAGCTGTTACCGATGCCCAGCGAGAGGTACTCGCTTGTCAGAAAGATATAGAGCTGGCACAAACAGCACTCTTTGGAGTGATAGGGGAGGAGACGAATGCCCTAGTAACCCTTTCCTCACCTCTCTTTGAGGTAGCTCCCTTACAACGACTTGACTATTACCAAGCCCAAGCCAAGCAAAACTATCCTGCTATTGTACAAGCACATTTGAAAAAGGAGCTTACCGAGCAGAATATTAAGGCACAACAAGCTGCTTACTTACCTGATGTGGCACTTATTGGGAAAAAATATCTTTGGTCAAAGAACCTTCCCCTTACAGAACCTGATAATTGGGTAGTGGGGGTAGGGCTCCAGTGGAATATCTTCAATGGTTTCTCTGATAAGAACAAGATAGCCCAAGCCAAAGCACAACGTGAAGGAGTAGAACTACTTACCGCTCAGGCGGAAAAGGATGTACAGACCTTGGTCAAGAAACATTATACCGAGATAGAAAAGCAGCGTGAGCAGCTACAAAGCTTACAAGAGAGTTTGGAGTTTGCCCGTGAATTGGTACGAGTACGCAACCAAGCCTTCTCCGAAGGACTGTCCTCTTCCACCGATGTAGCCGATGCCAACCTATACTTAGCTTCTATTGAAATCAAGTGCTACCAAGCCCTCTTCGAAATGGATAAGGTACTTGCCCAGCTTTTAGAGACTTGCGGCCTTAGCGGGGAATATACTAATTATATGAAGAAATAGGGGTTAGTTACTACAAAAAAGCATTGGAGGTCCTTTGAAAAACTTGGTAATATAAGATAATCTTACTAAATCAATAATGATAAACATGTTTTTACAAAAAAGGAAAGTAAAGAATAGAAACTTTTTCTTTTATTTAGGATTGTTGTTTTGTATTGCTTGTCAGCAAGGAAAACAAGTGGGAGCTCAAGAATTACCTAAGGATTATACTACTCAGCACTCAATTGCCTTAGCCTATTGTAAGGCTCATAAGATGAATGAAGATTTCTATTTCCTAATTGATTTGAGGTTGCATTCGGGCAAAAATCGGTTCTTTGTATACGACTTCAAGCAGAAAAAAAATCTCTATGAGAAATTAGTTACTCATGGTAGTTGTGATGTGTTTTCCTCCAATCCTGATAAATTTCAAAAAGCCCAATATAGTAATCAAGTCGATAGTCATTGTTCTGCCAAGGGGAAATATAAAATAGGGAAGCGTGATTATAGTTCATGGGGGATTAAGGTAAAATATTGGTTAGAAGGGCTGGAAGAGAGTAATAGCAATGCACAAAAACGATTGATTGTATTACATTCTTGGGAGGCAGTATCCGATAGTGAGATTTATCCTGATTATAGCCCTTTAAGTTGGGGATGTCCTGCTGTTTCCAATGCTTTTATGGAGCTTTTGGATCCTCTACTTCAGCAAAGCAAGAAACCAGTATTGTTATGGATTCTTTAGATAATTAAAAAAGGCAAAATACCCTCTTCTAATTATAGGTGAATTTCTCTTAGGATGAAGAATTTTATGGGATTATATACTCTTGTTCCTTAGGGAGGAGGTCTTTAGTAAAAGTTCCTTTGTCAATATGTTGCTTTATTCTTTTGACTTCCTCCGTGATATCAGTAATCTTTACGATCCATTCATTTACATATTTCTCTACAAAGGTTCCTCGGATACCAAGTTGTATAGATCTTCAAGGTTCAGAGGAATCAATCTTCCTAATTACTCATAAAATTCCTCAACGGTATGAACATCTAAGTAGCCTTTTTTTCTACCTTTTTTGAACCTATAGAAGTTGCCATAGCGCTCATAGATTAATTCTTTATAGGAGGCTTCTTTCTGAGGATAGAGGCCTACTTTTCCATTCTTATAGAAAAGAAAGTAGTTATTCTCCCCGATTTTATCAAAAATAGGAGCAATGAGTTCATGGGCATCGTAGTTGCCATCAGAGCGTTCTAGAGTCCATCTATCTCCAATGTTAGGGATTTTGTATTCGTAAAGACCTTCTTTTTGGTTTCTTTCTACTTTGATATAGAGACTTCCTTCGTGGGTATCCAAAATAGATAGTTTGTCAGAGGGGAGCGTACCTTTAAGCTGATAAGTTGCTTTCTTCTTGACTTCCTTCTTAACATTATAGCCTACTGGGTATAGGGTCTCTTCCAAGGAAAAACAATTCTTTCCTTTCAGGAGTTTGTATTCAATCTCATATTTTCCTATACTCGGGTTCCCACAAGGTACATATGAATGGAAATCATCAGGGGAAACTTCTTCTCCTATAGGGTTATAGTAATGGATGCCTTTTTCATTGAGTACCTGTAATATATCATTTCCATGAACAAGGTAGGCTCCTTTTGCATCACCTAAGTTGAGTTTTTCAAGAAAAGCGTTATAGATATCGGTCTGTTTTCCATCTTTAGCAATAATAAAGTGGCGCTCTATCCTTATGGAATCATAGTTCTTTTCTAAAACAGCATCTCCTAATCTGTTTATCAGCATTTTTTTACCATCTTCGCAAGGAATGGTATGATAATAAGCGTACAGATAGAAATGATGAAAATTGTTACGAAGGTCGGCAGGCCTATTTTCAGGATTTTCTTCTAAAGAAGTTGAGAAGAAAAATCTATTGGAATAGGGAGAATAATAGGGATGATAATTAAGGAAATGGGTTTGATCCTTTAGGGGAACAAGCAGATGTACATCTTCGCTAGTATTCAGACCTATTAGTCCATATATTTTCTTTTGGTGTCCCATATCCAATACAAATAGGGCATAGTGTTGTATCTCCTCAATACGCCATTTCTTTTCTGAATCATCGGGGTAGGATACGTATTTACCTAAGGGCCAACTTTTCCCATATTTCAATTTTGTTATTTGTGCAGTATAGGGACTGATAAAAGAAAAAAAAGCGGCTTCCTCTTCGCCCTTATATAGGTAGTATTTCTTTCCTAAGAATTCTTCCAAAGAAGCAGGACGTATATCCTCTAAGCGAATGACATTATCCTCAGTAGGGAAGTAAATGGCATCATGAGAAACCGATTCTTTTTCTTTCCATGTAGGGGTGAAAGCCCTGAAAATTTCTCCTTTTTTGTACCCCTCTGCCATAGGAAATGTAAGAGATACTTCTCTGTAAGTTCCCTCTTTCTTTTGGGTATAGAAAGAGATAGTGCCTTTAGTCCTATTGATAAGCACTTCATCACAGGAGAGGCTTTTCTGCCCCCATGCCAGCCCTAAAGAGCATAGCATAAGTAATAATATGTATAGTTTTTTCATAATGGGATTTTTTAGAGGTGGAAGAATTTTATGGGATTATATACTCTTGTTCCTTAGGTAGGAGGTCTTTAGTAAAAGTTCCTTTGTCAATATGTTGCTTTATTCTTTTGACTTCCTCGGTGATATCAGTAATCTTTACAATCCATTCATTTACATATTTTTCCACAAAAGTTCCTCTGATACCAAGTTGTATAGACCTTCTACCTATTGGTTTTCCATAGATGTCTCTTTCAGGATCCCATTGGCATCTTACCAATGAATTTTTGACTTCTTCTTTCCATTGTTCCTCTGTGATACCTAAGTCAGCTTTATAGGAAGAAAGTACCGATTTTCTAACAATTTCATCAAAGGCTTCTCTTTTGATGTCAATAGCTAAGACTCTTTCTTGATTTTCTTTTTCAGCCCATCCACATCTGTACATCATCCATAGAAAGGAAGGCTTGATCCAGGTCATTCTCGTTAAGCTAAAATGTGGTCCAAAGGTTCCTAATCTTAGTGCTTCTTCCGCTATCTCAGCATTATATGCTTGGTATACTCTTATAGTATCATTATCAAAGAGGGCATAGATCTTTCTCTCTTCTTGGGCTATATCTTTCATAGTTTTTTGTTTTACAAGAAAAATTGGTAAGATTAAAGGACTTTAAATTTGGCAAACCTCAGTATCAGTGTTTTCTCTCCACCATTTTCGAATCGTACTTTGGCCTTGCGGTCAGCACCACTACCTTCTACATCTATAACTACTCCTTTGCCAAAACGCTCATGTAGTATTGTATTGCCTACGGCTACTTCGGGTATATCTCCCGTGGCTACAGGTTTGGCCTGTTCAGGTTTTTGTAGGCGGAGCTTCTTGAGCTGTTCTTCATTGGGCTTCTTATAGGCAGGAGGAGGGCTGTTGGTGGGCTTCTGTTGGCGTAGTTTGCTCTTATCCACAGGGGCAAAAGCATCTATATTCACCAATGGTCGGTAACGATAGCTGTCCTTAGGGGTGAGGTATTCTAAGTAACGATCTTCTATTTCTTCTATAAAGCGGCTAGGTTCGGCATCCATGAGCTTACCCCAGCGATAGCGACTTTCGGTATAAGTTAGGTAGGCCTGCCTTTCAGCACGAGTAAGTGCCACATAGAAAAGTCGGCGCTCCTCTTCCATTTCAGTACGGGTATTTTGGCTCAGTGCCGAGGGGAAAAGGTCTTCCTCCATACCCACAATAAAGACGTATGGGAACTCCAACCCCTTAGCCAAGTGTATGGTCATAAGTGACACGCGATTATCATCCTCTACTTCCTTGTCAAGGTCAGTGGCGAGAGCGACATCCTGCAGAAACTCTGCCAAGGAGCCTGTGGCTTCTTCTATTTCTTTTTGTCCTTCCACGAAATCACGAATACCATTGAGGAGTTCCTCTATATTTTGTAGGCGTTCGATACCTTCGGGAGTACCGTCTTTCTTGAACTCATTGAGGATCCCTGTACGCTTGGCAATATGCTCGGCTAAAGAGAAAGCATCATGTGTTTCCACCATGATACGGAAACTCTGAATCATGTGGGCAAACTCCAGCAGACGCACACGCGTAGGACTATTGATTTTAAGCCCATAGTCCATCAGGTCTAACTGCTTGATAATGGTAAAGATAGGTAGCTTAAACTCATTGGCACAGAGGGTAAGTCGCTCCATAGTTGTATCGCCTATGCCACGGGCAGGAAAGTTGATGATGCGGTGGAGGGCTTCTTCGTCATTCTCATTGATAGCCAAGCGGAAATAGGCCAAGAGGTCTTTGATCTCCTTACGCTGATAGAAGGATAGTCCCCCATAGATACGGTAGGGGATATCCCGCTTGCGCAAGGCATCTTCTATGGCACGGGATTGCATATTGGTACGATAGAGCACGGCAAAATCTCCATAGGAGAGCTGGTGCTGCATGGACTCTTCGAAGATAGTTCCAGCTACAAAGCGTCCTTCGTCGGCATCGGTAGGGCTGCGGTGTACCTTGATAAGGTTACCGCTTTCATTGGCTGTCCATACTACCTTTTCCAAGCGGGCTTTGTTATGTTCAATGACATTGTTGGCTGCCTCTACAATGTTTTTAGTAGAACGGTAATTCTGTTCCAAACGGTAAACACCTACATTGCGGTAGTCCTTTTGGAAATTAAAGATATTGTCAATGTTTGCCCCACGGAAAGCGTAGATACTTTGGGCATCATCTCCCACCACGCAGATATTCTGAAACCTATCGGCCAAGGCACGTACAATCAGGTACTGGGAGTGGTTTGTATCCTGATACTCATCTACCAAGATATAGCGGAATCGGTGTTGGTATTTCGCCAAGACTTCAGGGAAGACATTCAGCAGTTCATTGGTGCGTAGCAACAGGTCATCGAAGTCCATAGCTCCTGCCTTAAAACAGCGATCTACATAATTGCGATAGATATCACCCAAGCGTGGATGCTTAGCCATAGCATCGGCCTCCTGCAATTCAGGGTTCTCATAGTAAGCCTTTACAGTAATGAGGTTATTCTTATAGGAGGAGATGCGCGAGGCGATTTGTTTGTATTTATAGACGTCCTTATCCAAGCCCATTTCCTTGATAATGGCTGATATGAGTCGGTGGGAATCCTGTTGGTCATAGATGGTAAAGTCTCTCGGAAAGCCTAATTTGCCAGCTTCTTCCCTAAGGATACGCGCAAAAACAGAGTGGAAGGTACCCATCCATAAGTTGCGCGCCTCGCTTGGTCCCACGATGCGCCCAATACGCTCCTTCATCTCCCGCGCAGCCTTGTTGGTAAAGGTTAGCGCTAAGATGTTGAACGGGTCTACCCCCTGCTGCATAAGGTAAGCGATGCGATAGGTCAGCACACGCGTCTTCCCAGAGCCTGCACCAGCGATGACCATTACAGGCCCATCCTTATGTACCACAGGCGCCCGCTGCGCCTCATTAAGTTCGTCTAAGTAGTTCAAATTTTAGTTGTTAGTTGTTAGTTGTTAGTGATTAGCTGTTAGTGATTAGTAGTTAGTTCTAACCACTGACTACTAATCACTAACCACTAATATTTTGTTTCCATTTTGATATACTCCAAGAACTCTTTTCTTACAATAGGGTCTTGGAACTTACCGCCGTATTCGGCTGTTACGGTACTACTTTCTATATCCCTTATACCGCGGGAGTTCACACAGAGGTGTTTGGCATCAATCACACAAGCCACATCTTCGGTGCCTAGGATACGCTGCATCTCCTGAACAATCTGCATAGTAAGGCGTTCCTGTACTTGAGGGCGACGGGCAAAATAATCCACAATACGGTTCATCTTGGACAGCCCCAATACGCGTCCGTTGGAGATATAACCTACATGAGCACGTCCTACGATAGGTAGGAAATGATGTTCGCAAGTGGAGTAGAGGACAATATTCTTTTCTATGAGCATCTCCCCATAGTGGTAATTGTTTTCAAAGGTAGAAGAACTGGGACAGCGTTTGGGATCAAGGCCTCCGAAAAGCTCTTTTACATAAGCCTTGGCTACCCTTAGGGGGGTACCCTTGAGACTATCATCGGTAAGGTCAAGCCCAAGTGTCTCCATAATATCAGCCATAGATTTTTGGATACGAGCGATTTTTTCCTCATCGGAAAGAGAAAAAGCATCGGCTCGCAAAGGGGTCTTAGCCGACGTACTGAGGTGATTTTCACCTATAAAATCGTCTGATGGATTCATTTGATTCTTATTTATTCAAGGGGACAAAAGTACGAAATAAAGTGAATAGAGAATAGTGAAAAATGAAAAATTTTTCATAAGACACTTTTTCACTATTCACTTTTCGTGCTTCACTTAAGTGAGCATAAGTAGTATTTGGTCACTTTAGTAGCCAGTGCATCCAAGTTCATTTGGTCGGAGGCTTTGGTAACATCTATGATTTTGTTGTTTTTGGTATAGATAAGGATATTCTGCTCATCCTTGCGGTAGGCGGTATTGGAAATCTCTCCAGTGAAAACAAAGTACCGTGCCAACTCTTCGGAGATATTCAGTTGTTGGGCTGTTTCTTGTAGGAGTTCTTGTACCTTTTCTTTCTCTATGGGACTTTTGTAGAGCCTTACACGGAGCAAATCTCGATTGAGAATCATCTGACTTAGCTTCGCCAAGACCCAATCATCCCCATGTTGCCATTCTTTGAGACCTGAGATAATGTCATAATCGTCCAATTGAGCAAAAAGTGCTAAGGCATGAGTGTCGAATGTCTCTTTGGTGATATGGTTTTCCACAAAAAAGCGTAAGGCGGTAGTCATAGGGAGCTTTTTCCCCTGTTGGGTAAGTTCTTTGACCCTTGCTAAGAGCTTTACAAGGACAAATTCGGCGCCTATACTTGTCTTATGCAGATATACCTGCCAGTACATCAGTCGGCGGGCTACCAGAAACTCCTCTATGGAGTAGATTCCTTTTTCTTCTACAATTAGGGTATCGTCCTTTACGGTAAGCATAGCGATGATACGCTGGGAGTTGATATTCCCTTCACTTACCCCCGAATAGAAGCTGTCACGCTTGAGGTAATCCAGTCTGTCCATATCCAACTGACTGGAAACGAGTTGGTTCATGAACTGTTTCTTGTATCTTTTCTGGAAAATCTCAATGGCTAAGGACAATCGTCCTTCGAACTGCTTATTGAGTGCTTCCATGAATGCCAAGGAAATTTCCTCGTGGGAGATGCCCTCTACGATACTATGTTCCATCGCATGAGAGAAGGGACCATGTCCTATATCGTGCAACAAGATAGCGATATATAAGGCTTCTTCCTCCTCTGGGGTAATCTCTACCTGCTTATAGCGAAGGGTCTGTAAGGCCTGTTGCATAAGGAACATACAGCCCAAGGCATGATGAAAGCGCGTATGTCTTGCCCCAGGGTATACCAAGTAGGAAAGTCCCATCTGTGAAATGCGGCAAAGTCGCTGAAAATAAGGATGTTCTATTAGGTCAAGGATAAAGGCATTGGGGATATGGATAAACCCATATACAGGGTCATTTACTATTTTAAGTTTATTGCGTGATTTCATATTTTTTGATGATTCGTACCAATCAATAGGGAATAGCTACTCTGAGGTAAGGGAGATAGTGATAGGTGTTAATTTGTTTTTTAAGTGCAAAGATACAAAATAATGATTAAAAATTCATGAAAAAGATTAATTTTTCATTTTTCACTTCTCCCTTTTCAGTTAAATATGTATCTTTGCATCGCCGTTATCTTTGCATGATAGCGACTGAAATCGTGATAATTATGAAAACACTTTTAAAAAACGGTAAACTTATTTCGGATCATCGTATCCAAGAGGCAGACTTGCTCATTGAGAATGAACGTATTGCTAAGATAGCTTCGGATATCTCGGCCAAAGAAGCCCAAAAGGTAATTGACCTTGAGGGTATGCTGGTACTCCCTGGAGTCATTGATGACCAAGTGCATTTCCGTGAACCTGGTCTTACGCATAAGGCAACCATCGCTACAGAGAGTGCTGCCGCAGTAGCAGGGGGTACTACCACTTTCTTTGACCAGCCCAATACCATACCACAAACCACTACTATCGCCGCCTTAGAGGACAAGTTTGCCACAGCTGCTCGTACTTCATTGGCCAATTTTTCTTTCTTGCTCGGTGGTACCAATGACAATATAGAGGAGCTTAAGCGCATTAATCCCAAGAACACCGCAGGAGTGAAGCTCTTCTTAGGTTCTTCCACAGGGAATATGTTAGTGGATAACGAGAAGACGATTGAGACGATATTCAGAAATGTATCCACCCTAATTGCAGCACATTGTGAGGATGAACAAACGATTCGTCATAACTTGGAGCATTACCTGTCCCTCTATGGAGCAGAAATTCCTGTAAAGTGTCACCCACTGATTCGTAGTGCGGAAGCTTGCTATCTCTCTTCCTCACGAGCTATTGCTTTGGCTAAGCAAACGGGCGCACGCTTCCATGTTTTCCACTTATCCACTGCCAAGGAAACAGAACTCTTGGACAATAGCTTGCCACTCAATCAAAAGAAGATTACCGCCGAGGCTTGTATCCATCACCTTTGGTTTACCGACCAAGATTATGACCAAAAAGGCGTACTGATTAAGTGGAACCCTGCAGTCAAGACCTTGGAAGACCGTGAGGCTATTTGGCAGGCACTTTTGGACAATCGCATCGATGTGATAGCTACCGACCATGCCCCCCATACCTTGGAAGAAAAGGCAGCGAAGGAATATCAAAAAATCCCCTCAGGGGCACCCTTAGTACAGCATGCCTTGGTAGCAGCCCTGACTATGTTCCAACAGAGAGGGCTACCTCTGGAGCGATTGGTGGAGAAGATGTGCCATAACCCTGCTATTCTCTTTAGGATACAAGACAGAGGTTACCTCCGTGAGGGCTATTATGCCGATATTGCTTGTGTAGCAGAGCATAGCCCTTGGCAGGTCTCAAAGGAGAATATCCTTTATAAGTGTGGTTGGTCACCTTTGGAAGGCACTACCTTTGACTACAAAGTGGCTTATACTTTCGTCAATGGTCATTTGGTATATGATAAGGGTACTATTTTACCCCAAGAAAAAGGAAAAAGAGTACTATTCGATAATTAATGCCCATGCTGATAGGGATTCTCTTTCATGGAGCTTCCTTGGAGAGTTCTTGAAATAATGCTCAAGGAATTACAAAAATAATGAAACGATTACTTATTTTATGTCTTTTATTTCCTGTGATAAGTCATTCGCAGACGATTATAAAAGGGTATGATTATTCTAAGGATACTCTTATGGAGCACTTGGATACTCAAAGAATAAAAAAGGAAATAAGAAAGAGAAATAAAAATGTTGATTTCTTAGAGAAAAGAGACTTCCTTACTTCTTATGACAAACAAGGGAATTATATTGTAGAGGATTACGCTAATAATAATCCTGATTTCTTTGTTGTTTTTAAATACTTAGGGGGGAAAGATTCTATTATCTATATAAAAAAGGAGTTTAATAAAAAAGGAGATTTAATATCTAAGGCTTTTTATATAGGGAATTGTATAGTGGATGCTACTTATTACTATAATGAAAAAGGAGCCCTAATACAAAAAGAATATGTTGGAGAAGGTTATTATATAGGTGTCAATCAGTTACAAGCTATTATATCTTCTTTTCTTGAGTTAGATATTTTTAATTGTTATGATGATTCTATGGGGATGAGGTATGAGATTAGCCGCCAGCAGGAGGAAGGAAAACTTGTTTATCAGTTTACTTGTGTGATTTTTGAAAGTGGTATAGCTCGTTCTTATTATATAGATGCTTATGATGGGAAAATTCTTTATAAAGATGAAAAAGGAACCAAAGAATGTAGTAATTCTCTGGAACATTTCCCCAAAGAGAAAATAGCTATTCCCTTAAGGAAATATCTTAGTTGTGCAGAATTGTTTCATATATAGTAATTTTAAATAGGGGAAAAATGAAAACTAAGAAAATACTATTTTTTGCATGCCTATGGCTTGTAACCATAGGAAATGCACAAGTAATACGGGGATATGATTATTGTCATGATACCCTTGCTCAGCGGATAAATATCAGAAAAGTAGCAAGATATGTAAAGATTTGGGAAAAATACTATAGGGATATAGAAGAAGAAAAATACAAAAGGAAAATAGACAGGCATTATCGCAAAATAGAGAAGTATTTTTCAATGAAGGATGATTTTGGTGATAAAAATTATATTGAGTTTTACCCCTCTAATTCAGAAGAAAGAAGGGTAAGGGTGGTTACTTTTTTTGGAGCAGAAGATTATCCTTGGGGTGGGAATTTTTTTAGGACAGAAAGGTATTATGACAAGAAAGGTCATTTGTTAGAGAGTGAGTTTTATTTGGATGGTTGTGAAATAGGTCCTTTTCGTACTTTTAATTCAAAAGGGAAGCTTATAAAAACGACTTCTATGGATGATCATTACTTTATAAGTATAGAGCAGCTAAGAGATATTGTTCTTCGATCTCTTGACGTAAATATTTTTGGGATCTATTCATATTTTTCTATAGAGAAGAGAAAAGAAGGAGATAAATATGTCTATCTATTAAGCTTTAGGTCTCGTGGAGAATACCACCCTTGGTGTGCTTATTATATTGATGCATATGATGGGAAGTTTCTTTTTAAGGATGTTCATTATGCTTCTTATGCTAAAGGGGAATTTGAAAGAGAACATAGTTATCTTAAAGAAAAAATTCCTATTCCTGTTAGAGATAGTATTAATATTGAAGACTCGTATTAGGTAGTGAATAGTATCAATGTAATGGTCATAGCAATGGAGATTACTCTCCCCTTATTTGAATGAGGTGATTACTAATAAATTAGAAGAAAAAAATGAGAACTAAGAAAATACTATTTTTTGCATGCCTATGGCTTGTAACCATAGGAAATGCACAAGTAATACGGGGATATGATTATTGTCATGATACCCTTGCTCAGCGGATAAATATCAGAAAAGTAGCAAGATATGTAAAGATTTGGGAAAAATACTGGTATCAGATTACTACTTATTTCTTTAGGAATGACAGTATTATTGCTGATAAAACATACAAATCGGATTTGCATTATCAAAAGAAAAAATGGGCTTCTACCCATAAGGCTTATAACATAAAAATGGCTTATAAGCCTACACTTGAGGTAGCGGAAGATTTTGTTAGTATAAAAGAACATAAAATTAAACATTATTACAGGGGAATTTTTATTAAACAAATAGTATAATAATTAAGAATGAAATCAGTTTCTTTGACCGTCTCACAGATAGAGCGTTTGACAGCGGAGGCGGTAAAAATATCTTTTGAGATTCCTCAGAAGGATCGTTTTTCGTTTGATTTTTTTGCAGGACAGTTTGTAGCCCTGCAACAGGAGATAAATGGAGAGCAGGTAAGGCGTGCCTATTCTATCTGTTCGTCTCCTTATGAGCCGCTGCTCAGCGTAGGTATCAAGCAGATACCCAATGGTCGTTTTTCTACTTTTGCTTGTCAGCAGCTCAAGGAGGGTGACCAGTTGGAGGTCTTTCCTCCAGAAGGGAAGTTTGCTTATATTCCAGAAATCTCCCCAGAGAACTTGGGGCTTTTTGCCGCAGGGAGTGGTATTACCCCTATGCTAAGCATTATCAAGGTGGCACTGGAGAAGACCCAATGCAAGATTCTTTTGGTCTATGGGAACAGAACACCTGAAACTACCATGTTCCTTACAGATATTGAAGCACTTAGGGCACAGTACCCCGATAGACTTTTGGTACAATACGTGTATAGTAAGACTCAGCAGGAGGGGGCGCTTTCAGGACATATAGACCCACCTATGGTGGAACAATTACTTAAGGAAACCTATAAGGAAGTGAATTTTGGTCGTTTCTATATCTGTGGACCACAAGCCATGGTGGAGGCTGTAAGGGATAGCCTGCAGAAGGATTATGACAAGAAGAAAATCCATACCGAACTATTTACCGTAACCGATAGCAAGAAGCAGTACACAGGAACTACCGAGATTACAGTACGCATAGGCGGAGAGGAAAAGACCTTTACCATAGAGCGTAAACAAAATATACTCAGTGAACTGCTAGCCAAAGGCTTGGATGTATCCTACTCCTGCCTTACAGGGGCTTGTAGTAGCTGTATAGGCAAGGTAACCGAAGGCAGTGCCGAGATGGACAACAACCAAGTACTGATAGAAAGGGAGGTCAAAGAAGGCAAGATACTCACCTGCCAGGCACACCCCACTTGTGATCACATGAGATTAGAATTTAATTACTAAAATACAGACGATGACATATAGAACATTACCCCTGTTGGCTTTACTACTCTTTACAGGCTCCCTATGGGCACAGCGTACAGCACGCTATACGGATAAGGATGCTCGTTTGCAGAAAGCCCGCTCGCTCTACCAACAACAGCAATATAAGGCCGCCCAACATCTTTTCAAGCAAGAGCTTTCCAAGGCTACTACTTTGTCCGATAAGGAATTGTGTAGCTACTATATTGCTTCGGCAGCTATTCGCCTAAGGCAATCGGGAGCGGACAGACTTATGACACAATACTTGAAGGATTATCCTACTTCTTCCTATGCTGCCCAAGCCAACCTTGAGGTAGGGGATTACTATTTTGACAAAGGAGATACCAAAACGGCTATTCTATGGTATGACAAGGTGGAAATACCTACTCTCTCAAACAAGCAAAAAGAAAAATTTGATTTCCAATACGGATATGCTCTTTTTGCTCACGGAGACAAGGAAACGGCTCAGCAATATCTTTCTCAAGTGAAGAACTCCAAAGAATATGGGAAGAAAGCAGCTTACTATCTAGGGTATATTGCCTATGATGCCGATGATTATCAAAAGGCTAATGACTTTTTCCAACAAGTGGGTGAGGAAAAAGAACTTAATAAAAATCTGTCCTATTATCAGGCAGATATGAACTTCAAGCAAGGTAATTTTCAAAAAGCCTTGCAGGAGGGGCTTCTACAGTTGGAAAAGACCAATAACCCTCAGTACCGTTCTCAGATTAACAAGATTATAGGGGAGAGTTATTTCAACCTTAAGGAATACACCAAAGCCATTCCTTACTTGGAGGCTTACAAGGGGAAGAATGGAGCTTATACCAATACAGACCTCTATTACCTAGGGTTTGCCTACTACAAGCAAGGGGAGTACCAAAAGGCTATAGGTCAGTTCAATCGCATTATCAATGGCAAGAATGAGGTGGCACAGAATGCCTATTACCACTTGGCACAGTGTTACCTAAAAACAGACCAAAAGCAACAGGCGCTCAATGCCTTTCGCAACGCCTATCAGATGAATTTTGTTCCTGCCATAAAGCAGGATGCACACCTGAACTATGCTTGCCTGAGTTATGATATAGGTAATGCTTACGAATCCACTCCTAAGGTGATTCAATCCTATATAGATACCTATCCCAATAGCCATACCGAGGAGCTTAAAGGTCTTTTGGTGGATTCTTATATCACCTCAGGAGGTTATCGTGAGGCATTGGATTTGTTAGAGAAATCCGCTACGGCAGATCCTAAGATACACCAGCGAGTAGCTTTCTTATATGCTATGCAGCTCTATGGTGATGGTAATTTCAAGGAGGCATTGCCCTACTTTGGGCAAGCAAAAAAGAGCAAGGCCGATGCAGCTCTTCAGGCAAGGGCTACTTATTGGAGTGGGGAGACAGCGTACCAGTTACACCATTACCCAGAAGCTCAAAAGGATTTTCAGGATTTCCTTCAGTTGGGGCAAACCTCTCTTGCAGAGTATCCCAAAGCACTCTATGGATTGGCTTATGCATTCTTTAATCAGAAAAAATATGCTGAAGCAGCAGAATATTTTACCAAATATATAGAAACGCACCCTGAATCCTTACGCCTTTCCGATGCTTACCTACGCTTGGGGGATTGTAACTTCGCGATAGGGAAATATTGGCCTGCTATGGAGGCTTATGACAAGGTAATTGCAGCTAAAGCCACCAATACTGATTATGCAGCGTTCCAAAAGGCTATTAGCTATGGTATAGTGGATAGGGTGCCTAAGAAGATAGAAGCACTCAATGACTTTATCAAGGATTATCCTCAGTCCAATCTCAGGGAGGATGCACTTTACGAATTGGCCAATACCTATGTGAATCAAGGAAAACCTGAGAAAGCCTCAGAACTCTATAATACACTACAAACCCAGTATAAGGATGGAACCTATACAGTACGTGCCATGCTCCGAGAAGGTCTTATGCTCTATAACAAAAATGAAAATGAAAAGGCCTTGGCTATGTTCAAGAAAATTACAGAGAAATATCCTTCCTCTCCTGAAGCCTTACAGGCGGTAAGTACAGCTAAGAATATCTATGCCGAACAAGGAAAAATGGAGGAATATGCCGCTTGGGCTAAGGGCTTAGGTTACGTGAAGGTTTCCGATAGTGAACTCGATAGCGCCGCCTTTGATGCCGCCGAACGCCTCTATGTACAGAATAAAAAGCAGGAGGCTAAGCCAGCTTTGGAGAAATATCTGAAGGATTACCCCAAGGGAGCCAACGCCTCTCAAGCACGCTTCTACTTGGCACAGCTTTATTTTGAGGATAACCAAAAGGACAAAGCCCGCCCTCTCTATGAAAAAATACTTCAGGAAGCCCGCAATGAATATACCGAACAAGTACTCTTGAGGCTTAGCCATATTTACTTAGAAAAGGAGGAGACAGAGAAAGTACTTCCTTTGCTTAAGGAACTAGAAAGTACCTCACCTGTATTACAGAATGTCATATTTGCGCGCTCTAACCTGATGAGAAGCTTCTACAAGCAGAAAGATTACCCTCAAGCGATAGCCTATGCCCAAAAAATATTGGCAGAGAAAGCAGCTGAGGAGCGCCTTAAGAGTGATGCCCATGTGATTTTGGCACGGGCTTATATGGCAACAGGGGCAGAGGCGGAAGCAGAGAAGGAGTACGCTCTGTTGCGTAAGAGTGCTACCGATGCCCTTATGGCGGAAGCGCTTTATTATGATGCTTACTTTAAGAACAAAGCCAAACAGTACAAGAAATCCAATGAAGTGGTACAGAAATTGGCGAAGGAATATGGAGGGTATAAGGAGTTTGCTGCTAAGGGATTGGTCTTAATGGCTAAGAACTTCCACGGACTCAATGATCAATATCAGGCCAACTATATTCTCAATAGCGTATTGGAGAACTTCAAGGACTACCCAGAGGTGATTTCACAAGCCCAAGAAGCTATGAAATTGATAAAAACAAATGAAAAGAAATCTAACAAATAATTGATGATGAAAGTATTATATAATATATCTGTTCTTTCGCTTACGCTTTTTGCTGCAGTGGCTCATGCACAGGACAAGTTGGGTACTATCTCGGTGGATATCGTGAAACCCTATACCCCTACCATAGCCGATGTACAAAAGGCAGCGGAGGAGACCCCAAAGAAAGATAGTATTACAGTAGCCAAAAAACAGGTTACTTATTCCTCACAGTCTATTCCTGTGGCCTCTACCTTTGTACCAGAAAAGGGAAAGGCAGTACGTATCCCCGTTACAGCTGCTAAAGATAGCCTTTATCAGTCCTATGTAGCCTTGGCAGGAGGTAATTATGCTTCCATATACGGAGATGCTTTCCTTTCGATACCTTTTACAGCTACTTCCGATTTGTCTGTGGATTTTACGCACCACTCCTCTCAGGACAATGTAAAAGAAGTAGAGACAGATAGTAATTTTTCTCATATCCAAGCACAAGCAACTTATGGCTATTGGGGACAAGCCTACCAATATAGTCTTTCAGCCAATGTAGTACATAGGCTTTCTCATTGGTATGGAGTGGAGGATAAGACACTACTGCCTATCTCAGAGTCTCTTAGACAAAATTACCTCACAGGAGGAATAGCAGGAGACTTTTCCATGACTAAGGGAATCTTCGAAGGGGTAGATTTCTTTGTACAAGGAGCCAAAGATGATTTCAAAAGTGGAGAGATACAGCTCAAGCTGCGTCCTTCTTTCAGGGTTGCTTTCAACGAAGGGAAAACTCTCTATATAAAAACCGATGTGGATTATCTACAAGGAGGTTTTGATCGTGCTTTTGCCTCCCCTCTTGAGATTACTTATAAGTCAGCATTCTTAGGTATAAGACCTGCTTATGTGCGCTCTTCTGCTAATTATAGTCTTAGGCTCGGAATGGGGGCTTATTATGCTAAGGAGAACAACGGAGAGGGAGGGAAGATTAAGGTTTTCCCTGATATAGAACTTTCCTACAATGTAGCAGGAAAAAGTCTTATACCTTATGGAGGGATTACAGGTAATCTGGAACAGCTGACTTACCGAGAGCAATCTTTTGAAAATCCATATCTTTCTCCTACTCAACACCTACGTCCTACTTATACCCCTTACGATATATTTGCAGGGATTAGGGGGGCACTTTTTCAGGGATTCTCTTATGATCTCAAGGCTTTCTATACACGTATAGAACAGATGCCTATGTATCAGGCTAATGAAAAATATACTCTTGCCGATCGTAAGCCTTATCA
>NZ_CALHGG010000054.1 GCF_938029845.1 uncultured Capnocytophaga sp.
CCTGAACAGAGTGCAAAATTACAACAATGCAAGGGGCAAAGTCAAGGAAAAGGCTGCTGAGAAGTAATAAAAAGATTCGTTAATTTATTATGTAAGTGGTAAGTATTTCTTTATTAGAGGATTGGAAATCACAAATTTTTCACAAAATATCAACTGCTAAAACCTTTTTATTCCTATGAAAATCAATAAGTTATATTGTATTTTTATAGAAAAACATAGTTTAATAAAAAAATTTTCTTGAAAAAAGTGCTTTTAAATTTTTTTTTTCGGAAAAAAGATGTACCTTTGCAAAGAATTTTTTATTCTTCTTTTTATACAAGAATATTATTTTTTCAAAACCTAAACATTATAGCTAGCTACAAACATGGAGAAGACCCTTACGGAATTGATATTAGAGCAACGGAGCTATCTGAAAAATACTTTCCCTAAGAAGAAGGCGGAGGATTTCGTAGATGCTCTTTATCGCTTGCTATTCAATTTGGATTCCACTACTTGTGAGAGTAGTTATGAGATAGAGCAGCGCCTTAGAGGCAAGCGCTTGGAACTCTCGGAAATTGTCTATGATTACTTGAAGGAAACCGAGATCACTGAGCAACAAACAAAGCAGTTTTTCACCTCTATTACCCAGATATATCCGCTTTTGCTCTGCGATGCAAGGGCTATCCTAGGGAATGACCCCGCCGCTCAGAACTTGGAGGAGGTATATATGTCCTACCCTGGGTTCTATGCTATTGCCATTCATAGGCTTGCCCATCAGCTGTGGCAACAAGGATTAAAGCTTTTGGCTCGGGTATGGTCGGAGTACGCCCACAGCCGCACAGGAATTGATATACACCCTGCCGCACAGATTGGTAAGAACTTCTGTATAGACCATGGTACAGGCATCGTCATAGGAGAGACTTGTGTGATAGGTGACAATGTAAAGATATACCAAGGTGTAACCCTAGGAGCCCTATCGGTTACCAAGGACAAGATGAACACAGATCGTCACCCCAAGATAGGTGATAATGTTGTTATCTATTCAGGGGCTACCATATTGGGCAACAGCCAGATAGGACACGATAGTACCATAGGGGGAAATGTATGGCTTACTGAAAGCATAGAACCCTATACTGTCATCTACTATAAGAGTGAAATGATCACCAAACAGAAAAACCTATCCCCTGAACCTATATTTTTTCATATATAAACAAACTTTCTATTAACATAATTTATAATTTTATGAAGCATGA
This sequence comes from uncultured Capnocytophaga sp., assembly GCF_938029845.1. GTDB lineage: Bacteria > Bacteroidota > Bacteroidia > Flavobacteriales > Flavobacteriaceae > Capnocytophaga. The sequence continues at coordinate 1,233 of NZ_CALHGG010000054.1, forward strand.
CAACATTTTAGGAGCTATTGGAAATACTCCTGTTATTCGTCTTTCCAGACTCTTCCCAACCCATCAAGTTTGGATCAAATTAGAAAAGAGCAACCCAGGAGGAAGCATCAAAGACCGTATTGCTTTGGCCATGATTGAAAAGGCTGAAAAAGACGGAATCATCAACAAAGATACTGTAATCATAGAGCCTACTTCAGGAAATACAGGGGTAGGATTAGCCCTTGTGGCTGCTATAAAGGGCTACAAATTAGTACTTGTAATGCCTGAGTCCATGAGTGTAGAACGCCGCAAACTCGTTTCTGCCTATGGTGCCTCTTTCGTACTCACTCCTAAGGAAAAAGGAACCGGAGGAGCCGTAGAAAAAGCTAAAGAATTGGCCGCCTCTATTCCTAACTCTTGGATTCCACAGCAGTTTGAAAACCCAGCCAACCCTGAAATACACCGCCTTACTACCGCTCAAGAGATCTTGGCTGACTTCCCACAAGGAGTGGATTACTTTATCTCTGGTATTGGAACAGGAGGACACCTCTCTGGTATTGGAGAAGTATTGAAAGGCAAATTCCCTCATACTAAAGTGTTTGGTATAGAGCCTGCTACCTCTGCCGTGCTTAGTGGTAACAAGCCAGGTCCACACCCACTACAAGGAATAGGAACAGGATTTATCCCTAAAACACTCAATACCTCTATCTACGATGGTATCATCACCATAGACAAGGATGAAGCCTACGATTACACCCGTCGTTTGGCCAGGACAGAAGGTATCTTAGCGGGTATTTCCACCGGTACTTCCTTGGCTGCTATTGCTAAGAAACTCCCTGAAATCAAGGAAAATGAAGTAGTACTTACCGTAAATTACGATTCAGGTGATCGCTACTGGTCTGTAGCTGACCTTTTTGAAGAAAATCCATATTAATGAGACAATGAGCCGATTTGACAATGTGCTAATCGGCTCATTTTTGTTAATCAACTAATCAACTATGCGTATTCTCCTCCAACGTGTCAGCCATGCCCAAGTAGCCATAGCAGGGGCAGTGCATTCGGAAATAGGTCAGGGTTTTCTGCTCCTTTTAGGAATAGAAGAAGCCGATGGTCAAGATGATATAGACTTCCTATGTAAGAAAGTGGCTCAAATTCGCCTTTTCAATGATGCTGAAGGGGTGATGAACCTCTCTTTGCAGGAAGTGGAAGGTTCCCTTATGGTAGTGAGCCAATTCACCCTATATGCCAGCACCAAGAAGGGTAATCGTCCCTCCTATATTCGTGCTGCCAGACCTGAAAAAGCAATCCCCTTATATGAAGCTTTTGTCCAAAGGCTACAAGAACTCACCCAAAAGCCTGTTGCCACAGGTGTATTTGGAGCCGATATGCAAGTGAGTCTCTGCAATGATGGACCTGTTACTATCCTTATAGATAGCAAGATGCGTGATTTCTGACGAAATCACGCATCTTAATCATAAAAAATGAATGAAATATAAATTAGGTTTGGTACTTAGTCCATTTCATTAAGCCCTCACAGGCAAGTTCATAACAAGGTCTATATACAAATTCACCTTGTCCTTAAGCTCTTTACGATTGACAATGAAATCTAAAAAGCCATGCTCCTGAACAAACTCAGCTGTTTGGAAGCCCTCAGGTAATTCCTTTCCTGTGGTATCCTTCACCACTCGAGGTCCTGCAAAGCCAATAAGAGCACCCGGTTCCGCTATATTAATATCTCCCAACATAGCAAAAGAAGCTGTTACCCCTCCCGTGGTTGGGTCGGTACATAGAGAAATATAAGGCAGCCCTGCGTCGTCCAATTGGGCGAGTTTTGCTGAAGTTTTAGCCATCTGCATAAGGGAGAAAGCCGCCTCCATCATACGGGCGCCTCCTGACTTGGATATCATCATAAAAGGCAAGCGATTCTTAATAGCGTAATCTATACCACGGGCTATCTTTTCCCCTACAACACTCCCCATAGAACCTCCAATGAAGTCAAAATCCATACAAGCCACCACTAGCTCACGTCCTTTGGACTCCCCTACGGCACAACGCACGGCATCGTATAGGTTGGTTTTCTTTTGAGCTTCCTTAAGCCTGTCCTTGTACTTCTTGGTATCCTCAAAGTCCAATGGATCTTTTGCTTTCATGGTCTTATCCAGTTCACTGAATTTGCCATCGAACAATATTTCAAAATATTCCTTGCTGCCAATACGCACATGGTAGCCATCCTCTGGGCTAATATAGAAATTCTGAGCAAGTTCCTCTGTTTCAACTATTTTTCCTGTAGGAGACTTATACCAGAGTCCTTGTGGTATATCCTTTTTCTCCTCAGTAGCTGTCTGTATTCCTTTTGTTTTTCTCTTGAACCAAGACATATATGTTTCTCATTAATAGTAAGATAGCCTTTCTGATAGCGGATAGCCCTCTTAAAGACTTACCTTAGAAATTAGCAGGGCAAAATTACGGTTTTTTTTCTACATAACGATTCCTAGGTGTGTTAATGTTGATAAGTTTTCTGTTTTTCAGTTGACAGAAGTCAGTTGACAGTTGACAGACTCTGACTGCTGAATACTAAATACTGACCGCTGTCCGCTGAATACTAAATACTGACCGCTGTCCGCTGAATACTGACCTCTGACCCCTGAATACTGAATACTGACCTCTGAATACTGACGACTGACTATTTTTAAATAAATTATAACAGTCAAAAATGATTTTTTTAAGACAAAAAAGTCTATCTTTGCGGTGCATATAAATAATTTGAATTATGTCTAAGATAGGAAACACATTAGCAGCCTTGGTGCTTGGTGCTGCCATAGGCGTAGGTGTGGGAATTCTTTTCGCTCCTGATGAAGGAAAAAAGACCCGCAAACGTATTCGTAAATCATTGGAAGGGGTGTCCGACAACCTTAAGGACAAACTCACTCACCTGAATGAAAATCTAAAAGAGAAGAAACTCAAACTCAAAGGCACTTTGGAGGACAATGTAGAGAGACTACTTTCCAAATCTAGCTACAAGGCAGAGGAAGTTATCAATGCTCTTGAACGCAAATTGGAAGACCTAAAGGCAGCCGCAGCTAAATATCAAAAATAATCCCTAAGCACTCTTATCATGGCACTCAGCGAACTCAAGGAAACGGCAAAGACCCTACCCACAGAAGTGGAATCAACGGTCAATTCACATTTGGAGTACTATAAGCTATATATATTCCGTATTATAGCCAAGACCACTATGGGCTTTGTAAGCCTTTTTGTGACAGCTCTTTTTCTGCTGATTATTGCCTTTTTCTTGGCTTGTGCCTCTGCTTTTGCTATTGGAGAATGGTTAGGTAGTGAAGCCCTAGGCTTTGCCATAATGGGGCTAATCTTTGTATTAGCACTGCTCATTATCTACAAAAACCGCAAGGGGCTTATCCAGAAGCCTATATTGAGCAAATTGTCCGAAATATATTTTAAAGAATAATGTCATGGAAAGAAAATACACCTCATTCACCGAAATAGAAAACGACTTGCGTGCACTCAAGCTCAAAAAGGATATAGACCTTTTGTGCCTAAAGACTGATTATCAAACGCTACTTCGTAATCTTTCCATAAGTGGACTTTTTGCGGACTCCGTAGCACAGTTCAGAAGTGCCATAGCCGAAAAGCAAAGAAGCTTATTATCACTAGTGGCTGGCTTTTTGCTTAGAAAGTTTTTCTAATAGTAATCTTTTTCTAATCAATGTTTTAGCTTTTTTGCTCTAAAAAAATGAAGATAAAATTTTGATATATGGGAAAAAGGTCGTACTTTTGCACCCTGAAAAAAGCGAGGTCTTGTAGCTCAGCTGGTTAGAGCACCTGACTCATAATCAGGGGGTCCTTGGTTCGAGCCCAAGCTGGACCACCTTCGCTAAAGCACTTACAGAGATGTAAGTGCTTTTTTTATGGGTTATAGTTGCTTTTTAAAGAAAATATACCTACCTTTGCCCAGATTTTCAAAAACGTAATTAAATGAAGAAATTTCTATTTTTAGCAGGGCTATTTATGGCTGCAGCCACCGCCTCTGCACAAAGTGGTAACTTAGATCAAGGTGGCTTACAACTCAATGCTGGAGTAGGTATCTCTGGTTGGGGAATTCCTGTGTATGTAGGGCTTGATTATGGAGTTACTAACGATATCAGCGTAGGAGGTGAATTTACTTTCCGTAGCTACTCCCATTCAAGCTATTATACCCACAACATCATGGGATTCTTTGCCAATGGAAACTACCATTTCAACAACTTATTCAACCTTCCTCGCCCATTAGACCTTTATGCAGGGTTGAGTTTAGGAGTTTATACTTCTACTGTTTCAGTTAAGGACGGAAGAGACTACATTGGAGATAGCTACTCAGGCTTTAGTCTTATTGGACAGACTGGTGCCCGCTATTTCTTTACTGATAACTTTGGGGTGAATTTGGAACTCTCTGGAGGAGTACTCACCAGTGGAGCTAAAGCAGGAATCACCTATAGATTTTAATTTAGGTAAAAAGTAAAAGATAAAAGGTAAAAGGTAAAAAGTATAGAGCACTTTTTACCTTTTACTTTTTATTTTTCAACTTTTTTTAGTCTCTTCTTGAATGAAGGATTCTCAATATATACCAGAAGAGCAACATCACTGAGGAAAACAGTTGTAGGGCAGCACCTACATATTGGTCAGTGGTGTATTCATTCTTCACATTATACGTTTGGTAAAGAATACTTCCGGCAGCAAGAACTACCATCCCCACAGAGAACCATAGGCCTAACTCAAATCCGAAGAGTACCCCTGCCACAATAAGCCCCAAGGAGAGAAAACCACCTATGACTAGAATACTTCTTAGAAAAGAAAAATCCAAACGTGTCATAAAAACAACTGCTGTAAGCCCTCCAAACAAGGAAAGCGTAATAATAGCTGCTTGTGAGAGAATCTCAGTACCTGTATAAGCCAATGCAATGTAAATCAATGGCAAGAAAATCACAGCTTCCAAAAGCACATAAAGCCCTAGCCCCACATATTGGGTAGTTCGGCTAAGGGAATGTGCCCATTTGCTCGCCAACATAGAGCCTAACCAGAAACCACCTATGATAAACAGCCATATAAATTTGCGTCCAAACATGGCTAAGATGAGTTCCTCTGGGACCAAGCGGAGTAAAGCCGTCTCTACCAAGATAAAAGCCAAAAGCGCCAAGGCGACATGGGTGTAGGTTTTCCTATAAAAAGTAGCACGTTCTGTATCCGTAGAATAAGTTACCAACTCAGGAGCTGAGTTGTAGGAGTTGTTGTAGCTACTCTTATTGTAGCTGGAATTGTATGAATTCATGATAATAGGTTTTATAATGGGCAAAAATACAAAAAAGTTTTGAATTTTGAGTTCTTAGTCTTGAGTTACTAATGTAAATCAATTGACTTTTATCAGTAACTCAAAACTTAAAATTCAGAACTCAGAACTCAAAACTTAAAATTTAAAACTACTCTGTTTTATTTCTAAAGACAAGACCATTGTCAAAGGAGTCTATCAAGATGAGGCTACCTGCCTTGATATTGCCTTTGAGGATCTCCTTGGAGAGGGCGTTCATCACCTCTTTCTGGAGGACACGCTTTACAGGACGGGCACCGAATTGTGGGTCGTAACCGCGCTCTGCTAAGTAGTCTATCGCCTCATTGGTGGCTTCCAACACAATATTCTCACGAGCTACCAACTTGATGATGCTATTGAGCTGCAAACGTACAATCTGCCTAATATCTGCCTTAGTGAGTGGGGCAAACATCACTATGTCATCTATACGGTTGATAAACTCTGGTCGTACGGTTTGCTTGAGCAATTGTAGCACCTCTTCTTTGGCCTTTTCGGTAGCTTCTTCTGTATCCTTATATTTCTCAAAACTTTCCTGAATAAGATGGCTACCCATGTTGGAAGTCATGATAATAATCGTATTCTTGAAATCGGCTGTACGTCCCTTGTTATCCGTAAGACGTCCTTCGTCCAATACTTGTAAGAGAATATTGAAAGTATCGGGGTGAGCCTTTTCTATCTCGTCCAATAAGACCACAGAGTAAGGACGGCGACGTACTGCCTCAGTAAGTTGTCCACCTTCGTCATAACCTACATATCCTGGAGGCGCTCCTACCAAACGGCTTACAGCATGCTTTTCTTGATATTCACTCATATCAATACGAGTCATCGCATTCTCATCGTCAAAGAGATATTCAGCCAAAGCTTTTGCCAACTCTGTCTTTCCGACCCCAGTGGTTCCCAAGAATAGGAAGGAGCCAATAGGCTTTTTAGGATCTTGTAAGCCTGCACGGCTACGGCGGATCGCATCGGAGACAGCTGCAATAGCCTCTTCTTGTCCTACCACACGTTTGTGTAGTTCTTCTTCTAAGTGGAGAAGTTTTTCACGCTCGCCCTGCATCATCTTGGTCACAGGCACCCCTGTCCATTTGGCGATCACTTCGGCTATATCCTCACGGGTTACCTCCTCCTTGATCATGGACATCTCATGCCCTTCTACTTCTTTTTGAAGACTTTCGAGTTTGGCTTCTTCTTGCTTGATCTTACCATAACGAAGTTCAGCTACTTTACCATAGTTTCCTTCACGTTCGGCACGTTCAGCATCTAATTTGTATTGTTCAATATTGTTCTTAACCGCTTGTATCTCATCCACTAAGGTTTTTTCACCTTGCCACTTGGTAAAGAGGGCGTTGCGTTCCTCCTTCAGGTTGGCTAGATCAGCATTGAGTAAGCGGAGTTTTTCATCGTCATTTTCACGCTTAATGGCCTCAATTTCAATTTCCAATTGCATGATCTTACGGTCAAGTACGTCCAATTCCTCTGGTTTGGAGTTGATCTCCATACGTAGTTTGGCAGCTGCCTCGTCCATAAGGTCAATCGCCTTATCAGGCAAATAACGATTAGGAATATAGCGCTGAGAAAGTTCCACGGCAGCGATAATAGCTTCGTCCTTGATACGTACCTTGTGGTGAGCCTCATATTTCTCCTTGATACCACGGAGGATAGAGATAGCACTCTCTGTATCAGGCTCTTCCACCATCACCTTTTGGAAACGACGTTCAAGGGCTTTGTCTTTTTCAAAATATTTCTGATACTCATCCAAGGTAGTGGCACCAATGGCACGAAGTTCTCCACGCGCCAAGGCAGGTTTGAGGATATTAGCGGCATCCATAGCACCTTCGCCTCCACCAGCACCCACAAGGGTATGTATCTCATCAATAAACAAGATGATATTACCATCGGAGGAGGTCACCTCCTTCACTACTGATTTGAGTCGTTCCTCGAACTCCCCTTTGTACTTAGCCCCTGCGATAAGAGCACCCATATCCAAGGAGTAGATAGTCTTATCCTTAAGGTTCTCAGGCACGTCTCCATTGACAATACGGTGTGCCAATCCCTCGGCAATAGCTGTCTTACCGACCCCAGGTTCCCCTACTAACATAGGATTGTTTTTGGTACGGCGGGAAAGGATCTGGAGCACACGGCGGATTTCATCATCACGACCTATGACAGGATCCAGTTTGCCACTATGGGCAAGTTGGGTAAGGTTTTTCGCATATTTGTTAAGCGAGTTATAGGTATCCTCTGCTGAAGCGGAGGTTACACGTTCGCCCTTTCGCAGTTCGGCGATGACCTTTTCAAATTCTTTTTCGGTAACCCCTTGTTCCTTAAGCGCTTGACCTACTTGGTTTTTGATTTTGAAGATCGCCAAGAGCAGATGCTCTATGGAAACATACTCATCATTCATTTTCTTAGCGATATTGCTCGCTTCGGTGAGCACCTCCCCTGCTGTACGGGAAAGAGACATCTGTCCGCCCTGTACCTTAGGGTAAGAAGCCAAGGCCTTTTCCACTGCTTGACCAAGAGTTGTGGTATTGACTTGCAACTTTTTAAGGATAAAAGGCAGTACATTGTTATCTACCT
>NZ_CALHGG010000055.1 GCF_938029845.1 uncultured Capnocytophaga sp.
ATGCCATAGAGCATAACAGTACCCCAGTGGTTACCTTCCTACAAGGAACGGAAGCCCTACGTGTAGCCAGAGAGATTAGTTCATTAGCCAATTTGTCTATTAACTAAATTGGTCAAAACTTATTTGTTAATAAAAAAAATATGTATCTTTGCACTCAACTTAAAAACCATATAAAATGAAACTAAAGAACATTGCCATTGCCTTTTTAGGGGCACTCCTTTTTACTACTTGTTCCAAAAAGGATGACGAGAAAGAATACACAGCGGAGGAATCCAAAGCGGTGGTTCGTAACACTATGAACAATTTTTATGATTGTCTGAAAAACCTCAATGATGGTGGTTTTGCTAACTTCTTTCATGATCTTCTCTTCAAAGAAACTGTGAGAGACCATCGGGGAGAAACCCAATCTTGGGGGAATTTCTTAGGAGAAAAATTTGACAAACAGAATTTTGCAGAGGGACTTACAGAAGGAGATCGTTTTAACTATCACCGAATGAAAGGAACCTATACTTGGAACAAGAATACAGAGCTCTGGGAGAAAACAGCTAACAATGAGAATGTTACTTTTATCTTCCCTGCTACTAAGGGAGCCACTAACAATGGTAAACTCGTGATAGACCAATATGAGGATACTGAAACCACTTATGGGAATGATAAAGTGTATCTTCCTACAGCAGCTCACCTCTATGCTACCATAGATAATACAAAGGTGTTTGAAGTAACGGTTAAGAATGTTTCTTTTGATAAGAAAACAAACTTTACTATGCCACTATCAGCTCATATAAGTATTTATACGAATCCTTTTACAACAACTATCCAGTGGAATAGACAAAATCCAGAAAACTTTGCCTTTGATTTTGCCTTTTCGTCTCCACAAGGTTGTACCACAGGCCTACATGCTGATATCAAATTGACAACCTCTGACTATGGAAATATATCCAGTCTTGAAAAAGCTATTGATAAAATTGCCTTTACCGCTACTCAAGGAGAGTTACGTATCGTAGGTAATATAGATGTGAAGAGTCTTGAAGAAAAAGGAAATGACAGAAAACTTAGGGTAGAGGAGATTAATACTTATGCAAAGGCGGTTCTTATGAAAGGAAATTCCAAAATTGCTGATGTAAAATATGAAGAAGAAAGTGACAAAGGGGTGATCTATTTTATCTTTTCTGATGGTTCAAGAGAGAAAGCAGAAAGCTATGTGAGTGATTTTCAGGATAGAGTAACTGAGATATTCAAACGCTTTGAAAGAGAAAATAATTAATGAGAAAATATATTTTTATCTTATTTCTTACACACATTGCTCTCGCTCAAGAGGGCAATGTGTCTTTTAATCAGATAGATAGCCTTAGTACTTCTCCAGTATATCGTCATCAGATAGGTATAGGAATTTCCCGATTTGTCAATTCTGCTTTTCCCTCTGATACCAATACTTTTTTGTTAGAATATCGTTACCTGAAAGATGCTATCTTATCCTATCGTATAGGGGGAGATTATCGAGCAGAAAGTAATAAGGATAGTACCTATGAAATAGCTCTGAAAGTAGGGATTGATAAATTATTCAGGGATTATAAGAGGTGGAAATTCTACTATGGGGTAGACCTATGGAGTCGCTACCTATATTATGAAAATAGGAAACAACACTTTACCAGTATTGCTCTAAATCCTTTTCTGGGAATACAATACCAGTTAAGTTCTAATTTTTCTATTTCCACGGAACCAGGGTTCTTTATAAAATACAATTTCCGTAGGGATTATAAGAGTTTTGATCCCGAAGCACAAGCTCATTGGTGGGAAAGCCGATTTGCGAAAATAGGCAACCTCCAGATTAATTTTCACTTTTAACCAATGTGTCAATGAGCTAATCTGCTGATTGACACATTATCTCTCCTTACTGATGAGGTCACCTACTTGCTTAGGTATTGATTGGTAAGGTATTGAGACTTTAGAATACATCTGATATATTACCCTATAAATATATGAGGTATTCTCATTGCTTCGAGTTTACTTCTATTTTCTTTATTAACTGCATTTTTCTTCTTTTCATCTTTGTTATCTATAAGACATAAAGCCTCCAAATGGGAGAGCTTTAAAATACTTTCTATATTAATAATATCCCTAGAATTCATAATTACAACTTCTTTTAGTTTCGGAAGTTCTAAAAAGCATCTACAATCAATTCCGTTCCAAATAGAGTTAAAGTAAATGGATTCTAATTTGCAAAATTCTTCTATCCCTTTCAATGTGAACTCTTCATTACAACTTTCAAACCGTAATGTTTCTAATGTATCCGAAAAAGATTTTAACAGCGGAAAAACGTTAATTAATACCCCTCCCAAGGTTAGATGTTTTATTCTTTTGAAAGTACATAATTGCATCAAAAAATCTTCACTCTTCAAGACTCTGAATTTAACAAACTCTAAGTTTGGGAAATGTTTGGGTGATATTTCTATGAAATCTTCAATAGGTTTAGCATTAGAAAGATGTATGATCTCAAAAGAAGAAACATTCTCTAATCCCCAATTCTTTAGAAGTTTATTTGTCGTAAAATTCTTTTTATTATCTTTGAAATAATCATTGTATCTTGAATTATTTGTAATTTTTAGAGTTTTAATATTTTTCGGGAAAGGTAACTTATGGATTTTTTCTAAATGAATGGCAGGAAGCTCAATAGTATGTAAATGGATCATCTTGTCTAAATATTTCTTTAGAAGGGAAAAACTTTTACCTTCATCAGATACTTTCAAACATTTTATTTCATTACATAGTTCATCAGAAATATCAGTACTATTGTTGTCTAATAGAGTGTAATTAATATTAAAAAATTTTTCATTCCATTTTTTTTGAGAGGTAAGTTCAAATGAATCTTCTTTATTGATGGAGGGGAAGTATTTTTGAATTATTTTTTTGCTATATTCATTCATCTTGTATAGGATTTTTGTTTGTTGATTATTATGCCGAGACGTTTTATCAGTTTTTCAACTATTTTTTACTTTATTAAAAGCTTTTTATTTCCTTTTGTTGTTATTTTTCTTGTAGCGTATTTTATTTTTAAAATAAGAAATAAAAGAAATAGAGTTTTATCTATTTTATATTGTACTGCTTTGTAGTTTGTTGAGGTTTTAGTAACAGACTGAATATATTATCTATTTTAAACATTCTTCAATCAGAGACATATCAATATTGGGGCTATTAAATTTTATTTTTTTACTCCATTCTGTATAAATTGGAGGGATTTTTTTATTAAATTCTTTTGAGAACATCCAACTATATAAACAAAATTTTCTAGGTAACGTATCTAACAAAAGATATTTCTTAGCTTCATTTTCTAAATGTCCATTGTCAGATGCCCATTGTAATAATGCTTTAAATTTATTTGTTGCCTGTTCATAACTAAAACCTTCTTCTTTAGCAATATCCCAACTTGTTTCTACACAAGCATATAAAAATCCTTTTTCTTTAGGAACTTTTATACTGAAAAGAATCAATTCATTTGTCAATTCTTTAGTTGCAGAGGAGATTCCTTTTTTTGATAGATTTAAAATAAATTTCTTATATCTTGTTTTTAAAAAAGCAACTCCTTCAGCAGTTAAAAGATCTGAATTTAAACTAAATTCATCGTCTATTCCAAATTCTAAAAAGATCTCCTTTCCTTCTTCTGAAAGCAAATTATTATCTGAAAGACTTTTTAAAAGAAAGTCTAACCATTCTTTTATAGTATCGTGATTTTCATCTTTATACCATTTTACTTTATCAAAGATTATAATTTCTTCTGTGATATTTTTCTTCTGTGACATTTTATTATTTTAGGGGATACTATTAACTTATTTGTTTTTCTTCCTGCCAACCCCGCTGGGGTAAGCATTTCGCTCGTATTTTATACTTCTAGAGTAAGAAGTAAGAGAAATAAGACTTTGATGTTTTTGTATTATACTGATTGGTAGGTTATTGAAACTTTAACAACACATCTGGAACATTACCCACTTTTCCCTATACTTTCTAAAAACTTAAATTATTCCTAAGTCGCAAGATATCTTATTCTATCAAAAGACAAAGAAATATTAGGCTTTAATATGGTATTATTACATTAGTTATCGGTATATAGGAACCTTGATAATGCATTTATCGTATTCCAATTTCTATATATTATATTGTTTTTACCATAAGTTGGTTTTATACTTTTCCATATAAAAGATATTGAATAAGACAAAGAACTCATCCAAAGCCTTTTCTTCAGTTTCAAATTTATAATAAAGGATATCAGCCCATCCTCCACTACCTCCTACTTTATATTTTTCTTGTAGCCATTCATAAAATTCTGTGTATAAGACACTCGCCCTTACATCTTCTTTATCATCACGATAATACCAACCATTAATAAAAGCTTCTAAACAAAATATATTGTGAATTCCAATAAATAATTCCGGAATAGGCTTAATAAGCTTTATGAGATCTATAATAGTCATATTGAAAATAGTTTTTTGTTTCTGTGTGTTATATTAGGTATAAAGTCTAAAGGATTTCTCTCACTGACTCGCGCCTGTGGGGGGACTTTATTTCTTTTTTATTTAGCTATACAATAAATATCATTTGCAATAGTTAGGAATTTACCTTCTTCTCCATTGAATTCTTCTGAAGCAGACGGAAAGCAATAATAATTAGGTTCTGGATGTTCAGAGATAGTATTTTTATTTAAGGTTGTTCTATATACTTTTTTACTATGTCTTTTTATCCAACTAAAAACTTCCTTTATCCAACTCTCAGAATCTTCATCTTCAGAAAAACCATATAATTGTCCATTTTTAAGAAATTTCCCCTTTTCTACTGTGGACCTAAGTAATTGAATTCGTCCTTTTCCAATTGGATAAAAATGGGCATATCCTTGAATATTATTATATTCTTCAGAATATTGTGGTAAAGAAACAATATTTGTATTTAACAAACATACTTGTATGCTTTCAGCCTCCAAAATATTTTTCAAAGGTATAATACTTTCATTAATTAATAGAGGTTTCGTATCAATTAGAATCGTTGTGACTTCTTTTAAGAAAGAAGTGAACATATTATAATCATTATCATTTGCAAAAAAATAGCATTTTCTTTTCATTTGTTAATTAAACAGTTTGTGTTTCTTAATCTCTTTTCCTTTTCTCAGCAGATAAGCGTGGTAGCTACTCGGGATATCGTTCTGCCATTTAGGTAGTAACAAAATGATAACAATGACGTCCAATTGCGAGAAAAGTCCCCAATAGACCGCCAAGAGCAAGGGGAAACCTCCGTAACCAAAGCCGATGAGCGAGATAAAAGCTACTAATAAGCATACGCCCCACAGTTTGGAAAGAAAAGCGTGTGTACAAGTTTCTTTGCCAAATCGCCAAAAGCTCACCCCATAGCAGAGTCCTTCCATTACAAAAAGGGCAATGATTTCATACCGATAGGCAGCTATCAAGGTGGGATTGAGGTGATAACAAGCCACGCCCACAGACAGCCAGAATATCAAATCTGTTTGGCTATCCATTCGCCGCATTGCCACAGTGCAGACCCCCATATAGCGCGCAATAATCCCATCGAAGATATCCGACAATAGTCCTAAAACGATAAAAACTACTATCCATAGCCTTGCGGTGGGTTCTTCTGCCTTATACGCCACCCACAAAATAGTAGGGGCTAACAAAAACCGAAATAATATCAGTAGGTAGGGTAATCTCTTCATTATATTATGGTTTGTTTAAATAGTTTATAACTCCCTCGTGATAGACTCCTATACCATTTTGAGCAGTAAGAAAGAAGAGTTTACCATTGTGAAAGAACAGTTTCTTAATTGCCATTTTAGCCCCTATAGCCAAAGGTTCTCTTTCCCAATAGAGTTGAGGGTTACACAATAACTCTATGTTAGTAACACGTCCGCTTTTGGGTAATGGTGTTTGGTAAATTCCTTTTTGGGTAGCTATATAGAGGGTCTCAGTAGCAGCATCAATGGTAGAGGCTCCTATAAAAAGACGCTCATCAAGAGGGCGATCCTTACCGTCAAATATCTTTTCAGCAGTGTTGTGTTGTATCTTAGAAATATCGCCTGAGGAGATAATATGTTGTATGCCCGAGGCAATATATACAGCATCGGTTTTGCCATCCGTAAAAATACTCTGTGGAAAGAATAGTCCTAATTCGAGATTTTCTACAGGCGTATTGATGATTTTTCTTTCTTTGCTATCAAAAAGTTGGAGATTTCCTCCAAATTCCCCATAGAAAGAAGTCATCCAAATCACATCATTGTTATCTACAAAAACGAGTGAAGGAGGCAAGAAAAATGTCTTGATGCGCTTCTTAAAAAAGAAAAGATAGCGCTTTTGTACTATCATTGGGCTATAATTGTGATAAAAATTCGTCCAATAAGTATCTGTAATGGGGCTGTACAACGCATTAGGAATTACCAAATAAGGGTGATTTTGTGAATTGAAAACAATGTGCTGTATCGTATAAGGTTTCTTTAACTGTTTAAAGAGTTGCAAGCCATTTTCCGATAGATAAAAGAGTTTCCCCTCTTTGGTGCCTACCACTACATTTTGCTTTCTATCCAAAGCAATAGCCGTAAATACATTTTGAGCGTCATACGCAATAGGAATTTCCTTTAGGGTAGCTGTATGCCAAAGCCTTAGAGTTCCTTTTTCTTCAATAGCATATATGTATGGCTCTTTTATCACCATATCTTTTATAACAGTTGTGGTTTGGGTTTGTGCCACGACAAGAGAGACCATAAGGTAGAACACCCAAAAAAGCATCTTATTTTTCATATCTTTCAATTTCATTACTTTATTCAAAATGCGAAATCTTTTGTATTAGTATGTTGCATTTTTAAATATTGCCCTTTACCATAGACTTGTTTTGTATTTTTCTTTATAAAAAGTATTGAATAAGACGAAGAACTCATCCAAAGCCTTTTCTTCAGTTTCAAATTTATAATAAAGTATATCAGCCCAGCCCCTACTATCATTCATATTATATCTTTTACGTAACCACTCATAAAAGTCTGTGTATAAAATATCTGCCTTTACATCTTCTTCTTCATCACGGTAATACCAAGCATCAATAAATACTTCGAGGTTAAATATACTATGCTTTCTGATAAATAGTACAGGAAAGGGTTTAATTTGCTTTATAAGTTCTATAATAGTCATATTGAAAATAGTTTTTGTTTCTGTGTGTTATATTAGTCTCTTTTGTATTGCTCTGCTTGGTAGGTTGAGAGGAGGTAATAGAATATTGTAAATTTGTAATAGAGCTACAAGCTCTTGGGATGATAGGCACGAGCTAAAGTCGCTGAATACCTGCAAGCGAGTATGTAACTCGCGCCAGCGGGGAGGAGGTTTTAGTAACACATTGAATATATTACTAACATTACCTCCTTCTTTAAGGAATGTGTGTCTCTTCTTGAGGTTTGAAATTAATCATAGTAATTCCAAATTTTTTAAAACAAAATTCTAATGCTTCTTCTATACTTCTAAATACAAATTCTTTATAATCTGAAATGCTTTCATTAAACAAGAAAATATCTTCTATGTCATTATCAGCTTTATAAGTGATAATTTTATAAAGATATTGATCTTCTTTTGGTAAGTTATCACTTAATATTTTTATAAATTTCCACATTATTGAGTTTTCAAGACAATCTATCTGTTTTAGATAATTATATTTTTTTAGATCAAAATAGAAATATTGTAACTCTACAAACTGACTTCGTCTATTATTTTCTTCTATTTCAGCAAAACATCCTCTCATCTCTATAGGTAAAGCATGATGTGTCTTCATAAAATATTCTTATTACTTATCTTTCAAATATATTAGCAAATGAGCTCCTCTGAAGTATGGTCTTTTCCTGTTGGTTCGAGTCTCCTACTCGTTTGCAGGTATTCAGTAACTTTAGCTTGTACCTTACTTCTCTCCAATTGACAGCCCGAGAGGTTCACACTAGCCCTCTATTTCATTGAGTTCTTCCAAAATATAGAAACGAACATTTCACTTGGTATAAGGCACTATATTCACTCATTAGTTAGTTTTAGAGCGATGTGAGCACATGTCTCGGCATCGGCTAAGGCATGATGATGTTGTTTTAGATCGAAGCCCAGATAAGCCGAAACGGTGTCCAACTTGTGATTGATGAGCTTAGGGAGCTGTCTGCGAGCTAACCGATAGGTACAAAAGAAGGGATTGGTATGTGGAGGCAATCCATAATAAGCCAATACTGCCCGCAAACAGCTCTCATCAAAAGTGCTATTATGGGCTACAAGAGACAGGTCTTTTATCTTAGGCAATAGTTCTGCCCATATTTCAGGGAAAAGACGTGCATTTTCGGTATCACTTTGCGAAAGCCCATGTATTTGGGTACAGAAAGGGGAATAGTAGTTAGGACAGGGCTTTATCAATTCGTAAAAGGTTTCTGTAATTTCAGAATCTTCAACAAAGACAAGTCCTATACTGCATACACTACTGCGGTACTGGTTGGCGGTTTCAAAGTCTAGAGCAACGAAAGAAGTCATGGAGAATGGTTTATCAAGTCTCTACTGCTGAAAGTAGGTGTTCTGTGAGTACAAAGGTAAGGATAATTAGTCAATGAGCAAATTAATTAGTGAGCTAATTGGTTAATTGACTAATTATTCTTATTTTTGCACCTTTAAAAAAATAAAAACACTAAAAAAATGAAGAAAAGATTTTTGATAGTAGCGTTATTCACGCTATTTTTAAGCGGTATTGCCTTAGCGCAATCTCAAGAGCAACCCTCAACCCTTGCCGAACTACAAGCCGAAAAAGAAAGATTGGAAGCCAAGCTTGCCAAAGTCCTCGAAGACAAAGAAAATGCAAAAAATTCTCTAACAGGTAAATACGCAGATGTAGCGTTTGCTTTTAATAGGCATATCAGCAAAAAGCAAAGAAAGTTTGCTAAGACTGTCGAACGAGGTGCCAAACGCCAAGAAAAACAAATTAAAAAGAAATTGAAAAAGCTCAACAAACGCATTGAGAAAATGGCTCAATTAGAGAATTAGCAAATGAAAAAGCAACTTCTTTTATTATTCGTCCTCCTCTGGGGTCAAAATATACTATGGGCACAAAAAGCAGTATTACTTAGAACACAATACGAAAGCT
>NZ_CALHGG010000056.1 GCF_938029845.1 uncultured Capnocytophaga sp.
CATAGAATAGGAAACTACTCACTACATCATTTAGCAAAGGATATTCTTCTTTATACCCTCTTTTATTCCTTAATATCCTTAGCAAACGGTTTCCCTCTGATAGTGGAAGGCATTTTCTTCTCTCTGTGATATGTTCTTCTTCAGGGGCTTCAGGCTACGAAGTCTCTCGTGTCCAGCCCGTACGATGTACAACTGCGACACTGTCTATTTTACCCTGATAGAGTTTGCTAAAATCCATCGCTTTAGGATATTGCGCCAGTGCAAGACAAGGGAGAAGGAGGAAGAATAAACGGAACATGTGCTATATGGTGATTAAAGTTTGTACCCAATTATTAAATCGTGGACATTTTGACCTTATTCGTTCTATTCCAATAGCTTCAGCAAGATAATGACCATAAAGAGGCTTGTTATAGCCTGCTATAATTCTCTTTAACCGATGACTGGGCGAGGTTTCTTTTCTACTATTAATCATCTCTGGATTCGGATATTCCAAAAAAGTCTTTTCTAATTCCTCAATACCTACCAAATCTTGTGAAGGTACTTGCTGATAAAATAGCTGTAAATCATTAAAGAGTAGTGCCTCAAACTCATGAAGTTGTAAGTAAGGAATAAACCTACTATTGAGAGATGTTGCAATTTCCTCTCTCATGGCTTCTTCTAGGAAAGAAATCCTATCATTCACCTCACTAATTTGTGTTCCTTCTTTCCATTTAGGAAAATGGTACTTTTCATAAAGCCCATAATAGTCTATAAAAGTAGAGACAAAAACAGCTGCCGATTGTTTCAGATAGTTTTCTATTTCCTTTTTCAAGTCTGACCATTTGACAATACCTCCCCCTGACACCTTGATTCGAGGAGCTTGCAAGTCTATTTCATATTGCCAAAGATAAGGAGCCAACACTTCTTTGCAGAAATCTCTTTCTGTTTGTCCTTCACAGATGATAATGATACGCTTCATTCTACAAATAATTAGGTTGTCCTGTCTCTATAATACTTCTTTTCCACAAATCGTCAAGGGTATAATCCTCCAACCATTGTTGTAACGCCTCTTTTGAAAGCCTTTTAAAAACTGTCTCCCCCTTCACTCTATCCACTGTTACAATATCATCTGGCTCAAAATAACTAATCAAGTCTGTAGATTGCGTGGCAGCAATTACTTGGCACCCCTTTGCTGCAGCCGATTGTATCATAGCTGATAATTTAGCAATAGCAGCAGGGTGTAAGCCCAATTCAGGTTCATCAATTACAATGGTGTCGGGCAAGTTAGGTTGTAAAAACAAAGTAGTAAGTGCTATAAATCGCAAAGTTCCGTCCGACAAATCTGTAGCCCCAAAAACCATATCACTATACTTATCTCTCCATTGTAGCCTTACCTCTTCATTGGCATTAGGTACTAAATAGAAATCAGAAAAATAGGGGGCTATGCTCTGTATTGTCTTTACAATTCTATGATAGGTAATTTTATCCTTTTGGTTGATATGATATAAAAAAGCAGCCAAATTAGCCCCATCTTTATAGAGGTAGTATATATCATTTTGTACATTACTCTGCTTGGTAAAGGGCGAGAGGCTTCCTGTATCATGAAAATGATACTTACGAAAGCCCTCCAATTGCTTGAGGATATAGGTAACCTCGGGAGTATCACTTAGCTTAAGCTGAGATTCTGTATAAAAGTTATCAATAGACAGCTCTTGCCCCTCAGAGGTAAGCACTTCCCTATTAAAGATAAAGCCATGCTCCCCCATTTTAAGCACCACCTCATAGGTATTACCTCCCTCAAAAGTCAATTGGAAACCTATCTTATTCGTAACTTTCTTTCCTTGAAAAAGCATCTTATCCTCTCCCCCTTTCAGCGCAATATATTCCCTTAGGCTACGGTTGTACAGCCTATTAAGCAACTCAAAAAACGATATAAAATTACTCTTCCCACTCCCATTAGCTCCAATAAGGATATTAATAGGAGAAAGGTCTAAATGTATGTCTTTAAAGGTTTTATAACCTGTTAGGTGAAGGTGGTTCATAGTGGGTAATTGTTTTTTCTTAAAAACTATTTTCTCTGCCATTTTTTCAATTCTTCTTTAGTAAGAATATTTCTTAATGCTATATTCTGTTCCCAATTAGTTTTATAGTCACAGTAATTATAATCATTGACAATGGACTTACTATCTTTCAAATCAAGTTCTATTTCTATATCATCTAAAAGGGTATTAGATTTTATTTTTGTTCTTAGGATAGTACCATTATGTCTCCTTATGATACGATGATAAGCTCTTTTACCTATCCCTTTATCTTTAAAAATAGCTTTCCTATAACTACGAGACATAAAATTATATTTTTCATCTCGCAAATATACAAAAAATACTTTGCCAAAATCAAGATTTTGACAAAGTATTTTTATCAATCAGTAAGTCTTGCGACTACTTACTCAAGTACATCTTCCTCCTTGTATAAATATCATAGAAAGCATCATCCTTGAGGCTATCTATAAACAAAATGCTTTCGCCGGTAGATTTCATTTCAGGGCCGAGCTTCTTATCTACGTTCGGGAATTTGTTGAACGAGAACACAGGTTGCTTGATGGCAAAGCCCTCTAAGTGCGGATGAAAATGGAAGTCTGTTAGTTTCTTTTCACCAAGCATGATCTTAGTAGCATAATTTACATACGGCTCCTTATAAGCCTTGGAGATAAAGGGTACTGTACGCGAAGCACGTGGGTTCGCCTCGATGATATACACTACATCATCTTTCACGGCAAACTGTACATTGATAAGCCCCACGGTGTTGAGTGCCAAGGCTATCTTCTGGGTATGGTCTTTGATCTGTTGGATCACGAACTCACCCAAGTTGAACGGTGGTAAGGTCGCGTTACTATCGCCTGAGTGGATACCACAAGGCTCTATATGCTCCATAATACCAATGATATACACATTCTCGCCATCACATATCGCATCGGCTTCGGCTTCTATGGCGCCATCCAAATAGTGGTCAAGCAGGAGCTTGTTATTAGGTATCTTGCGCAAGAGGTCTACCACATGGGCTTCCAGCTCTTCCTTGTTGATAACAATCTTCATACCCTGTCCGCCCAATACGTAGGAAGGACGCACCAGTAAAGGGAAGTCTAATTCGTCAGAGAGTTTCAGTGCCTCATCAGCCGTTTCAGCCACACCAAAGCGTGGGTAAGGAATGTTGTTCTCTTTCAGTAAGGTAGAGAAACTTCCTCTGTCTTCTGCCAAGTCGAGCGACTGGAAGCTGGTACCTATGATCTTGATACCATATTTGTCCAATTTCTCGGCCAACTTCAAGGCTGTTTGTCCGCCGAGTTGTACGATCACTCCTTCAGGTTTTTCATGTTGGATAATATCATAGATATACTCCCAGAACACAGGCTCAAAATAGAGCTTGTCAGCGGTATCAAAGTCTGTAGAGACGGTCTCTGGGTTACAGTTGATCATAATAGTCTCATAACCGCACTCTTCGGCAGCCAATACCCCATGTACGCAGCAGTAGTCGAACTCAATCCCCTGCCCTATACGGTTAGGTCCTGAACCGAGTACCACTACTTTCTTGCGGTCAGTAACCACACTGTCGTTGGCTACATATTCCTTGCCATCGGCGGTACGGATCGGAGCCTCGAAGGTAGAATAATAGTAAGGAGTCTGCGCCTTGAACTCAGCAGCACAGGTATCCACCAATTTGAACACACGACGTATATTCAGCTCCTCACGCTTCTTATGTACCTCACTCTCCCAGCAACCAAGCATATAGGCAATTTGTCGGTCGGCAAAGCCTTTTTGCTTGGCTTCAAAAAGGAGCTGCTTAGGTAGCGTATCTATCTTATAGTTGGATATTTCTTTCTCAAGGGCACAAAGTTCTTCGTATTGTTTGAGGAACCACATGTCTATTTTGGTGATTTCATGAATACGGCTTAGCGGAATGCCCATCTGTACGGCATCATATATCACAAATACCCTATCCCAGCTAGGGTAAGTAAGTTTTTCAATGATTTGTTCGTAGTTCTTCTCACCCTTACCATCGGCTCCCAAACCATTGCGCTTGATTTCGAGCGATTGGGTAGCTTTCTGTAAGGCTTCTTGGAAAGAACGACCAATACCCATGACCTCCCCTACTGATTTCATTTGCAAGCCAATAGTACGGTCTGAGCCTTCAAACTTATCAAAGTTCCAACGTGGTATCTTCACAATCACATAATCCAAGGTAGGCTCAAAGAAGGCGGAAGTGGATTTGGTGATTTGGTTTTGCAATTCGTCCAAATGATAGCCAATAGCCAATTTGGTCGCTATCTTAGCTATAGGATAACCTGTAGCCTTAGATGCCAAGGCGGACGAACGCGATACACGTGGATTGATTTCAATAGCGATGATATCTTCCTTCTCATCGGGAGATACAGCAAATTGTACATTGCAACCGCCTGCGAAATCACCTATGCTGCGCATCATCTTGATCGCCATATCACGCATACGCTGGAAAGTGCGATCGGAAAGGGTCATCGCAGGAGCTACCGTGATAGAGTCACCCGTATGAATACCCATCGGATCCATGTTTTCTATGGTACAGATAATCGCTACATTGTCATTCTTATCGCGCAAGAGTTCCAGTTCGTATTCTTTCCAACCCAAAAGTGCCTTATCAATAAGCACCTCGTGGATAGGAGACGCTTCCAAACCGCGATTGAGGAGCATATCAAAA
>NZ_CALHGG010000057.1 GCF_938029845.1 uncultured Capnocytophaga sp.
TGTCGCCGCCTTCTTTTAGAAAACCGAATTATTCTGATGAATAGTTCGGTTTTTTACTATTGTTTCTGATCTCATTAATCATTATTGAAGATGCAACTATTTCAAGATAACAAATCCTCTTTGTTAGACCTCAGAGAAATTCCTTTTAAGTTGGAGAAGGAGATACAACAATTATTTGAGAAGAACTTATTTCAGATTACAGGTTTAGAATTTGTAAAGTCTGAATTTTCTATTCAAAATCAACGTATAGATACTTTAGCTTTTGATATAGAAAATAGTGCTTTCGTTATTATAGAATACAAGCGAGGTCATAACTATAGTGTTTTTGACCAAGGAGTGGCTTATCTTAATACCTTGCTTAAATATAAAGCTGATTTTGTGTTAGAATACAATGAGGCATTGAATAAAAGCCTTAAAAAGAATGAGGTGGATTGGTCACAAAGTAAAATAGTCTTTGTAAGCCCCGCCTTTAATCAGACACAGAAGCAAGCGGTAGATTTCAAAGACTTGAATATAGAATTATGGGAGGTAAAACGATTCGAGAATAATATCATCGTCATAGATGGAGTTCAGAAATCACAAGCTGCCCCTAGTATAAAGCTTACCTCAACCTCAGAGAAAGATACAGAACTATCCAAAATAACTGAGGAGATTAAAACTTATCAGGAGGAAGATTTTTACAAAGGGAAAACAGAAGAGGTCATAGAACTCTATAATGATTTCAAACAGGCTATTTTAAATCTTTCTCCTGAAGTAGTGGTTGTCCCTAAAAAAATATATATTGCTTTTAAGAAAGACAGAAAGAATATCGCAGATATTCAGTTATTGAGTAAAGGCTTAAAGATTTTTATAAATGTAAAGAAAGGTGATTTAGAAGATCCTAAGAATCTCACTAAGGATATTTCTGAATTAGGACATCATGGTAATGGAGATTATCAAATCATAGTTTCCGATACCAAACACTTGGAATATGTAATGAGTCTTATAAAACAAGGACTATAATATTGCTATCAAAAAAGCCAAAGAGAACTTCTCCTTGGCTTATTATTTTATTGATCACTCGTCATTAGTCATTAATCACTTTTCGTTTTTCACTTTTCACTAAATAAGTGATTCCAAATGCCACAAAAGCAGGCAGCAACCATTCTATATGATATTGAGCTAATGGGAGGCTCATTTGTAGGGCTTTGATGCTTTCGCTGTCTATAAGATTGCCTATAACAAATATCGCCGAAAAAACAGCTGTAAAACTCACTCCTATGATATAGGGTGCTTTTGCTCGTACACGTTTGCCAAATATCAGTATGAATAAGGTTAAGGCGATGGTGATAGGATATACAAAATCCAAGATATAACCTGCATAGTGGATAATCTCATCTACGCTTTGGATAGAGAGCACAAAGGACACAATACAACACACCCATACGCCGCAGCGGTAAGGAATACGTCCATGACTAAGCGTTTCGAAAATGGCTCCCATAGCGGAGACAATAGCTACAGCTGTAGTTAGGCAGGCAAAGGCTACCGCTATTGAAATAATTACCGCTCCATAGCTGCCCAAACCATTGTGGGCTATGTGCTTGAGGATATCTATATACTTCACATTCTCTCCAGCAACCACATCGGAAGTAGCTCCTAGATACAGCAGACCTCCATAGATAAATATCAAGCACCCTGCCGCAATAATACCTGAAAGGATGGTAATTTCCCTTTTCTGTTGCTCTGAACTATAACCTTTCTGTATGATAGCCGAAATAATCAACCCTGAGAAAATCACTCCTGAAAGCACGTCCAAGGTAAGGTAACCAGTGGAAAAACCAAAGGTAAAAGCCTCTCTGAATCCTACTCCATTGTCGGTGAGCCCTTTGGGGGCATTGATAGTTCCCTCTACGATGAGAACAATCAGAGACAGAAATAGGATAGGGGTAAGCCAACGTCCTATGATATCTACCAATTTGGAACGGGATAAAGCCAAAAATAGGGTAATGGCAAAGAAAATGACTCCAAAGGTTATTTTGCCGACCATAGGAAAGAAAGGCTCTATGGCTACCTCATAAGTGGTAGAACCAGAGCGTGGCACACAGACAATGGGGCCAAATACTACGATGATAAGTACCACCAAACTATTGACAAAAGGTGCAGGGAATCGTTTTCCTAAATCGCTGAAAGAGCTCCCTATGGAGCTGACCATCAGTACGGCCAAAAAAGGGATAAAGATACCTGAAAGGAAAAAGCCTACAAAGGCTGCCCCACTGGCTGCCCCCATTTTCAATCCTATATAGGGGGGAATCACTAAGTTGCCTGCCCCGAAAAACATAGCAAAAAGCGCAAAACCAGTAGTGGTGAGGGTTAAAAACTTCTTTTTATCCATAAAATACGTAATACATATAAAAACGGGCGTAAAATTACAAAAAAAATCACAAACAAATCATGTTGGCTATAATTTTTTTTGTATATTTGTCGGTTAATTATTTATAGCTTCTTTTATGAGATATAGTTGCTTTCTTTCTTTTCTTATGCTTGTGGGGTGTCTCTCTTCTTCCAAGCAACAAGAAGAATCCTCTCAGATAGCTTCTGATGCAGTTGTTGAGGCTAAGGAGCAGCGCTATTTTTCTAAGAATGTAGAAAATGAGCTCCTCTTGGGGAAGGCTATGGTAGATGCGCTCCAGAAAATAGCGGATTCTTTTCATGGAGAGGATTGGGAATATACCTATGATTTTGATAAGGGAGAGGGTGATACACCTCATATTAGGGTTGATATTAAGGTACAAAAATACTTTGAAGAAACTTATTATGCAGTTATCTATGCGTCTGATTATGTCAATACTTTGGTAAGGTTATATAGAATTGATCACGATGTTATGCAGGAAAAACTCTCTGAGTATTTCCCTTGGATGACAGTTCCCTCTGATACTATCTTTGATGCCAATGGAGATAAGGTCAAAGATTTTGCACTGACATTCTATCCTTCTTTGGGATGTTGTAGGAGAGATATTTATTACCTCTACCTCTCCCCAGAGAAAAAGGAGGGACAACTTTCCTATATAGAACTCATAAACCCAACTTTTTATCCTAAGGAGCATCTTATTCGTGGGATAGGTTATGGCCGGCCAGGACATGTGGAGCTGTACAAATATCGTTGGCATGGAGAGGAGTTGGATACCTTGGAGTATATCCTACCCGATGTAGCCACTAAAGGAAAAACATTTCTAAAGGGTAGGAATCTTTATGGCTTTACCAAGGAAAAAGAAATACGCCTGACTAAGCTCCCCGAAGAGTACCAAACAGTTATAGGATTGGACTATTTTTTAGATTATACAGCGGAAGACTTTAATAATGACTAGTGACACATCATTAATATTTGACAATTAATAATTTACAGTTATGAGAAAACTCTTTTTGATTATTACTTTATTCGCCTCTCTAGGGGGGTATGCACAGAAATTCCTCTCCGATGACGAGATAGACGAACAAGTATTCGGTACGGAGCATTTGTACAAATTGGAAAAAACAGGGGAACCCTTGGAAGGACATTATAAGGTGGCCCTTGGCGGAGGTGCCTACTATGAGGTTACCTTTGAAAAAGGTCGTATGGACGGCACACTCAAGTCTTATAGTAGCCGTGGAGAACTACTTGCAGAACAGAACTTCAAAAAGGGAGTGCTTAACGGAAAGAGTGTTAAGTATAACGACGAAGGGAAGGAAAAAGAACTACGCAACTATAAGGATGGAAAGTTGGACGGTATCTGCAAGGAATATAGTAGCAATGGTAAGCTCCGTAAGGAACTTTCCTACAAGGATGGCAAGCCCAATGGCGAATCGAAGGTATATGATAGTGACGAAAAACTCCAACGTATAGAGACCTACAAAGAAGGTAAGCTCCATGGCAAGCAATGGCAAAAGATGATGAGCAACCGTGGCGACTATACTTCCACTCAGTACTATGACAATGATAAGCCTACAGGGAAGTGGCAAGATGTATGGGAAAATGGACTACCTCGCGAAGAAAAAGAATTCAAGGACAAGGGAACTTATACCCTCCGTGAGTTCTATAAAAATGGAAAGGTAGAGAGTGAGGTTTCTTATAAGGACTTTAAGCTCCATGGTGATAAGAAAGTCTATACCGATGCAGGTATATTGGTACAGCAAGAGACTTTTAACGAGGATAAATTGGTCAACAAGAAGCAATTTTTCTCTAATAATGGTAAGCTAAAGGAGGAAATCAACTATAAGAATGATGGTAAGGAAGGAAAATATGTCCAATACAATAGTAATGGTACCCTAAAGGAAGAGGGTATGTATAAGAACAACTTCAAAGAAGGTGTTTGGAAGGAATACAATGACAAGGGAGTGCTACACAACCAATATACCTATGTAGCGGGTAACTTGCAGGGTAATTATAAGGAATATTACCCCAGTGGTAAGGTACGTGTAGAGGGCAATTTCAAGGACGACGAAAGGGACGGCACTTGGAAGTATAATGATGCCTCAGGTAAGCTCACCACTGAAGTGATTTTTGAGAAAGGTAACCGCATCAAGACAGTGGACTACGAATAGTGACTAATGACCACTTAGCAAAAGACAACCTCTACTTTCTCTTGAGAAACAACCTTCATGAGTTCTCTGGCTAAGGTATTATCCTATTCCAAATAGCTCCTTCTTGTCCATAGGAGAATAGTACAACAAAAAACAACAAATATCTCATATATTCTATATTTTTAGTGGGTAATTAATGTAAATAGATCTAAAATAAGGAACAAAGATAATGTTTTTTCTGCATTTATACAAGTGGTAAAGGTGTTTCTTAATCTAATTATAGTATCAGTCATTTGTTTTGAATTGTTAGCCCTGCTGCTTTGGCTTTTTGGATAGGTGTAGAGGGGTAATAAGGGAAGGAGTCAAGGGGAATAGGTGAAAGCATTTGATAGTCTTTTGCTAAAGATTTTTTGATGTCAAAATACCAAATAAGAAACTCATCTGGATAACTGTTATAACCTACAAGTACAAAGCGATCATTGTCAATCCAAAAGACATCTTGTGCAGCAGAACTTATTCCTAAATAGAGGATTTGGATGAGGAGCTTCTTCTTCTTATCAACAAAGACTACAGGCTGTTCTACATCTCGTAACAGCTCAAACTTCTCATTGTCAAACGAGCAGTCATATCCATAATTGATATAACGGGTTTTGTTGGGAGCATAGAAAAAACAATAGTAATTGTAATCCTTATTATTTTCCCAATGAGAACAAATATTGTATTCTCCTATGTAGAGTACTGTTTCCTTGTCGGGTTTTCTATCTAAGGGCATCTCATGACTGTCTATCATTCGTGCCTGACGGAGGTCAAGGTGATAGAAGTCTAACCATTGTTTGATAAAGGGCTGTAAAAGAGCTATATCTTGCTCATCGATTAAGGGGTTCTCATAAAAATCTTGTAAATGCTCTGCCTCTCGCTTCTTCCAAAGAGCCTCCGAGTATTGCTCTCTCCAATACTCACTATCCCCCAGCCTGCTAAAAAGAGTAGGCTCCTCATTGACAGGCACCTCTTTTGCAGGCCTACAACTGCTCAAAAGCACAAGCAGTAATAGTATGAAGGACAATAG
>NZ_CALHGG010000058.1 GCF_938029845.1 uncultured Capnocytophaga sp.
AATTTTAGTCTATTTTAATGAACTAGCTCCCTTTCTGAAAGCGGGTGCAAAAGTACTACAACTTTTTGAACTGACAAAATAATTTGTCAGATTTTTTTGATTATTTTTTTAAATAGTTGTTTATCAATGCTTTTGTTAAACAAAAAAGTCGTGACTCATTAGATAATTGACTCATTAAATCATCTGAAAATTCGAAATTGACTCATTGACTCATCATCTCATTACCTTATTCGCTAATCTATTCGTCATCAAAGTCGTAAAAAGCACTATACTAATAGAGCTAATTGGCATCAGAATTGCCGCTACTACGGGTTCTAAGTTTCCTGTTACGGCAAAGAACGTACCTATACAATTATATAATAAGGAGAGTACAAAACTCATCTTAATCACTTGCATAGTCTTCTTGCTTAGGGCAAGGAAGTGCGGAAGCTTCTCTATCTCAGAGGCCTGTAGGATAGCTTCACAGGCTGGAGAAAAGGTATTGCTGTTTTCTGCCACAGCACAGCCTACTTGGGCTTGCTTGAGGGCACCTGCATCATTCAGCCCATCGCCTAGCATCATTACTTGCTTGCCTTCCTTTTGTAATTGCTCTATATAATGGAGTTTATCGGCAGGACTTTGATTGAAGTGTAGTGATACTTTATCCGAGAGTTGCGCTTGTAAGAAGGCTTTTTCTGCCTCAGTATCCCCTGAAAGCAACGCTAAGGTATAGCCCTTGGCTTCCAATTCATGGAAAACGGTAAATATATGTTCTCTATAAGGATTCTTAAAAGTATATTTTCCTATTAACTGCCCATTAATACTCACATATACCGCTGTTTCATCTTTGTTTTCCTTATCCGTTACAAACTTAGCGGAGCCTACCTTTATGCTATCCCCTCCCCAAGTGGCTTCCATACCTTTGCCTATTAGTTCTTGATAATGGTCAAGAGGATGTATATCTACCTGCTTATGGTATTCGTATAGCTGACGAGAAAGGGGATGGTTGGAATTACGCAATACACTCTTGAGCAAGGAAAGTTGTTGGGCATTCATCGTTTGACCTTCATAAGTAATTTCTTGGGTATTACTTTGGGTAATAGTACCTGTTTTGTCAAAGATAAGGGTATCTATCCGCGCCATTTGCTCTATGGTTTGGGTATCTTTGAGGTAAAAACGGCGTTTGCCTAAAAGTCTGAGCATATTCCCTAAAGCAAAAGGAGCTGAAACCGCTAAAGCACAAGGGCAAGCGATGATGAGCACTGCAGTAAAGGCATTGAAAGCTTCAGTAGGGGTACCATAGACTAGCCAAAAAGCTAAGGTCAAAAAAGCAATGAGCAACACAAAGAAAGTAAAATACTGACTTATCCTATCGGTAAGGGTCTTGATCCCCTCATTCTTATTCTTATGGAAGGATTCTTGACTCCATAGCTGGGTAAGGTAGCTTTGGGAAACGGTTTTAGTGGCTTCTATCTCTATAGCCGCTCCTTTATGTCGACCTCCTGCAAAGAGTTTGTCCCCACTGTTCTTCTCTGTCCATTTGGATTCACCTGTTACAAAGCTGTAATCTATCTGCCCCACCCCACGAATAAGCACGGCATCTACGGGTATGAGCTCTTCATTGCGAATCAGTAAGTGGTCACCCTCCTTGATATCATATACTTGGATACTCTCTTCCTGCTCTCCTGTGATACGAGTTACCCCTATAGGGAAATAGCTTTTGTAATCTCGCTCAAAGGAGAGAAAGGAATAGGTGCGTTGCTGAAAAAATTTGCCTATGAGCAGTAAAAACACTAACGAAGCAAGACTATCAAAAAAGCCCTGTCCCCTACCCGATATAATATCGTAAGTACTGCGGACAAACATAGTGAGAATGCCCAAAGCCAAGGGAATATCAATGGTGAGAAAACGATTGCGAATCCCCTTATAGGCGGAGACAAAGTAGTCAGTAGCCGCATAGAACATTATAGGTAGAGAGAAAGCAAACATCAGCCAACGGAAGAAATCCTTATATCGATTAAACCAAAATTCGTTGTCTTCAAAGAACCCAGGGAAGGACAACAGCCCAATATTTCCAAAGGCAAAACCCGCCACCCCCAACTTGTATAGTAGTTGCTTTTGTCCCTTCTTGTCCTTCTTCTGAGAATAATCGTCCAAACTTATATAAGGAGCATAGCCTATTTTGGATAGAAGTATCACCAACTCTTTCAGAGTGATTTTGTCTTTTAGGTAACTAATGCGTACCGTCTTTTTAGGAAAATCAACTAAGGCATGTATCACACCTTCGTGTAATCTCTGTAAATTCTCCAACACCCAGATACACGAACTACAATGAATATGAGGAATATATAAAGAGACGATTTGTGTATTCCCCTCGTCAAACTCCAGCAAGTTGGCTACAATCTGGGGATTGTCTAAGAAATGGTACTTCTCCCCTGCCTCTTCAGGACGTGCCCCAGGGGTTTGCTCGTAGGTATAATATTTGTCTAATTTATTAGTAGATAGGATTTCATAGACCGTCTGACACCCCTGACAACAAAAATGTTTATCGTCAAATACAATAGGGTGCTTAGGATCACAATTATTTCCACAGTGATAACAAGTCATAATTAGTGAATAGTGAAAAGTGAATAACGAACAGCGCTATAGTCTGACTACTGACCGCTGACCTCTATTGATGAGGGGTAAAAGTAAAAAGGACAATCCTCCGAAAAGAACAATCATCAAGAACTGAGCTATCCATATCACCCAGCCTAGGGCTGTACCTACCGTCTCGGCTACACCAAAAAGCAATAACACTTTGGCTATAAAAAGCGGATAAGCACCTAAACCCCCATTGGTAAAGACAATGGCAAAACTCCCAATAACAAAAGCAGTAAGCACTTGTATAAGTGACAAATCCTTAGTTTGTTCCATGGAGAAAAACACTACATAGAACATCAAAAAGTACATAAGCCAAATAAATACAGTATGAGCTATAAACTGCCATTTCTTCTTTAGGTGAGCAATGGAAAATATCCCTTCTTTGATACCTGAGAGCAATTTGCGGATTTTCTGTGCTATGGAAGAGGTAGAGCGGTAAATCCAGTAGAGAAAAGCTACAAACACAAGCCCCAAGACCAAGAGTATCACTATAATATAGGAAAAAGTAAAATAGCCTTCTAAAAAGTGCCATACCAGATCAAACTGGAAAACAAACACTACTGCAATGAGTAACAATAAGATACACATATCTATCACCCGCTCAGTAAGTATCGTACCAAAGGACTTGTCAAAAGGTACTTTGTCGTACCTATTGATAATCAAGGCACGAGAGACTTCTCCTGACCGAGGTATAGTGAGGTTCAACAAATACCCAATAAACACAGCCAAGACAAGGTTATATCGTTTTGGAAAATAATGCATAGAGGCTAAGGTATATTGCCAACGTATCCCTCGTGATACATGGCTTAAGAACCCCATTCCTACCGATAACCACAGAAAGGAATAATCAGCCTTAAGGAATTGCTCCTTGATAAGCGATAACTCTTGCTCGCTGAACTGGGCAAAGGCATACCAGCATAAGAATATCCCTAATAATAAGGGGAGTACAAGTTGTAAAGTCTTCTTCAGGTAGTTTTTGCTTGTTGCCATAACATATCAGTTTCGGGCGACAAAGATAGTGAATTATTTACAAATAGGCAGTCATTTGTGCTAATCGTTGTAGAACTTAAATTCCTCTATAATAAAATCGCCTCATATCTTGCACTTTTCAAAATTAATGAGTATTTTTGCAGGTTATTAGAAGTTATTAAAAAATGTATAGAACACATACTTGTGGTGCGCTTAACAGCGCTCACCTCAGCGAACAAGTAACCCTTAGCGGTTGGGTACAACGTATCCGTAATAAGGGCTTTATGATCTGGATAGACCTGCGTGACCGCTATGGTATCACCCAGCTAATCTTTGATGAAGAACGTACCGACAAAACCGTATTCGAACAAGCCAAAACCCTCTCTCGTGAGGATGTAATTCAGATACAAGGTGCTGTCATCAAGCGTGAAGCTATTAATGCAAATATTCCTACGGGGGAAATAGAAATTCTCGTTACGGCACTCACCCTGCTCAACCACTCAGAAGTACCTCCTTTTACCATTGAAGACAATACAGACGGCGGCGAAGATCTCCGTATGAAGTACCGCTACCTTGATATCCGTCGTACGCCTGTACGTGAAAACCTTATCTTCCGGCATAAGGTAGGCATGATTGTGCGTAACTACCTTTCTGGACAAGGGTTTATTGAGGTAGAAACACCTGTGTTGATTAAATCGACTCCAGAGGGAGCTCGTGACTTTGTGGTACCTAGCCGTATGAATGCTGGGGAGTTCTACGCCTTGCCCCAATCCCCACAAACTTTCAAACAGCTACTTATGGTGGGGGGGCTTGATAAATACTTCCAAATCGTAAAATGTTTCCGCGACGAAGACCTCCGTGCTGACCGCCAACCTGAATTTACTCAGATAGACTGTGAGATGTCATTTGTAGAACAAGAGGATATTATCCAAACCTTTGAGGGCTTGGCAAAGCACTTGCTCAAAGAACTCAAAGGATTAGAGTTTGGTGCTTTCCCTCGTATGACCTACGCTGAGGCTATGAAAACTTATGGCAACGACAAACCCGATATCCGCTTTGGAATGAAGTTTGGTGAGCTTAATGACCTTGCTCAACACCGCGATTTTAAGGTATTCAACGAAGCTGAATTGGTGGTAGGTATTGCCGTACCTGGTGCTAATAGCTACACCCGCAAGGAAATTGATGCCTTGGTAGAATGGGTAAAACGTCCACAAATAGGCGCTTCAGGCTTGGTATATGTAAAATGCAATGAAGACGGCACTTTCAAATCATCTGTAGATAAGTTCTACAACGAGGACGACCTCAAGGCGTGGGCAGAGCGCACAGGAGCCAAAGCAGGCGATCTTATCTGTATCCTCTCAGGCAAAGCCAACAAAGTACGCGGGCAACTCAGCGCCCTCCGTATGGAACTGGCCGAGCGTCTGGGCTTGCGCAATCCCGATGTATATGCCCCATTATGGGTAGTAGACTTTCCCCTGCTTGAGTGGAATGAAGAGGAAAATCGCTTCTTTGCGATGCACCACCCTTTCACCTCGCCTAAGCCTGAGGATATTCCTTTGCTCGACACCGACCCAGGAGCTGTACGTGCCAATGCTTACGACCTTGTACTCAATGGCAACGAAGTAGGTGGTGGGTCTATACGTATCTTTGACCGCGAATTACAAGCCAAGATGTTTGCCCTACTCGGCTTTACCCCTGAGCAGGCACAAGCACAATTTGGCTTCTTAATGAATGCCTTCCGCTATGGCGCTCCTCCTCATGGTGGTTTAGCGTTCGGCTTTGACCGATTGGTAGCACTGCTTGGCGGACAAGAAACTATACGTGACTTTATCGCCTTCCCTAAGAACAACAGCGGCCGCGATGTGATGATTGATGCCCCTTCTCCTATTGATGAGGCACAACTTAAGGAGCTGCATATTGAATTAGCAAATTAGAAATTGAAATTCTCTTAATGACCAAAAAAATCCCAGCTCTATTTGTAGGACACGGCAATCCAATGAACGCTCTTGATGAGC
>NZ_CALHGG010000059.1 GCF_938029845.1 uncultured Capnocytophaga sp.
CTTTGGCGCGAATGTTTACATAGCCGTCTTTATCTTTTACTACGGCATAATCTCCAATAGGACCTTGTGCAAAGGTGTTGGTCGTAAGGAGTAAGAATAAAATAAGTAAGTGTTTCATAAGGTTTCTATAAATAATGTGTGTTCGTATTCTGTATAAAATAAGAATTATTATTGTTTGTTACTTGGTTTCTGCAAAGATAGTGATTTCTTTTTAATTTATGTAAAGTTTAAAAGCAAATCTCAAGTAAGAACTACAAGAAACAAGCCTACTGGGGTTTTGTAGTT
Organism: uncultured Capnocytophaga sp.; assembly: GCF_938029845.1. GTDB lineage: Bacteria > Bacteroidota > Bacteroidia > Flavobacteriales > Flavobacteriaceae > Capnocytophaga. The sequence goes on from NZ_CALHGG010000059.1 coordinate 286, forward strand.
GTCTTTTACTATTTGTCTACATACCCAAATCAAAAACAAAAGAGACTGAAAGTAGTTGGTTTTATGCAAAAGATAAAAATAACTACTTTCAGTCCCCTATTTCAAGAAATATTAGCTTGAAGCTTATTCTTTGTTTTATTGAAGATTTTCACTAAAGAATGTCTCCAGCTTATCAAATGGAATTATACCAGCTTGATTGTCGTAAAAATCAGTATGACGGGCATTAGGGACAATCAACAGTTCTTTTTTCTCGCTCCCTATTAGCTTATAGGCATCTTCGCTCATATAGCGCGAATGGGCATTTTCTCCTGCAATTATAAAGGTTGGCACCTCAATTTCGTTCGCATAGGCTAACAGGGGAAAATTCATAAATGAAAGCAGCGTAGTGGCTGTCCAAACGTGATTGGAAACGGAACGCTCATGGAAACCTCGTGGTGTTTTGTAAAACTCAATATAATCATTCAAGAATTGAGGCACTTTATCAGAAGGAGCATCCGGCATAGGATAACCTGGGGAAGGAGTTCCCGTTTCAGCATCCGTCCAACGGATAGCATTGAGTGAACGCTTCATTTCCAGACGCATTTCAGGTGTATTGGCATCAAAATAGCCTTTGCTAAACACACGGGACATATCGTACATTACCATGGTGGCTACTGCTTTGATACGTGTGTCAATAGCTGTAGCATTCAGTGCAAAGCCGCCCCAACCACAAATACCAATGATTCCTATTTTTTCTCTATCGACAAAAGGTTGAAGACCTAAACAATCTACCGCTGCCGAGAAGTCTTCTGTATTGATTTCAGGTGAAGCTACATTGCGAGGTTCCCCACCACTTTCGCCCGTATAGGAAGGGTCAAAGGCTAAGGTTACAAAACCTCTTTCTGCCATTGTTTGGGCATAAAATCCTGAAGCTTGTTCTTTTACTGCTCCAAATCCTCCACAAACAGCAAGGGCAGCAAGCTTTTTGTTTTCAATCCCTTTCGGAAAATACAAGTCTCCAACAAGGGTAATACCATAGCGGTTTTTGAATGACACTTTTTTGTGTTCAACTTTATCGCTTTTAGGGAAAATCTTATCCCAAGAAGCGGCATTTACAGGGTTTTCAGTGTTTTTGTTCATATTGTTAACATTTTTGTTTATATGATTTATTCATTATGAATGAAGGTACTCTTTACTTTTGCGTATTTTTCTCAGATACAAGCCTATAGTCAAGTATATCAATGTTGGAATAATGCCAAAAAGGGGCGATACTAAAAGTATTTTATCGGGTGAAATAACAGTAAATCCTTCTGAAATGAGAGGATTAAAAACATCTTTCATTGTATGCATCAAAACTACCAATAATAGAGAGCGAGAGAGGAAGAAAATTTCAGTGTACATTATTGTCCAAACAGCAATAACCACAAAGCTTACCAAAACAAATAACTCTTTGCTATAAGGGAAGAAGGTTGCCTGGTAAGCATCGTCTAAGAATATGAGGTTGTATGGCAGGTGCCATATTTGGCAGACGAATGCCACCACTACATAAATCAGCCATTCGTTTTTGGTAAGTTGTTCCATTTTTACAGTGAGATAGCCTCGAAAAGCCGATTCTTCAAAGATATTTTTGATAAAACTAGGCAAAAAAGCTACCGCAAGTACAGGAAGAGAGGCAGCAATAGTAAATTTGCTCACATCTACCCAACCTAATAGCTTGCCTACAAATAGTGTTATGCCAATAACCAAGGGATAGACTGCAATAGCAAAGATATACCAGCGAATGTTTTGCTTGAAACGAGGTTTTAAAGGGAAATCTTTCCAACCATCGCCACCTAAAAGGCGGAGTAAAACGATACACACAGTAGGAGTAACAATAAAAATTCCTGATCCTAAAGACTCTAAATTAGAAGGCTCACCAAGTAACTGATTCAACCCAACGCCTATCCATCCGCAAGAGATAGCTACCAAGCTAAATAGGATTACATTCCGAAGTGCTTTTTTATTGGTTTTCATATTAAGGCAGGTTTATTTTAATATTTCTAAAATTTTATCTTCGTCGTAGACAAGCATACCCACTGCGACTAATGAAGCGATACCGTGTGCTAACATCCAACCTTTAGCAATGCTATTCTTCAGCTCTTCATCAGATAGGCTGCGGCATTCCTCGCTATTTTTCATTATTTCTACCACTCGCTCACTTTCGGGAAAAATGTCAGTAAGTTTTACATTGCTAACGTTATCCATATAAAAAGCTTTGAATAGGGCGGGCTCGGTGTGTGCCATCCGGACGTATCCGAGTCCTAAATCCAAAAGAGTATTCCCTGTTTTTGAGTAACTGAGCACTACACTTTGCAAGAAGGGCAGTGCTTTTTTGCAGATTTCAGCTTTTAATTCATCCATATTTTTATAAGACCAATAGATGGGCTGAGTGGAGCAACCAATTTGCTTGGCAATATTTCGAGCAGAAAGCACTCCAAAGCCTTCCTTTCGTACCATTTCGAAGGCAGTTTCTATAATTACTTCTTGAGTTATTGTTGTTGGTTTCGGCATAAATTTCTTTATATAACAATAGTAATATAACACTTGTTATTTTTGCGACAAAAGTAATATATTTTTTTGAATCAACAAATTTTTTCTAAGAAAAATAAAATGTAATTTTTAGATCAATTGATAATGAAATAGCTCAAGGTTTTCGTATGATAGGGGCTTTATACTCGCCTTTTACTATTTGCTTACATACTTTGTAAGCTAAATCGCCATTGAACGAATAAATATAAAGCGACTTTGATGCACATCCCCTCTTCTTAAGCTGCTCAAATTACTATTGACAAATTCCTACTTTTAATAAAGAATCCGTTGTTCTCTTCATATAAGCTATAATTAGGTATGGTGATGGGGCACAACATTTGTCTTATGGTAGTCTCTTCTTCAAGTCTCAACTTGCAATGAGTCCATTTATCCTCCCATCTTTGGTTATCCTTACAATCAAAGTAATTTCCTGTAGGAGTATAAAAATCTCTTACATAATTAAATATTAACCTTACTATGATTCCCTTTTCATTTTTAATTTCAGCACAAATTTCCCTTATATAAAACGTTTCAATACACAATTCTACTTCTAAGTACTCACTTTCTTGAAAGAGTGTGTTATACTTTGGCAAATTATTAGGGTCTTTTTCAAAATCAATAGTTTTTGTGTTTATATCATTTTGAAACATAATTATTTCTCTTTATTTTTCTCTACAATACAAAAATCTACTCCATTGCCTTCTATATAAAGGTTTACAATAGTGACGTTCTTATTTTGCAATTTGAGTTCAAAAGCCTTTATCTTATCCCCGATAATTTCACCAACTGAGAAAACACCCTCATTAACTAATTGACATTGTTTATCCAGCAAAGAAATAAGGGCTTCGGGAATGTCATAAGTAGTGGTAATCTCTCCTACAAAATGCTGATATTGTATGCCCTTAGCCTGATACGTTCTATGCCAATGGTAGGCGATTTCCCAAAAAGGAGTATTGTGGTTATCGGTAATAAGGTCTATCAAATAGTTATTATTCACTATCTCTCTTATTTTCATCGTATTTTACTCCTATAATGCTTTCAAACCATTGGTTAAAGTATTCTTCTTGCTCCTGAACGGTAGCTATTTGTGAAAAATCGTTCTCGGGATCAAAGATATTTATTATTTCGGCACTATCATAATCATACCTTTTTCCTAAAACTAACTTTACCGCTCGAAAATTCTGTTTGAAATGCCGAATCATATAATAATGACGCCTTGCCCCTTGTATCAATAGTTTTATGCCCTGCTGTTCTAAACGCTTGCGAAGGATATAGAATAGCGACCTTACCTCATGTGAAACCATTTCGTAATGATGATTAAGCGCGTCGTGATAAGTCATTACAAAAACCTTTACTTTTCCGCCCGTATAGGTGAACGTTTCATCTTTAGAAAACATATTTAATAACACTGTGGAATTTCCTCTATCTTCTTTATAAAAAGTAATAGTAGCTTCTATCACTTGCTGGTCTGTTGTAAAGGCTTTAATGAAATACTGAGAAAAATTCTCTTTGGTTTTTTGTGCTTGCATAGGAATGATTGTTGTTGCTAATAAGATGAGAATTAGTTTATTTAGGTAATTCATCAGAGAAGTTCTTTTATTTGAGTAGTAGGGCATTCTCCTTCTAAAAATAGCACTCCTGTACACCCTAAATCTATAAAATCAATAGAACGACCATACATTTCTATTTGTTTTAACAAGAAATTTACCTCTACCAAAGTGTTATTTTCTATTTTCATAAGATTAAAAACCTTTCCTTTCTGAATACTATTCCCTGCAATCACTCTTCCTGCTACTGAAAATGTATTTTCATTAGTGTTTAAAAGCTTTTCTACTTGAAATATTTTATTCATAACATCAGTATTGTCAAAAGAAAAAGAATATCCCTGTTTTGTATTCTATAGCTTTATGAAGCATTGCTAATAATTTCTGTCCGACAGGTAGTTTGCTTATGGTATTAGCTTCTGTAACTTCATAGGCTTTTTGTAGCGCTTCTACCCCTATAATATCCTCCCATTCATAGTCATCAATAAGTTTATCTAATTTGTAATTAAGTTCGTGAAATAGGTGCGAGTTCCAAAGCTGTTGAAACTCTTCTTCTGTTAAGTTCCAATCTGTAAAGCCTTCTTCCGAATTCACATCGTTGATAAACTTTTCCATTGCCTCCACACTTGTGAATGTTGATATTGTTTTAGAACTATGACTCATTGTTATCTATTTTAGGCAAAGATACTCTTTTTTTATTTTTTACTCTTCCTCTGCAGCCCAATCATAAAAACCGCTTTCTCGTAATCGGGCTTCATACTGCTGAATAGTTTGTTCGTCGTACTTTTCTCTTTGGATAAACTTTCCTATTTCAAAATAGATGTCTATTGGGTTTAGTCCATAAAGGTGAGCGATGAGGGTTGCTAAGTTTCTATCAGAGTAATGCTCATAAAGCACATAAGTCATTAGCCTAAAATCTGTTTCCTCTATCTTAGGAAAAGCCTTTTTGATAAACTGAAGTGATTTCTCAAACCATACTTTTTCAGGAGCTACTACCTCATTCAGCCAGTCGGTATACCACATTTCAAAGGTGAGTTTTTCTCCCTTCTCGTTAAGCTCAGGCGACAGTCCGCCATAATCCTGGCGACTATCGAGCCATATATAGCCTTTTTCCTTACCATTCACCACCAAAAGATAGG
>NZ_CALHGG010000060.1 GCF_938029845.1 uncultured Capnocytophaga sp.
TTACAATCTACAATGGGGTATCAGCTGATGGAGATGGACACAATGACTATTTCAAGATAGACGGTATAGAGTACTATCCTAAGAATAATCTTAAGATATTCAACCGTTGGGGAGTACTTGTCTATGAAAAGGATGGTTATACCAATAACCAGCCATTTGATGGTCATTCCAATGGTCGTGTTACCATAAGTACAGATAGTAAGCTTCCACAAGGTACTTACTACTATATCTTAGAGTACGAAGACTCCAACGACCAATCTCATATTGAGAAAGGTTGGCTCTACCTCAAATATTAGGTAAAAGATAAAAGGTAAAAAGTAAAGGAACTTTACAAGGTAAAAGGTAATACTATTACTTTTTACCTTTTATTTTTTCCCTAAAAAAAGCAGAGATTTTTTAAAATCTTGTCAAAGAAATATTTTAAGAGCGTGAATATTAACGAATTATTTTAATACGAAAAAAGTTATAAACAAAATACATTTTTTTGTTGATAACTAAGAAAAAAATCAATAATTTTGCCGAAGAACAATATAGGATAAAATAGTCATTCGTTCCTCTAATGATTTATGATTAATATTGTTGATAATGAGTAATTTAAGAGTAATAATTAACTGCAAATAGCTAATCACTAATAAATAGGATAACGATAAAAAGCAGCAAAAAAATATGGCAATAGAATTTGACAATGTAACATTTGATCTTCCCAAAAATACAGGAAATCTAATTAAGGTAATAGGTGTCGGTGGAGGTGGTGGAAATGCCGTAAACTACATGTACAAACAAGATATCCGTGGAGTGGATTATATTATCTGTAATACTGACCGCCAAGCGCTGGATAAAAGCCCCATAGTAAATAAGATTCATTTAGGAGTGGAACTCACCGAAGGCTTAGGAGCAGGCTCCAACCCTGAGGTAGGGGAACAATCCGCTATGGAAAGCATAGAGGAGATAAAGGCTATGCTTGGTAACAATACCAAAATGGTATTTATCACAGCTGGAATGGGTGGTGGTACAGGTACAGGTGCTGCTCCTATTATTGCTAAGATATGTCGCGATTTGGGTATCCTTACCGTAGGTATTGTAACTAGTCCTTTCAAGTTTGAAGGGGAGATACGTCTAGCTCAAGCCCAAAAGGGAATTGAGAATTTGCGCAAACAGTTGGATTCACTCATTGTAATCAATAACAATAAGCTACGTGATACCTATGGAAACTTAGGTATCAAGACAGGTTTTGCCAAAGCCGATGAAGTACTTACCATTGCTGCCAAAGGTATCGCTGAGGTTATCACCAAGGAGTTTGAAATGAATATTGACCTTCGTGATGCACATACAGTACTTTCTAATAGTGGTACCGCTATCATGGGAACAGGTTATGGTACTGGGGAAACTCGTGCTTTGGATGCAGTAAAAGGAGCTTTGGAATCACCTTTGCTCAACGATAATCGCATCACAGGGGCAAAGAATGTACTTCTTCTGATTCTCTATGGAAAAGATGAAATTACCATGGATGAAGTAGGAGAAATTAACGAATACATTCAGCGTGAGGCTGGAAATGGTATAGAAGTGGCTACAGGTTATAAGACCAATATTATCATGGGTATGGGTGAGGAACCTTCCCTTGAAGATAAGGTAATGGTAACAGTTGTGGCAACGGGTTTTTCCACCGAACAACAACATGAAATTATTGATGCTGAACCTAAGAAGATAGTACATTCCTTGGATGATAATACCCAATTTGTGAAAGAATTGGATACAACTTCTTCATTTACTGATATTTCTTTTGAAAATTCGCTAAAGAAAAAGGAAAAAGTAGTTTATCAGTTGGAAGATACTCCACAAGCTCCAGCAGGAGAAGCCTCTACTAAAAGTAGCATGGGTATTACACTGCACACCACTTCCGAAAAAAAAGCGAAGACCATAAATATAGATGAGAGTCTATACCAACTTCCAGTTCATTTTGAAGTAGTGGAGCGCATGGTACCTATTCAGCAGGAAAATTTTGTTATCTACCAAGAAAAAAAAACAACAGCCACTAAAGTAGCCCCTCAAAGACAACAAGCAGTAGAGCGCAAAGTAGTCTATATGGAGCAAGAAAAGCCCCAAGCAGTCCCTGTAATGGAGCAAGTAGCAGTGGCGCCTATTGAAGAAAATGGAAAGATTATACATAATCTAGACAACTACCTTGAAATGGAGGAGATGCTCACTCAAGCACGCTCTCCACAGAGGGAAACTGAAGAAGAGGAGTTTAAGGCTGAAATACGTATAAAGGAACCTGCTAAGGTCACACAACAACCTAATGAGACCAATCATAACACTTATCTTTCAGCGCTTAAGGAAAATGCGGCCAACCGTAAAACGACCTTTAAGAATATGAGCTATCAGTTCTCTTCCCAAAATAATTATAGAATAGAGGATTTAGAGAATACTCCTGCTTATATGAGAAAGAATGTGGATATTTCTTCCACTACTATGACCCCATCGGTTTCTCGTAGTTCTATTAGTTTGGATTCCAATAATATAGCTCAAATACGTGAAAATAACAGCTATCTACATGATAATGTGGATTGATCTTTAGAAATTAAATTAAGTGCCAATATAAAGAACAGTTAATGAAGATTAGCTGTTCTTTATTATAATAACCATAGTACAATGCAAAAACCTAGTATACCCAAAGGAACACGTGACTTCTCTCCAGAGGAAGTTGCTAAGCGCAATTATATTATTCAGACTATTCGCCAAGCTTTCGAAAGCTATGGTTTTCAGCCTATTGAAACTCCCAGTTTTGAGAATATGGAAACACTTATGGGTAAGTATGGGGAAGAGGGAGATCGCCTTATCTTTAAGATACTTAACTCAGGAGATTTTCTAAAGGATGTACCTCAAGATCTTTATGAGGAACGTAACAGCCAGCGGATTACTTCTCAAATAAGTGAGAAAGCATTGCGCTATGATCTTACGGTACCTTTTGCTCGTTATGTGGTGCAGCATCAGAATGAGATCGCTTTTCCTTTCAAGCGTTATCAGATACAGCCCGTTTGGCGTGCAGATCGTCCACAAAAAGGACGCTATCGAGAGTTCTATCAGTGCGATGCCGATGTGGTAGGGGCTCGTAGCCTTTGGCAGGAAGTGGAGTTTGTTCAGCTCTATGATAGCGTCTTTACAGCCTTACAAGTCAAGGGAGTAACAATCAAGATGAATCACCGTAAGATACTCTCTGGTTTTGCTGAGATTATTGGGGCACCTGATAAGCTGATTGACTTTACAGTAGCTTTGGACAAGCTTGATAAGATAGGTAAGGAAAAGGTAGAAGAAGAGATGTGTTCTAAAGGTATCTCGGCGGAAGCAATTGCCAAAATCCAACCTGTTTTCTCTCTTGAGGGTGATTTCTCTCAGAAGATAAGTCAGCTCAAGGAATTGCTTGCAACTTCTTCTGTAGGCTTAGAAGGAGTAGCCGATTTAGAGTTTATACACGCACAGACCCAACAGTTGGGCTTACAAACAGCTACTTTGGAGCTAGAGGTAACCTTAGCTCGTGGACTGAATTACTATACAGGGGCTATCTTTGAGGTAGCAGCTCCCCGTGAAGTCTCCTTAGGTTCCATAGGAGGAGGTGGTCGTTATGATGAGCTTACAGCTATCTTTGGCCTTAAAGGGATGAGTGGAATTGGAATATCCTTTGGACTGGACAGAATCTATCTTGTTTTAGAACAATTAGGATTATTTCCTACTGCCATAGCAGAGAGTTTGGAAGTGTTATGTGTGAATTTTGGAGATAGAGAGGCTTTGGTTTCTTTTGGCTTGGTACAACAACTAAGAGCGCAAGGACACAAGGTAGAACTCTACCCTGAAGCCACTAAGCTCAAGAAGCAATTGGCCTATGCCGACAGCCGAAAGGTGAAGTATGTCGTACTCATCGGAGAAGAAGAGCTCTCCGCAGGTACCGCAGTCCTCAAGCACATGCAGAGCGGAGAACAAGCCTCTTATCCTATAGGAGAAATAGGAAAAGTGATTAGTGAAAAGTGATTATAGTGATTAGTGAAGAGTGAAAAGTGAATAACACATTGCGTGCTTACACTTTTCACTCTTTACTATTTAGGTAGTTTCTT
>NZ_CALHGG010000061.1 GCF_938029845.1 uncultured Capnocytophaga sp.
GAGCTACCCCTATGGCAATAGGAATGAATATGAGGGTAAGCATTGTTTTAGATTGCCTAAATTCAACTAATAAATGCAACTTTTTCGGAGGTAGGAAGTAAATAAAAAACTTTACTCAAACAAAAGAGAGGAAAAAAATAGATCCTCCCTTTGTCTGAGCAGGGGAAAATGACTATCTTTGCCTCCGTCCAAAAGTTCAAAAGAATGGGTCATTTAACCAAAGAGCAAAGGTACACAATTTTTGTGATGAAGCAACAAGGTTGTAAAATTAATTTTATAGCCTCTGCCATAGGTAAAGACAAATCCGTTGTTAGCCGTGAGCTTAAACGTAATTGTGACAAGCGAAGCGGGCAATACAATGTTGATTTGGCACAGCGAAAATACCAGAAGCGAATGCAAAAAAACCAAAAAAAATCCACTTTACTCAAGCTGTACGTGAACGTGTTGAAGAATTACTCAGAGAGGACTTCAGTCCAGAACAGATCGCTGGAAGATGCGAATTGGAAGGATTGGAATGTATTAGCCATGAGCGTATCTATCAGCATATATGGGAGGATAAGAAGCGTGGCGGAGACCTACATACTCACCTACGACGCAAAGGTAGGCGGTATCGAAAACGTGGTGCTTCCAGGGACAATAGAGGCATCATCAGTAATAGAGTAGGCATAGAAAATCGCCCAGCTATAGTGGAGCAAAGAAGCCGTTTTGAGGATTTAGAAATTGATACCATGATTGGAAAGAACCATAAAGGAGCCTTGCTTACGATAAACGATAGGGCAACTGGAATATGTTGGTTGGCATTACTTGAAGGGAAAGAAGCCAAACCGCTTACCAAAGCTATGGTGGATATACTTAGCCCTATTAAAGACTTGTTACATACAGCAACGGCTGACAATGGGAAAGAGTTCTCAGATCACCAGCAGATTGCTTCTTCCCTTAAAATAGATGTATATTTTGCCCGTCCATATCATAGTTGGGAATGAGGATCAAATCAGAACCTGAACGGTCTTATAAGGCAGTTTATACCCAAAGGCAGTTCATTTGAGGATCTAACAGAGGAAGATGTCAAAATGATACAGGATAAACTAAATAACAGACCGAGAAAAAGACTCGGTTACCTAACACCATTAGAATTCTTTTCTAATAACTTTGCAAAATCAAATCAATGTCTAACTGAAAAGTTGCATTTGTAACTTGAATTCGGCCTATTAACTTTTCACTTATGAAAAAACTGTTCTCTGTCATAACACTTTTGGCAAGCATATCCGCCATGAGCCAGCAAAATGTATTCTTTGATCGTAATTTTTGGAACGAAAACACTACTATCAGTCAAGTAAGAACTGCCATAGAAGCAGGCAATAGCCCTTCGGCTCTCAATGAAGCTGCTTTTGATGCGCCTTCTTTAGCTATTCTTGGCAAAGTGCCTACCCCCACAGCTATCTACCTGATAGAACAACAAGGCAACAGTGTGACAAAAACCACCCATGACGGACGTACTTATCTCTTTTGGGCAGCAAGCGCTGGGAATGTAGAACTCATCCACTACCTATTGGAACAAGGTAGTGATATTCATGCCAAGGACAGCAAGGGCTATACCCCTATTACCTTTGCAGCCCTCTTCGGTAATACGAATCCTATGCTATATGAAGCTTTCTTTAGGGCTGGAATAGACCCTAAAGCAAAATATGACCAAGGGGAAACAATTCTAATGAAGGCTATTGCCTTCGATGATGACAAACTCTCTCTTACTCAATATTTTGTAAGTAAAGGTCTCAAGCTCAAAGAAACAAGCCTTAGTGGGGCTACTGCCTTTGACTATGCTGCTCGAAAAGGCAATGTAAACCTGCTTAAGACCTTGCGTAAGAAGGTAAAAGCCACCCCCCAAGCCTTACCTATGGCAGCTGAAGGAGTAGTGCGCCAGCCCAATAATCCTATTGAAGTATATCAATATTTGATTGAAAACCAGAAAATTTCTGCTAATGCTACCGATTATAAGGGTGCTACAGCACTACACTACTTAGCACGTCGTCAAGACCTGCCTGCTGCTCTCTATCTTATAGAAAAAGGGGCTACCACAGATGTTACAGACAAGGAGGGAAACACCTGCCTTATGAATGCTTGCTATGGGAATAACTTGGAGCTAGTAAAGCTCTTGGATAAGGACAAAGAACTCCTTAACAAAGCCAATGTAAAAGGAGAGACAGCCCTGCTCATTGCCCTACAACGCAGCAGTAGCGAGGTAGTTGCCTTCCTCTTGGAGCAAGGTGCTCATACTGGAGTGGTAAGTAAAAAAGGCGTAAATGTAGTAGAGGCACTCCTTGCTAGCTATAACCCTCGCAAAAAAGGCAATGATGCCGATTTTGAACAAAAAACAGCTCTTTTGAAGAAGTATTTAGTAGCCTTACAAGCTGCCAATGCTCACGGAGACACTGCCCTACATATGGCTGTTGTAAAAAGTAATCTTAAGCTCATAGAGAAAATTCTCTCTTGGCCTTATATAGATATCAACGCCCAAAACGAAGATGGTGAAACACCTCTTATAAAAGCAGCCCTAACAGCCAAAGACACCTCTATCCTCAAGTATCTGATAGAGAAGGGAGCGAACAAAGCGCTTACTACTTCCTTAGGGGAAACAGCTTACGATCTGGCGAAAGAAAACGAAAACCTACAAAAGAGCAACGCTGACCTTGACTTTCTTAAATAAATGGAAAGAGAAGAGTGAATAACTGCTTTTCACTCTTCTCTTTTCGCTCTTCTCCTACATGGCGATTCTCTCAAAGAAAGCCCAAGCTACTACTTGATAGAACTCTACTACATAGTTCATGGGAATAAGTTCCATCTCATAAGGAGGATTATTAAGCTCTGGCAAAGGATCTGGTATAAGCTCCAAGAAGCCCTTTTGCTTACTACGCTTAACGATTTTCACTGTACGAATCTGATTTTTGGTAATTACCCCATAGAGTTCATTAGTTGGAAAGTACGTCTGCCAATCCTCTATGCGCCTTAGACCAATAACAGAGCCACTTCGGATACGTTTGGAAATAGAATTACCAATAAGATTACAAGCAAAATCAGCTCGATCAAAGTCCGGAGAGCTGATGATAAAGGAGGGTTTTACCTGTGTAAAAAGCTCTTCGGTAGACCAGCCTCCTGCAAAATCCACATCATAGTAAGGGACTTTTACAAGGGAAGATACTACTTCTGTCTTCAGTATAGGAATGTTCAAGTCCTCATCATCTTGACTTTCGTACTCATAGGCCACTTGGTCAAAATAGAGTTCCAAGAGGGAACGAGTTCTATCGGGCATATCCTCCTCATGCATCTCATAGGCTTTGAGTTTTCTTACAGGGATATGAGTATGTTCATATATATCAGTTAGAGTAAGACCATATTTCTCTCGTTCCGCTTTTAGGAATTGACCACCGTCCTGATAGTCCTCCTCTACAAGCATTTCTCCACGACCTGAAAGCATCCACTCCTTATCTATCTCAGGAAAGGCCGCTACTACTTTTTTGATGACCCCTTCGGTCATGTATTTTTCATTACCATTGAGCGCCGCCGAAAGGTTGCTGCGAGGCTCTTTTATCTTCTGTGCGAAAAGGGTTTGGGTAACATATTCTGTATTTTTCCGTATGTACAAGAACACTTCATTGAGCCTTCGGGACATAGCGGCTTTGCTTGTGTCAAACTGATCTTCCATAAGTTACAAAAATTAAACACATTATGTGTGGCAAAAATACAACAAAAGAATGGGATACACAAGCGAAAGTAAAGTTTTTTTGTAAAAAAGTATGTTAGGCCAAAATAATTGTGTATTTTTGTACCGTCTTTAAGAACTAAAAAAATGAAGGATTTATTTGAACACATAAAGACCAACAAAGGCA
>NZ_CALHGG010000062.1 GCF_938029845.1 uncultured Capnocytophaga sp.
TGGTGCTTGAATAACAAATCCTCTATATAAGTATCTAAATTTTTCATATGTCAATATTATAAAGTCATAGATTTTTTCGGCACAAAAGTACACATTTTTCATTATACATAAAAGAAAAAAAGGGTACTTGTTAATAAAAAAATATTTTTCTACCAATTTTTGGTTTAATTAATATTTTTTAAGGACTCAAGCGTTCTATTTTCCAGTCATAGTCGGCTTGTAGGGTATATCTGATACGGTCATGGAGTCGGTTAGGACGTCCCTGCCAGAACTCCAAGGAGATGGGTCGCACCAAAAAACCTCCCCAATGTGCAGGACGCTTTAGCGGCTTCCCTTCCATTTCTTTTTCCAACGAGGAGAGTTGTTCTTGTAAGTATTCCCTTGAAGGTACTACCTCACTCTGTTGGGAAACGATAGACCCTAATTGGCTACCACGAGGACGCGATTGGAAGTAACCATCTGAGAGATTGGTTGGGAGTTTCTCTGCTGTTCCTTTGATGATAATTTGTCGTTCCAATACTGGCCAGAAGAATGACAGACAGATATTTGGGTTTGCCAATATGGCTTTTCCTTTTTCACTATTATAATTGGTATAGAAGATAAAACCTTCATCTGTAAACCTTTTAAGAAGTACTACACGAGTCTTGGGGAAACCATCTAACCCTATGGTAGCCACTGACATGGCATTAGGTTCTTGTACTGTATCAGATTGTTGTGCTTGTAAGAACCATTGTTGGAATTGTTCCATCGGATTCTCTCTGAGGTCTTTTTCTAAGAGTTCTCCTAACAAATAGACAAGCCTTAAATTACTTAAATCTTTTTCCATAATAAATTATTTTTTCAGTACAGTAGGGTGTTTTAATCCATTAAAACTAACAATTTCCCCTACTAAAGAACCTACTCGAAGGCTCGCCTTTATCTTGACAGGAATCTTATTGAGATCATCGCTAATCCATAGAGTAAGGCTTTCTTGCTCTTTGAATACACGTCCGTCTTGAACTAAAGGTCTGAAAATAAGGGTGTTAATCTCTCCTAGAGGAGTGTCTACTTTTTCCCTTCCTAGGAATTTTAGTCGGAATCGGTATACCTCATCATCATCAAAAATCATATCCATGCTCACCTCATCATTCTTATTTAGTGAGTTCATCTTAGGATTGTTACGTAGGTAGTATAGTGTGGAGATTACATCCTTTATATCAGGCTGTATAGGCATATTTTTTTCTTCGTTGTTCTCCAAATTTTTGATACGCAAGCTGTTATTATTAAAGTTAAAAAAGAAATTCAGCTTCTTGGTATACCCCCCTTCATAGATATCACGATTGAAAAAATAGGGTTTCCCCGTATTTTTATCAAAATAACTCTCATAAGTATCATCAACTTTGAAAAATAACTTAGCTAATCCCGTGGTTTCTCCTTTTCCTAAGGCATGATATACTGTTTTGCCCTCATACACTTTGTTTTTTAGTAAGAGAGAGGCATAACTAGCGTTGAAAATTCCATAACGTACTCGAAATTTTAGATATTCACCCTCTTGGAAAGCACTATCATTTTGTGAAAAACAAGGAGAAAATACTAAAAAGGAGGCAAGAAGCAAAATATTTTTTATCATACAAATTAATTTAGTTATTAAAACGCAACAAATATACTATATTTTTTTAATGATGATACCCAATAAAACGCAAAATTATTGATTATCTTTATATTGGTTTTTTTAAGGTGTTGATTTATAGTGTTTTTCAATTTTATTTTGTCTGTAAAAGTTTTCTAAAGACTTATGTATAATCTCTGAATACAAAAAGAATGCCATTTTGATAATCATGTAATGAGAGTAATTTTTTTCTACAAAATTGGCAAATAGTGAAAAAAGATGTATTTTTGCAGAAAAATTTGACCGATATGACCAGAATCTTATATTTTATTATACCTCTCTTTCTCATGAGTTGTGGTGGGAAGGAACTTTATAATGATCTGAAACAACAGAATCTACAAGGAGAGATTAAGCAAGTACGAATGTCTTCTTATTCAGTAATTGAAAAATTCAACCAAGTAGAGAAGAAAGCTAGAACTTCCGAGCGAGAGAATACCCTTACTATATTTAACAACAAAGGAAATCAGGTAGAAAAAACTTTTTTTTCTACAACAGATAAGGCAATGCGAAACTATGTATATAGGTATGATACGAAAGGGAATCGTGCCTTAGTGAATGAGTTTAAAGAAAACGGAACACTCAAAACAAGATATATTTATAGTTATGATCCAGAAACTAATGAGGTAGAGATCAATAGTTATAATGGTCAAGGTGCATTTCTGCAAAAGGAAATACGTTTCTATAATGACAAACAATTACCCCTTGAAGAAGAAATCTATAACAAAAAGGGAGAGCTCGAACAAAAGCAGATAAATACATATAACGATCTAGACCTATGTACAGAAACAAATATATATAATTCTGATGGGGAACTAAATCTTAAGTATTCCTATGCCTATGATGATAAAGGGAATATGGTAGAAAGGAAAAAGTATGCTAAGGATGGGAAGACACTTGCTAATCATACCTATATATATACCCTTGATGAGAAGGACAACTGGATTCAGCGTATAGAATATCTTAACGGAAAGGCAATCTATCTCACCGATAGAGAGATAACATATGGAGAAGGAGAAAAAGAACTAAGAGAACCTATCTCAGAAATGGATACAGCTCCTGAAAACAAAACAAATGTTACTAATACAGAAGTAAAGAATGATTGGACAACCCAAGAGCTTAAAGGTGCTATCAAAACACTAAGGGTGAAAACCTATGATGCAAAGAATCGTAAGCAGAAAGATAAGATGCAAAATACACTCTCTGTATTTACCCAGAAGGGGTACCTTACCAAAATAGTATATTATAATAAGGATAATATCTATTCTTATGAGAAGAAATTTGCTTATGAGTATGATGATAAGGGCAACCGAACTGAAGGCAAGATGTTTTTCAATGATGGAGATTATCTTTTGACCACTTATGATGATAAAGGTTATATTACAGGAGGTCATTTGTATCAAAATAAAACACAATTTGAATTGAAAGCGGTGTATAATGATAATGGAAATTTGATTGAATATTATTTGCAAGATACAGAGATTCTTTATAAGTATGATAAAAATAACAATGTGATTGAAGAGAATCATAAGAATGATAAAGAAAATTGGGATATTCTTTACAACAGAGCTAAAAATGGTAGTATAACAGAAGAACAAATATACCGTAAGGGTATTCTAGATGAAAAATATACATTCATATATACCTTTGATGA
>NZ_CALHGG010000063.1 GCF_938029845.1 uncultured Capnocytophaga sp.
ACCCACGACCCCGAGATTACAAATCACGTGCTCTGGCCAACTGAGCTATACCGGCAAAAATGAACACTATTCACCGCAAAAAACAAGCGTTTTTTACTTCTCCTTTGCGAGGTGCAAATATACAACAATTTTTTATTCCGCCAACAAAAATATTTGTTTTTTTCAAAATAAGTTATTAACACCCCTATTATTCATCTCCTCCCTTGATAAATGAGGGGTGTTGCTCTATGGCTAGGGCTACTTTTTCTACTATTTCCTCTACACTTTCTCTTTCATAATCAATTTCCAAGGGCGGTTTTATGTGCATACGCTGGGTAACCCCTTTCTTTTTGACTACCACGCCCTTCTTATCGAAGGAACGACGGAATCCATCTATCACTATGGGTACTACAATGGGTTTGTAGGTCTTTATCAGGTGTGCTGTCCCCTTGCGAATAGGTTTCCATGGAGAGGTAGTACCCTGCGGAAAGGTAATCAGCCAACCATCATTTAGGGCTATTCCTATATTCTCCACATCTTCTGTCTTGACTTCCCTTTGTATATCCTTACCCTTCTCACGCCATGTGCGACTGACCTGTACTGCTCCTACGTAGGAGAGAATCTTAGGCAATAACCCTGCATGCATGGTCTCGGTAGCGGCCACATAATATAGGTTAAGCTTAGGATGCCATATATAACTTATGTTTTTGAGACTATCCACTCGGCCATGGAGACTGGCATTGAACACATGATACATGGCTACCACGTCAGCAAAATAAGTCTGGTGATTGGAGATGAAAAGCACTCCCTTATCAGGCAAGGTGCGGATAATCTCTGATCCTTCTATCAGCAAATGATTGAACCCCCTATATCGCCTGTGGGTTAAGGGACCTAAAACGCGTATGATCAACCGTTTTATCCACAGAGCATGCCCAAAGGGGTCTTGTTTCCATAGTCTGAATTTCATCTTGTTATGTTTTATTCTCTAAGCCAATGTTCGGGATTGAGCTTATTGGTATTCTTATAGACAAAGAATTTCATCTCTGTTCGTCCCTCACTATCGGTAAATATCTTTCCTAAAGGGGTTTTGGCGGATACCTTCTGCCCCTTACTTACATATACTTGTATAAGGTTATAATATATGGTAATGAAATTCCCATGTCTCACCTGTACGGCCTTGTTACCTCCAGGCACCGAGATAATAGCCGAGACTTCTCCATTGAACACACAGCGCGCATCGGAATTACGTGGCGCCATAAGGGTGATACCATTATTATAATGTTTCAGGTCTGGATACACAGGATCATCATAAGTACCAAAGCCTTGTGACTTGTACCCACGCTCAATTGGCCAAATGAGCTTTCCTTTGTTTGCTTCAAAATCCGAAGAGAGTGCTTGTCCCTCTGGGGTAAGGTCGAAGATCTTATCGCTGCTTGTCTTTCCTGAGGTTGAGGTAGTGCCTGAGGAGGTACTCTTGCCTTTGCCCTTTTTGTTTGCCTCAGCTATGGAAAGGCGGATCAGTCGGTCTATTTCCTTATCTATCTTATTGGCCTGTGCTTGTTTCTTCTTTATCTCATCGGCATACTCACTTTCTTTCTTTTTGATAGAGGCGACAAGGGTCTCCTGTGCCTTGCGCTCTTGGGAAAGGCGGTCTTGCTCCTTCTGATTCTCTTCCACTATCTTACGTTGGTAATTATGCTGAAGAGAAAGGGAGTCCGTCAGCTGCTGTATCAGGGTGTTTTTCTCTTGTATTTCTTGGGCTTGTTTTTTCCTATATTGGCTATACTGTTGCAAATATTTGAGTCGCTTGTAGCCCTGAGCAAAACTCTCAGAAGCCAAAAGCAAGAGCCAACGGCTTTTGGGTGAGCGTGTCTTATAGGACTGTTCTATCACCGCCGCATAACTCTTTTTGAGTACTTCCAATTCTTTCTTAAGGCTAGCCATCTGATTTTGGTTTTCCTTGATCTGTTGGGAGAGCAGGTTAGCCTGATGATTCGTTACACGAATCAGCTGGGTACGCGCAGAAATTTTTTCGCTAATCTCCTCTATTTGGGTAGCCAAGCTCTTGCGTTCCTGTGCTTGTTGGGAACGTAGGGCGGACATCTCTCGGATTTGCTCCAAGAGGGCTTTCTTCTGCCGCTCCAGCTGTTTTTGTTTCTGGGAGGTCTGGGCAAAAGTAGCTGTAAATGAAGTGATGAGTATGAATAAGAGAATACGATGCATTAGGGTTGGAGGGTTAAGGGTTGGAAACCAGCAGGTACTGTATAAGGGAACTTAACAGACACATTGCGCTGTAAGCTACTAAGTTGCAAGTTTAGCTGTACCTGATCCCCTCCCTGACTGCCCTGTAACAATAGGGAGAGCGGGAAGAGCTGCCCCTCTACCGTCTGATAGGTATAAGCAGCAGAGAGAGAACGCTCTTGCTCAGTTTGTTTCTCTTGTACAATCAGCAAACTATCCATTCTGAAAGCTGCGTTAAGGAAGAAAGATAAGTCCAATCCGTCCTTTCTAAGCGCCCCTTTGTAACGCTCCTCTTCAGGAGTGAAAGTCGTGTGTCGGTCACGGAAAAGCAATTGTCCTAAGAGCAAATTTTCCAAAGCCTCAAAGCCAAGATGTACCCCTAAGTATTTTTCTGAGATAGTGTAATCCCCCTCAAAATAGGTATTGTCAAGCTTGTTATAGAACTGTACCTTATCCTTAGTAATAAGTGCCTTGGCCATCCCTAAGGGGGCACTGAGCCAAATGGCTTCCCCCTTTTTCATTCTAAAAGACAGTGGGATCGCCTGCCCAATCTTACCCACCTTGGAATAAGATACGGTCAGTGTTCCAACCAGTGTCTCAAAAGCGGGGAAAGTCTCTTGATGCTTTTCGAGAATTTCCTTTGCCTTGAGACGACTATCGGCAGTGCCTTGTGTATTGGTTACCTTGGAGGTACGACAACCTCCCATAAGTAAAAGAAAAAGAAGAGTATAACTTATAAATGATTTCATTGTGCTTTCTGTTTTTAAAGGGTAAAATTACAATATTTTTCAACGTTTCTGAGAAACAAGACATATTTTATCACTCCTTTAGTTTTTCTTCAGTATAATTAGCAACTGCTTTTTTCAATAATGAGGATATATTTCTCCTTAGTCGTGAAGGGGCTAAAACGATTATACTAGCTCCAAATCCCAAAATAAGCCGCTCTAGCTCGTAATTATGACGTACCTTAATGCGGAATATAATCCCATCCTCTCGCTCCTCTACTATCTCCTGAGTATGATGAAAAGGTTTGGTGATCAAATAGTTAGCATTATTATTATCTACCCAAAAAACAACTTCCTCTATGGGATTGCCACGAGAGAGGGTAACACCTATGATATCCTTGAAGTATTCATTGGGATCTATTTTTTTATCAACATAGGAGATTGATAAAATATTCACACTTTCCATGCGGTCAAGAGCTAAGGTAAGCACGTCAGACTTGTAAAAAGCAATGAGAAACCACCTATTATTATACTCTTTGAGGAATTGTGGGTGCAGCTCTAGCACATGGGCTTGCCTTGCCCGAAAGGATTTGTAAGAAATAGCTAAGGCTTGCTTATGGATAATGGCTTGATAGATAGGATCTACATATTCCAATCCCTTGAGGTCTTCGTTCTTATCCATGTGAATAGCAGGACGCTTGGCAGCAGAGAGGATAATGGAATCCTCCAACCTATGTACGATACCGCTCATGTGCCTGAAGAAAGAGAAATCCTTAAACTCCTTGAGGAAATCCACCGCCTCACGCATTTTCTTGATATCTTCATAGGGAATTTCTGTCTTGGTGATACTATATTCAGGATCGGCATAGCGGTAATATTTGTTATCAAAAACCTCTATCGGTGCATTATACCCTATCTTATCACTGCGCATATTCTGAATATCGAGCTGCACGGTACGCTTACTGACGACATTTTCCTTGCCCTCGTATTCGGTAAGGGCCTCAGTACAGGCGTCAATAAGGTCATCTATCGTCCAAAAGCGTGAGGTATTTCTCAAGCATTTATCAATCGTTTTATACCGTATTAGTGCATTTTTGTTGGTAGCCATAACAGTTGAGAAAAGTTCCTAAGGGGCAAAGATAAAAAGAAATTGGAAATATAGTAGCCAATTACAAGTTTTTTCTTACATTTGTACGAACATATCAAGCTATGAAAGAAATAAATATCATCACCCTTACAACGGATTTTGGAGAACAAGATTACAGCGTGGGTGCTCTCAAGGGACAGCTCTACAGTCTTGTTCCCGAGGCACGTATTGTGGATATCTCCCACCAAGTAGATCGTTACAGTATCACCGAAGCAGCCTATTTGTTACAAGGGGCTTATCGCTACTTCCCCAAAGGGACAATACATATTATGGGAGTTAATAATGAACTCTCCACTGAACGAGGTCTTTTGCTCTTAGTCTATGAAGAACAGTACTTTATCACCGCGGACAATGGTTTTATCACCCTATTCACTCGCAATCAGGAGGGGCTGGAAGTCTATCTGCTGGATTTGCAGGACAGGCGATCCATCTTCCCCACCTTAGAGTTTTCCACCAAGATTGCCCAGCAACTTTGCCAAGGGACACCCGCAGCAGCATTGGGCACCCCCTATAGCGAACACCTATATATCAGCAACTTTATCCCTAAGGTACGTGCTCAAAGGATAGAAGGCAATGTAATTTATATAGACCATTTTGGCAATGTAGTGTCCAATATCACCGAAGCCCTTCTAAGAGAAGAAGCCAAGGGACGCCGCTTTAATGTATATTTCCGCTACCAAAGTGTAGATAATTCTTCCGTAGAGGAGATTTGTACCCAATACAACCAAAAGGAAGATGGACTCTCCGCAGGCAATCCGTTCTTAGTCTTCAACCACCTAAAATACTTGGAGATGGCCATTGACAAAGCCAATCCTAAATCCTTTGGAGGCAGTGCCAGCCTTATGGGTATCCATATAGGAGACACCGTAAGTATAGACTTTATATAAAAAAATAAAAGAGAGCTTTCGCTCTCTTTTACCAATTCTAACCACAAAATCTAATATATGAAAAACAATTTATCTTTTCGTT
>NZ_CALHGG010000064.1 GCF_938029845.1 uncultured Capnocytophaga sp.
TTATGACGATATTTACAGAAACTTATAAGGTGCGCAGCACCCAAGTGAATTTGAATAACCAATTAGGCCTTTATGGTGTATTGGGGATGTTACAGGACATAGCGGCAGAGCATGCAGCTTCCTTAGGCTTTGGCTATAAGGATTTGGTCAAAAAGGGCTTTTTTTGGGCACTCATTCAGCAGAAGCTCAAGATGTATGAATGGCCCCAGTGGAACGAACGAGTAACCATACACACATGGTCATTGCCTGTTCAAGGCGTGTATGCCTTCCGTCAGTTTGAAATCTATGTAAGAGATCGCAAGATAGGGGAGAGTACCTCTACTTGGATTACTATGGATATTGCTTCCCGCAAGCCCATTGATATGAGTGAAAACCAAGAGATATTCAAGCCTCGCCGAGACGGTGGTATCGCTATGCAAACCGAGAGGGTACTCTTACCTGAAGAGATGATCCATGTGGTAGATTTCAAAGTAAAAATCAGTGACTTAGACGTCAATTCTCATGTCAATAATGTGAAATACACCCAGTGGGCATTGGATATGATGCGTGAGCAAGATCACCGCCAATGGGTGATTCAGGAATACGATATTAATTTTCTCTCAGAGACCTTCCTTGGAGATACCATGCAGGGCTATAAGAGCCGAGGTCGCTACCTCAACCCCGAAAAGACCCTTGTGGAGACTTATCTCTGTGCCCAAAAAGAAGGAGGGGCTAAGCCTGCTTTTATTGCGAAATGGAAAGCAAAATCAATTGTTAATTAGAAAAGATGTACGACGTTATAGTAGTCGGAGCGGGACATGCAGGCTGTGAAGCTGCTGCCGCTGCCGCCAATACAGGGGCAAAGACCCTACTTATTACCATGCAACTGCAGAACATGGCACAGATGTCCTGTAATCCCGCAGTAGGAGGCATTGCCAAAGGGCAGATAGTCCGTGAGATCGATGCACTGGGGGGCTATATGGGCATTATCACTGACCAAACCGCCATTCAGTTCAAGATGCTTAACAAATCCAAAGGGCCTGCCATGTGGAGTCCCCGTGCCCAAAGCGACCGTATGCGTTTTTCGGAGGCTTGGCGCTTGCAGCTAGAGAAGCTTCCTAATCTTGATTTTTTTCAAGAAATGGTTACAGAAGTACTCATAGAGGGCGACAAGGCTGTTGGGGTTAAAACCTCCCTTGGAAGCGAGATACGCGCCAAGAGTGTGGTGCTTACCAATGGTACTTTTCTCAATGGTGTATTGCATATTGGTCTGAAAACCCTTGGTGGGGGTAGGGCAGGGGAGAAAGCCGC
Organism: uncultured Capnocytophaga sp.; assembly: GCF_938029845.1. Lineage (GTDB taxonomy): Bacteria > Bacteroidota > Bacteroidia > Flavobacteriales > Flavobacteriaceae > Capnocytophaga. Next base: position 1,291 of record NZ_CALHGG010000064.1, read on the forward strand.
TAAGGGCATCACCGAGTGCTTGGTTGCCCATGGGTTTGAAGCAGGACGCATGAAAACAGGTACCCCTCCGCGCGTAGATGGGCGTTCTTTGGACTATTCCAAGATGACTCCCCAACCAGGGGACGAAAACCCTGAGAAATTCTCCTACTTGCCACTAACGAAGCCTCTTGCACATCAGCTGGATTGTTATATGACCTATACCAGCGAGGAGGTGCATGATATATTGCGTACAGGCTTTGACCGCTCCCCTATGTTTACCGGACGTATTCAGGGAGTGGGGCCGCGCTATTGTCCTTCTATTGAGGATAAGATCAACCGCTTTGCCGATAAGGATCGCCATCAGATCTTTGTAGAACCTGAGGGCTGGCATACGGTAGAGATGTATGTCAATGGGTTCTCTACCTCTCTTCCTGAAGAGATACAATACGACGCCTTGCGCAAGGTAGCAGGTTTCGAGCAGGTGAAGTTTCTCCGCCCAGGTTACGCCATAGAATACGATTATTTTCCGCCAACACAACTGAAAGCAACCTTAGAGACCAAGCTAGTAGAAAATCTCTTTTTTGCCGGTCAAATCAATGGTACCACAGGTTATGAAGAAGCAGGTGCTCAAGGGCTCATCGCAGGTATCAATGCCTCCCGTAAGGTGCAAGAGCAATCGCCCTTTGTGCTTAAGCGCAACGAGGCTTATATAGGGGTACTGATAGATGACCTTATCACCAAGGGTACTGAAGAGCCTTACCGTATGTTCACCTCCCGTGCCGAATACCGTACGCTGCTCAGACAGGATAATGCCGATGCGCGCCTAACTCCTATGGGCTATGCCTTGGGATTGGCTACCGAAGAGCGTATGCGCCTATTGGAAGAGAAAGAGGCTAAAACAGCCGCTTTTGTACAGTTCTTCAAAGAGACGAGTATTACCCCCGAAGAAGCTAATCCGCTTTTGGCAAAGTATGATTCTTCTCCTATGAAGCAGGGGGATAAGATGGCTAAGGTACTGGCTCGTCCCAATATCACAGTAGCTGACTTTATGGAACTTCCCCAAGTAAGAGAGTTTGCCGATTCTCAACAACTTAGTAAGGAAGTGCTTGAAAATACAGAAATAGAGATCAAATACGCCGGTTATATAGAAAAGGAAAAGAACAATGCGGACAAACTCAATCGCTTGGAGGATATCCGCATACCTGAAAGCTTCAATTATGACAAACTTACTTCCCTCTCCTTCGAGTCGCGGGAAAAGCTTAAGAAAATACGCCCAACGACCCTCTCTCAAGCTTCTCGTATCAGTGGCGTATCGCCAGCGGATATAAGCATATTGTTGGTGTATATGGGGAGATAGAAGATAAAAAGTAAAAGGTAAAAAGTAAAAGGTGAAAATGCCAATCAATGGTAGAGAGACAATTGTATAGCCCAATTCATTAAGACGCAAATTACTGTATCTTAATGGATTGTGCCTACTGGCGCGAGCGTACCGCTCATGCCCTCTCCCTCTCCAATTTACTACCTATGTGGCTTGCATTGCCTGTGGGGCTCACACCTTGCACCTTAGGATTTAGGATATATTTTTATCTTAGTATCATCATCCTCTATTTCCCATATGATGTAGGCGCTTTGGTCAAGATATTCGATTTCATAGGTGCTTTTCAGAAGATTTGGTATCCACAAATCTCGCTCAATAGAGACTATTCTATTGTCAGAATATTTATATACGAGTTTTGAAAACCTGTTATCATTATGTAAGTTATAGCTCTCAATTACTTTATCATTCAATAATTTTACATAAGTTATACGGTTAATCTTAGTTGGTTCTTCACTTATATGAGAACTAGATAATTTTATTTCAAAAATACCCCCTTGAATATAGATATATAAAAACCTTGTAACTACCCATTCTTTTTCGTAGTTATTATAAAAATTATACTCTAATCTACCTACAATCTTATCTTCACTATCAAAGAAATAGTACTTTACATGTTTACTTATAGGGGGTTCATTTTTCAAAAATCTCCCCAACTTATAGCCTAGTAATTCCGTCTCAAATGGTTCTAATTGGTACGCTGAAAGTATTGTCTTAGACCATTTTGTATAATGAGTTTTCAGTTTTACCTCTTCTAGTAGTTGAGGTATTTTAAGAGTATATTCCTCTTTATATTTTTCTAAAAATTCTCTCATATCATTGGTGTTTATCAGGTTTGGTTCCATGTTTTTTAATAGCTTAAATTCAATAGCTTACAGCTTAAAATTCTCCTTTGACATATTTCGTGTTGCTATTGTTCTCTATATAAGGTGCGATAAAAGCTGTCTGAAAAGCCTTGTCCTTAGGGCGATTTGCAAATCGCCCTTACAACAGGATGCAAGATAACTGATTATCTCCGCTGACAAAAGCGAGTTGCTTATGCCCTTATCGCTCTCCAATTTACTGCCTAAAAGTAGTAGCTTCTTAGTTGGTTATAGAGCTACAAGCTCTTAGCTTTGTGGGCACGAGCTGCAAGAAACGCGCCAGTGAGGTATTATTTTTGTAAATCATAATATCGAACTCCATTTACATAACAATTGGGTAAAGCTTCTCTAAAAAGCATTATATCTTTTTTGGAAGATTCAATTGCTATTTTTTTTAAGTTCTTTAATTGCTGTAAAGTTTCTATGTTTTTATGACTTTTAGCAGCCCTTGTTCCTGTTAATATTAATTGTGTTACCTGATGTTCACTTGTTAGAAAACTTAAGTCTTCTAAATTCTTATTATCTGATAAGTTTACAAAAATCAAGCTAGTTAATTCTTTTATAAAACTATAATCAAAGAGATGATTACACTTGTTTATTTCCAAAAATTTCATTTCTTTGCATCGCTCTAATCCTTTTATTATTTCTAATTTAGGCAAATTGCCTATTGTAAATAATTGTAAGTTAGGATTATCTACATAAATTTCAGTGGCTTTACGACACATTTTTGCGGAAAATTTTAATAGTCTTTTTCCATATTGCGATATATCAATTTTAGGAAGAGGAGCTTCAAATAATAAAGTATACCATTCGTTAGATTTAGTTTCATATGGATGTAATTCTTTATCCTTTCCTTTTCTTTCATAAATATATCTGTTGCGAACAATAGTGTTTAGCGCTGCTATTTCATATAGATTTAGCTCCATAAAGAATAACGCTTCTATATCCTTAATATCCTTTATATTAGGAATAGGGCGTAATAGTTCTTTGGTATTATCCACTGTAAAATAATTTTGTGGCTTATTAATTACGTTTTCTTTTACAATAGCTAATAGTTTTTCCATTATTATTACTTTTTATAGTCAAACATATTCAGAATACAGATAAATAGAATAAAGAATCGTTCTTACAACAGGACGCAAGATAACTGATTATCTCTGCTGACAAAAGCGAGTTGCTTATGTTGCTATCACTATCTAATTCATTGCCTAAAAGTAGCGCTTTCTCAGTTGGTTATAGAGCTACAAGCTCTTGGTATTGTAGGTACAAGTTAAAGTCGCTGAATACCTGCAAGCGAGTATGTGAATCGTGCCAGCGGGGCAATAATTCTGCCACTCGTTAGTAAAACATTCCCTAATATATTCCTGTAACATCATCATATTTTTCCAAACAAACTTCATCAGCAATACCATAAAGATCTTGCATAGAATTATCTCCTAAAGAAAAAGGTATCTCTTGAGGATTATTTACAATATGATTATAGAACTCTTGTCCTCTACTCACTACCCAATGAGATATATCTTCAATACCATCTTCGGACTCTTCCATATATTGTGTGTATGGAAAAACTTGCAAAACTGATGAGAAATCAACAAATATTTCCTGAAAATTGATAAGTTCATCTTTATCAAATTCTGTAAGAATATTTTTCAATATCTCTCTATTAGTATCCGATTCCTCTATAATATTCCAAAACCATTGTTCTTTATTCATGCTATATTTTTTAATGTGATTTTTCAACTTTTATTCTCCCACTGGTGCGAACCATGTTACCTGTTCCCTAAAAGTAGCGCCTTCTAAGTTTGTTATAGAGCTACAAGCTCTTAGTATTATAGGCACGAGTTACAAACTCGCGCCAGCGGGGGATATATTATTAGAACTTAATAGTTTTTTAAATTTACTTTCATCTTTTCATACTTGCTTTCTAAATATCTTAACAACTTCTCCAATACATCTTTGTGATGAAAGTTGGAATTAGTTGTATTTTCTGCAAGTTTCTGTTTTATATAGTTATAAGAGCTTACATTACCATCATACGATGTGATTATTCCCACAAGCTCTGGGAGGGTTTCGTCTAAACATCTATCTGCTTTAATAATAGCATTTACCATAACTATTATACATAGCTCAGGAGAAAACTTATATAATATATCAAGGGCATAATCAAAAATTTCCTCTGTATTAGAGTAATCCAAGTTCTCACATTGAGTGATAAGTTCTTTATAATATGTTTCTATATTCATAATTAGAATTTTCATTAATTTTTATTGATATATGTTTGATAATATATCTGAAACATTACCCTTTTTTCCAATTAAGGTATCGTGTATTTAATACTTCTTTCCATTCTTTACTTGGGCATAGGCTAATAACTTCTAAATAACCTTGTTCATCTTGTGTTAGCAAACTTTCAATGAGTCTTACCAAGTCCCAATGCAAGTCATAGAAAAAACCTTCAGGGAAAATAGAAATTATCGCTTTTGCTTCTTCAAAACTAATAGGGCTTTCTATATTAGAAATAACGGCGTCGTATTTTTCTATTAATGATAAGATATCCTCAGTATCTTCTAATGTTTCGGTAGGCATTCGCCCAATATTTTTCAATTCTAAAACTTCTTTTCTCATATTTTATTTAATTGAGTTAGATATAAAATAAACAACCACTTTTTAGATCTCGCACAAAGCCAGCAAGGGCACGAGCTGCAAGAAACGCGCCAGCGGGGGGTATATTACCAAATTTTCCCATTTTTATCCACATACAATATCTCTCCTTTTAATCTACAAAACCATTTGAATAAAGTTAAGTCTCCATAAGGGTTTTTTATAACAATTCCCTCTGAAAAAATAAAAGAAGGTTCTCCTTTATCATCTGTATCATCTGTATAAAGATATACATACATCCCTTCTTTCAAGGTAATTTTCTTCCCTGAATAATCTATAACAAAGTCCTCTCTTGATAGTTTGACAACATCATTATCAACAATCCGATCATTGTCTATATCCACCTTAATTCTACTGTCTATTGGTTTCATTTCAAATAATTATAATTTAAATTCAAGAACATCTTCTTTTATCTTTTGGAACTGGGTGTATTTTTTTTCAAATCTCGGACAAATATTTTTGTTTATAATTAATTGAAAACAAATTGTTTAAACACAAATTTTAACACATTTTAATAAACATGAGTGGCATTACCCAATTTTTAACAATTCTCTTACTTCTTTGCCCACTTTTAGCATTTCATTATTTCCAAATAAACCAAAAGATTCTAATTTTTTTAGATGTATAAAATCATTACTATCAGCTGTTGCTATTCTACTATCCAAACTGCATTTTTTTAAATTTCCTAAGAATGATACGACTCTGAAATTCTCGATTTTATTTCCCTCTATGCTCAAGTATTCAAGCTGCACTAAATTTTTCAAGAAGCTAATATCTTTCAGTTGTTTCATATAGTACAAACACAATTTCCTTAGGTTTTTACATTGAGCAAGAAAGGAAAGGTCTTCTACTGCTGTACTTCTTAAGTCTAATGACAATAAAGATTTCAATGATTCCCCCTCTTTATACTGTTTCTTTTTTAAACCATAGAGCTTTAATTCTTTTAGAGAAGGTATGTCCCAAGCTGTTTCAATATTTTTCCTGTCCCAAGACAATAACACTTCTAAAAAAGGGAAATTGGAAAAATCAATTTTTGTTTTGTCTCCATTATCCAAGTAAAGTTTTTTGAGGTTATGAAGACATTGTATCTCAGAAATATCATCTATTCCTGTCCAAAATACAAATAATTCATCAATAAAATCAAATGGTTTTAATGATGGCATATAATCTCTATTCCAACCATAACTATCATCTTTTATCTGTAATTTCTTTATCCCTTTCTCCTGCATATAAGCAGGAAGTTTTTCATAATTTTCAGGAGTAAGAATTGCAAATTCTTTATGATAGCCTCCGAACTTTACATCAATATTATTCATATTCCTATCCCCCTATTATTACATTTTTTATGATTTTTAAAATCTACCCCCGCTGGTGCGAGCGTGTCCCCCACGCTGGCGCAAGCTTGCAGCTTGTGCCTAATTCAAAATTTAAAATTCCCCTCGCACTATTTAGAGCGCTTTATAGGTTTTAAAAACGCTTATCCCTAAAAATAGTAGGGTAATTCTTTTGTATTTTACTAATAGTTAAGTTGTTGTGCTTTTAACAACACATCTGAAACATTAACCTTTTCTCCATTTTCATCATACGCTTCATAAGGCGTCCCTAAGTGGTCGGTAAGGATACTATACGATTTACATTTACTCTGATATGTTTTCTTTTATAAAATCATCAAAATCACTATAAAAAGTATTTAGTTTTTCTTCTTCATCAATAAATAAAGTGTTGTAAACTATATTCCAAGGAATTGGATGATCAAACTTATTATTATATTTCTTATAAAGCCATTCACTAAAATAATAATGAAATTTTTCTTCGATGCTTTCTTCTACATTTTGCTCTATTTTAGCCGCAATATAACCTAATAAATAGTAATAAAGATTGTTTAAATTCTTTTCATTACCAAAAATCATTTTAAACTTTAGTCTAATGAAATAAACTAAATCAACAATTGTCATTTTAACTCTTTTTTCTTTATATAAATCCATAAATTACCATCCTAAACTATTTAAATATTGAGCCCCTGCTGGCGCAAGCTTGTAGCTTGTGCCCTATGATTCCTAATTTACTACCTGCGCGGTAGACACTTGTATTGTGCTACTTGGTAGGTTGTTGCGGGTATGATAGGAGCGAGTTAAAGTCGCTGAATACCTGCAAGCGAGTATGTGAATCGCGCCAGCGGGGGCTTGCTAGGTTGTTGAGGTTTTAAGAGTATATTTAAGACCATACGGAACTATTCTCTGTCAACCCCTATGAGTAATCCTTTGTCATGAAAAATTACTTGAATCTCGTGTTGTTTCTCTTCAGGTATGCACCATAACCAATTTTCTTTTCCTATTTTCTCAACCGTTCCATAAGCATTCTTTTCTACCCATTGAATAAGAGGTATCCCATCAAACATTTCTTCTATATGATATGTTGATAGAATATTTTGGAGGTAGATATGGCGATATCTATTTTTGATATGAGGAAATTCATCAGAAAGACGAAATCTACGCCATACTTCTGCATTTTCTTTATAGATAGGCATTTGATGTTCAGCCCAAGTATCTCCTAAAAGATATGTTGTTGAGCGTTCTTGTTCAAATAAATAACCTAATGATGCCTTATTGTCCTTCAACAAAAGAGATAGTATCTCTTTAAAAAAAGAAAAAATATGTTCTCTTTCATAAATAGCATCAAACATTATGTTTGCAACACTATCATTATAATCAAATGAATAATGCCAAGTGAGAGGTTCTCGGCGCCTTTTTGCAGTAAAAATATGGAAAAATTTATAATTGTTAGAAATATTGTAACTAATATCAACTTCTCTTTTTTCCAAAAATTTTTCAATAGGAAGACTCTCACTTTTATAACCTTTATCTTTTAAAAAATCAAAATCAATTGATTTTAAAGGATAACCTTTTTCTTCATAAAAGGGAACAAGGTTGTCAAACAGGGTTAACACACTTGCTTCATATCCATAAAGGACAAAACAGATTCTTTTCTTGGTAAGTTCTTTCTTTGACATATTGTTCTTTTATTGTTATTTCTCGGCTACAAGCTCTTGGTATGATAGGCGCACTGCTTGGCAGGTTGAGGGGAGGTGTTTATTTCTTAAAAGAAACAATATCTTTTTCTTTTAACCATATAGATTCATCATTAGTAGTTATTTCTCCTGTATTAGCATTTATCCAAACGCCAAAAACGGCTACCTTTTGCATAACTAAATTCTGAAAAGAATACACATAATGATCATCAATAATTAAGGTTGGAGAAAGAAGAGTTTCATCATAATCTAAATCCTTACTTTTTTTATTGTCATATAAATATTTGACATATAAATCATTAGCTTCTTTGACACTAATTTTATATTTCTTTTCTTGGACAATTTCCTCAGAATATGGAAAAACCTCATGGTTTTTTAAGTAATTCTCACTTGGATTACAACCAAATAATAAGGTAATAAGTGATATAGTAATAATTATTCTTTGCCATTCCATAAATCTTTCGTTTTTGTTTAATTGTATTATAATGTCCTGTTGATTCTTTTATATTGCCCATACGGCTCGCACCTCGTGTCCCTACAATTAGGCTTTATCTTTTTACATTGATTCTACAATAGATCTGACGACATCTACATCAATGATAAAAAATTATAACTCTTTTGTCATCAGAAAACTCATCTATAATCCTAATCACCCAATCAACATTTTCATTAAACAAATACATATCTGTTTCATAATCCAAAACCTCTTCTAGAAAGATATACTCAATAGCATGTCCCCCTTTAACTTCCCAAAGTTCCTTATCCTTACCTTCAAATAGTAGAAAAACTTTCCCTTGTTTAGCTATTACATCAACAACATCCTGATAATTAAAAAAAGTAGCATTCTTAAAATTACTATACAAAAAAGAGTCTCGTAAAGAATGTTTTTCTATGTCATTATCAAAAATAAGTTTGATAATATTTTTTGTGTAATCAGAACTCATATCTAATAGCGTTCCTTTTATATTTCTCATTATTCCCAATTAATAAAAATAAATGTTCTTAAGTTTCGCAAGTCATTTTTAGGTTATAATTAGGGTTATAATTGATTAATAATCAATATATTGCAAAGAAAACCTCCCCCTTGCCCCCTCCGAGAGGGGGAATAAATTCGTTGAAAAAGATAAAAATTGTCTATCAATCTGGAAAATGTCCTTTCTATAACTCCTTGAGAATCATAAACTATCTCATTCCCCCTTTGGAGGGGGTAGGGGGAGGTTTTTGAATATCAATAAGTTACAGAACTTGTGAAACCTAAGTAAATGTTCTTCTATTCTAACTCCTTGCTGGTGCAAGCGTGTCGCTTATACACTTATCATTAGGCTTAGGCTCTTTTGTATTATTTGGTAAGTTGAGGTTTTAACAACCTATCTAATTTGATTATCTTGAATCTGTAATAGAGCTACAAGCTCTTAGTATGATAAGCACGAGTTAAAGTCGCTGAATACCTGCAAGCGAGTATGTGAATCGCGCCAGCGGGAGGTTGTGGAAGTTTTAAGAGCATATCTGATACACTACTATCCTCTATTACATAAATTGAAATATACATCTTTTACTTTTTCCAGTTTATTAAATATATAAGGGATATCATCTGTTGCTAATATTAGCGGCCAACGCCCTACGACTCCTCCTACTATTAGGTCAGTTTTATAGAAAGCATTATTTTGCAGTAAATCTTCATCAAGTAGTTTTATAGGCAGAACACATGAAACTTCGAAATACTGATTACACTCACTACATAATAATCTCCTAACTAAATTAGGATTGTTTTCATAATCATATCTCATCTCTGTGTTACATTGTAACAAATAAAATCCTTTTGACTTAGGTAATTCAAGAAACGACAAACCTTTTAATTGATATTTCATATAAATATCTACAAATCTTTGAGAAACTATAACCTCTCCTTCTAAACAAAAAGAAAAATTATATTTTTTCTTTTTTAGTACAAATTTGTCTATACTTGAGATCACAGCTTTATAACGATTGCTAATTAAGCCACATTTTGGACAATATTCTAAGAGCTCTTTATTATTCGTATAAAAAGATGAATTATTATCAGCTCCATGAATTCTATAATATTTCATAATTATTTCTTTTATTAGTTCCTTTATTTCCTTTTTCCCCCCGCTGGTGCGAGCGTGTCGCTTGTGCTCCTACCAATTAGGTTTTAGTTCTGTTGTACTGTACGGATTGTAAGATGTTGGAATTTCGACAACACAACAGAGCTACAAGCTCTTAGTATGATAAGCACGAGTTGCAAGAAACGTGCTAGCGGGGAACTTTAACCACCCTATGACACATTACTCGTCTGATATATTGCCTACTTTTGATACATTATCCATTATCCGCTATTACCATAAACTTGAATTATATTTTTCTTTATAAAACGTATTGAATAAGACAAAGAACTCATCCAAAGCCTTTTCTTCAGTTTCAAATTTATAATAAAGTATATTAGCCCAACCTCTAGAGTCGCCTCTCATATTATACCTTTTTCTTAGCCATTCACAAAATTCTGTGTATAAGACACTAGCTTTTACATCTTCCTCGGTATCACGATAATGCCAACCATTAATAAAAGCTTCTAAACAAAATACATTGTGAATTCCAATAAATAATTCCGGAATAGGCTTAATAAGTTTTATAAGTTCTATTATTGTCATAGTAAAAAATATTAAAATTCAGTTTTGGTTTCGGTATGTGAATCGCACCAGCAGAGGGAATGAAGAGTGAAAAATGAAGAGTGAAAAATGTCTCTTTTCACTCTTCACTTTTTATTTTTCACTTAATTTGTCTGCAATACTGCGGTTGTTAGCGAGGTGTTGGGTTTTGTTCTGACCTCCTAATTTGCCTTGGGATTTCATGTATTGAGCGAAGCTGCCTTTGGGGACGGGGGTAATGCGTAGGCGCTGGAGTACCTTGCCCTCTATGAGGTCTTTGTAATAGCTGTTTTGCGCTTGTAAGGCTTGGTCAAGGGTATTGGCGAAAGCCTCCATATCCTTGGGGGCTTGTTCGAACTCAATGAACCACTCATGATAGGGGAGTTCCCCTGCGGGGGGATTGACCTGAGGTGCTACGGTAAATTCGCTCACTTCGCCTCCTTGTTGGGCAAGGGTCTCGGCAAGGGCTTCTTCTACTTCCTTGGCGATGACATGTTCGCCAAAGGCTGATATAAAGTGCTTGATACGTCCTGTTACCACGATGCGATAGGGCTTAAGGGAGGTGAACATCACCGTATCGCCCATGTTGTAGCCCCATAAGCCTGCATTGGTGGAGACAATAAGCACGTAATTCACGCCCAACTGTACGTCCTTGAGGGAGATACGTTTGGGGTTTTCACTAAAGAAAGTATCTGCTTCGATAAACTCGTAAAAAATACCCGCATTGAGCAGCAGCAACATCCCCTTTTGCGTTTGTGTATCCTGATAGGCAAAGAAACCTTCGCTGGCGGGGTATAGTTCTACGCTATCTACCTTGCGGCCGATGAGGTGTTCGAATTTTTGGCGGTAGGGTTCGTAATTGACACCCCCATAGATAAACAGCTGAAAATTGGGAAAAAGTTCTCCCACTGTCTTTTGGGATTTCTGTTGGAGACGTTCGAAATACATCTGTACCCAAGGGGGGATTCCACTGATGAGAGTCATATTCTCATGGATGGTTTCCTCCACAATGGCATCAATCTTCGTTTCCCAGTCCTCTATACAATTGGTTTTCCATGAAGGCATGCGGTTGGTTTGTAGGTATTTAGGTACATAGTGTGCGGAGATACCCGAAAGCCTACCTAGGCGTATGCCATTCTTCTTTTCCAAGATAGGGCTTCCTTGTAGGAAGATCATCTTGCCTGAGACAAAATCCGCCTTGCCTGTTTCGGCTATATAGCACATGATAGCATTGCGAGCCGCCTCGATATGGTATGGCATAGATTCTTTGGTCAGGGGGATATACTTTGCCCCACTGGTTGTGCCAGAGGTCTTGGCGAAGTAGAGCGGTTTGCCAGGCCAAAGGATATTTTCTTCACCCTTTTTTACGCGCTCTATATAGGGGGCTAGTGCCTCATAATCGCGTATAGGCACTCGCTGGACGAAGTCTTCGTAGGAGTGAATCTCCTCAAAGTGGTGATCACGCCCAAAAGCGGTATGTTTGGCCTTTTGGATAATAGAGAGGAAGACTTTCTCTTGGGTTGCGATAGGGTCCGATGCCCATTGGTCTATTTTCTTTCGTATATAGGTAGCCCACTTATGGGCGATAAAACTCTTTAAGCTCATGATAGGAGGGTGTGTTTTGATTATTTGATATACATATAGTTAAGCGGATCCACAGGATAGCCCTCATGCCATAGTTCAAAGTGTAGGTGGGTACCTGTGGAGAGTTCGCCTGTATTACCTACCTTGGCGATGACTTCCCCAGCGCGTACTTGGTCGCCTTGTCGCTTGGTGATAGCCGCGTTGTGCTTATACACTGATACGAAGTTATGGGGGTGTTCTATGATAAGAACGAAGCCTGTCTGTGCTGACCACTCTGCAAAAATCACCGTACCCTCACCTATTGCCTTGACGGGGGTGCCTTCGGCGGCTGTAAGGTCTATCCCATAATGGCGCTTGTCGGCCTTGAACTCACTGGATAGCATCCCTTGTATGGGAGGGAAAAACGCCTTTCGGGTATTGGCGGTTGCCACATCGAATACATTGTAGCGTTCCTCCTCGGCTACCTCGCCACGGAGTTTCATCTCCTCCTCACTGGCTTGTATATCTACCTCTACGGGGATTTGTTGTACTGCATTGAGTACGGAGTCCTTGTTAATCTTATCGGGTTCTATATCGCCCGTAAGGACTTTTTGGAGTGAGCCAAAATAAGCGTCATTGCTTACGATACGTTGTTGCAGGGAGTCGGTCTGGAAGGTAAGATCTACAATCTGCTTACGTAGGTCAGCTTCCGAGAAGCCCAAGATATATTGCTTTAGGGGGGAGTAGATAATTACCAAGGTGGTGAGGGTAATCATCAGTATAGCGAATAATCCGCTATATACAAAGACATTGAGGCGATTCAGGCGAAAGGTGTTGACCTCCTCCAAGGTGGATTCGTTCATGATCACTACTCTATACTTGAAGAGCCATTTGCGATGTATAATCTTGCTAAATTGTTGTTTTAGAGACATCAAAAAAGTTTTGAGTTTTTAGTTATTGATACACAGGGGTCAGGGGTCAGTAATCAGAGGTCAGTAGTCAGTATACAGTAATCAGAGA
>NZ_CALHGG010000065.1 GCF_938029845.1 uncultured Capnocytophaga sp.
TTTTGGGTAATTGTCTTAGCCAGCGCATGTGTAGAGACGCAATTTATTGCGTCTTATACAGTTAGCAAATAGTATCTTAACTATTGATTCACATTAGCAGAGACCAACCACTAATATGACAATCAAATCAGATAGAAAAAGCAAAAAGTGAATAGTGAAAAAACGCTCTTCACTATTCACTTTTCACTTTTCATTATTCATTTTTTACGCTAATATCTGTGTAGCGCGTACGGTATTTACACGACCTTGGTAGCTGATTGGCATAGCGCTAAGGCTGATAACAATGTCACCTACTTGTACATGTCCTTCACGAGTAGCGATACGGTTGATGTCCTCTATGGTTTCATCGGTGGATACATAACGATCGTAGTAGTAAGTAGTTACCCCCCATAATAGGCTGAGCTTGGTAAGCAGTCGTCGGTTGGAGGAGAAGACTAAGATATTGGCACTTGGGCGTAAGGCTGATACCTGAAATGCTGTATAACCACTACCTGTAAGGGTGGAAATGATCTTAGCATCCATATCATCAGCAAGTTTGGCAGCACTCAAGCAAATAGACTGAGTAACAAAACGCTCATTGCCCTCACGTACAGGAGGGATACGAGGTATATTGACAAAATCGGAATCCTCTACACTATTGATAATGCTGGACATTCGTTCAATAACCTGTATAGGATATTTTCCTGTGGAGGTCTCAGCGGAGAGCATCACCGCATCAGCACCATCTATGATAGAGTTGGCAACATCATTCACCTCTGCACGGGTAGGGGTAAGGCTCTCTATCATAGTTTCCATCATCTGGGTGGCAATAATCACAGGAATACGTGCTTCTTTGGCCTTGCGTACCAATTCTTTTTGGCGTAGAGGCACCTCTTGTGCAGGCGTTTCCACAGCTAAGTCACCACGAGCTACCATGAGTCCTTGGCAGTTGGCAATAATCTCATCTATATTGGCCAAAGCCTCTGGTTTCTCTATCTTGGCAATGATCGGAATATCCTCAGTAGTATGTGCTTTGATGAGTTCCTTGAGGTCTTCTATATCTTTGGCGTGGCGCACAAAGGAAAGTGCAATCCAGTCTACCTCTTGTTCTATAGCGAAAATAGCATCCTTGATATCCTTTTCTGTAAGAGCAGGAAGGGAGATATTGGTATTGGGTAGGTTCACCCCTTTTTTGGATTTGAGTACTCCTCCTTGTAACACTTTGGCAACTACTGTATCTTTTTCATTGGTAGATACCACCTCAAAGATAAGTTTACCATCGTCCAAAAGTACTCGTTCACCTACTTTCACATCGCGAGGGAACTGGGTATAGTTCATATAAGCACGTTCCTTATTTCCCACGAAAGGTTCTCCTGTAACAAAAGATATTTGGTCTCCATCCTCTACCACCACATTGTCCTCCATAACCCCTACACGGAGTTTAGGACCTTGTAGGTCTCCTAAGAGGGCTACATGGGTATTGAGTTCCTCTTGTATGGCACGCACTTGAGCGATGCGCTGTTTCACCTCGTCATAATTAGCATGTGAAAAGTTGATGCGGAATACATTCACCCCAGCGAGAATCATACCTTTGAGAATCTCTGGGCTATCGGTAGCAGGCCCCAAGGTGGCTACTATTTTGGTTTTTTTTCGTCCTATCATACTATATAAATTTTTAAAATATTAGTTTTGCTTTGATTTCATTGAGTTTTCTTTGCTCCTTATAGGAGGTTTTTCCCTCTGGGAATAATGGTATTTCATAGACATGATCTATAAAATACTGTTCTTTTAACAAGGAAATATAATCGGTTCTTTCATCAAAGGGGGTTATCCTGAGAAAGTAATCCACTTTGGGAAGTTCTTTGATAAATGGTTGGTATTCTTCTACTTGTGCAAATAATCCCAAAGAGACCCTCTTGAGCATTCTATTGGCTATAAGATACCATTGAGCATCCTCCTTATAGGAAAAAAGAGGAAACAAAGTATCGGAATCCTTATCATACAAGTCTTGTGGGGTACGCTCAAGGCGAATGCCAAGTTCTTTGTTGAGCCAATAAGCCAATTTGCAAGGAACAAATCGGGTATGTAAGGCAATAAGGAGTTCTTCCTCTTGGTATTGCTCAAAGTCCCATTCGAATACTAAGGCCATCGCAAAAGAAAAACAAGTTACAGATTATCTTGTTCGTGTGCCGTCTCAGGCAAATGCACGATTTCCACGCCTGCCTTTTCCAAGAATTCTAAGCCACTAGTATCCCTATAGGCTTCCTTATACACCACACGTATGATACCTGACTGGTGTATGAGTTTGCTGCATTCCTTGCAGGGTGACATGGTGATATAGAGGGTGGCTCCTGCACAAGACTGGGTGGAGGCCGCTACCTTGAGTATTGCATTAGCCTCAGCATGGAGTACATACCACAGGGTTTCCCCTTGGGCATCCTCGCAGCAATTGTCAAAACCTGTAGGTGTACCATTGTAACCGTCCGAGATAATCATACGGTCCTTGACAATGATTGCCCCTACCTGCTTGCGTTTGCTATAAGAGAGCTTTGCCCATTCTTGTGCCATACGCATATAAGCGCGGTCGTATCTTTCTTGTTTTTCCATATCTGATGGCAAAGGTACTACTTTTTGAATAATATCGCTATTTTATTCCTATTTTTTTATCGGGCTATCGTATAGGCATAATTTCAGCCACCAATTTGGGGTACATCTTTTGTAACTCAACCCCGCTCTTAGGTTCCCTGTCCATGGCAAAATCTCCATAGTCATAATTGATCTCTGGCCATTTTTCGTATACAGTATCACGGATAATATCCTCATCGCTATCGGGACGAGCTTCGGAATTGGCTCTACTAGCTACATAGAGCAATCCTTCTCCCCAAGTATCTCCTATATCAAAATGGTATTTGCCAGAAACAAAAGATTCTATATCTTTGGTAATATCCTCATAGAATTCTTTACCCTTGAGTAGTAACCAACAGCGGAAATAGATAAAACCATCATCAGAAATATAACCATCAAAACTGTATGTATCACCTTCTTTCTCATATTCATTCTCTAAAATAATCGAAAGTTCTGCTATAGGAGCTGTATAAAGAGAAATAAGTTTTTCCTGTAAGGTTTTTTCAAAGAGGATCAGCCTTTCTTCGCTATATTTGGAAAGATAAGTGGTGAGTTTCTCTATATGTTCTCTCAGATCATAGGCTTCCCAGTCTTTTTTGTTGTATTTGTAGCTCTTTTCTATGGCTTCCCAAAAGAAATAGTCGGCTTTTTCCTCTTCTGAGTATTCTCTTTTCTCAGGAGTAGCCTCGCCTTCCTTAAGTTCGGTATAGCCTTTTTTGAGTTTTTGGAGAATTAATTTCTCGCTTTCCTTGGTACATTCTTCAGGGGTAGCAAATTCCTTTATGGCTTCACGCCCTGCGGTACCTGTTTTTCCATAAACGACGGTTTGGGTAGTGCCTTCAAACTCAATATCCCAAAACTTATCCGATTTGGCATCTTGATATACAAATCTTCTTTTCATATATACTTAATTTACAGTTTATTACCACTATCTATTTGGAGTTTTTTAGCCAACTCAATATGGGCTAAATGGTGTTTGCCGTGCCACACACTCTTGGCTATTTCTTGTTTGATAGATACCGTTTGTCCACTCTGTGGATGTTGGTAAGTCTTTTCGAAATCCTCTGGAGCGAGAGCTCTTAGGAGCTTCCACCAGCGCCAATGTACTCCATTTATGATATGCAAAGAGGGTGCTATATAAAAGTCTCTTGCCTCAGGAAGCTCTGCCCACAAGGTTTCTTCGTAGGGTTTTACGATAGGATTTTCTTCTGTCAGAGCGAGCTTACAACGAATAAAGCTATTCATATTCACATCGGCTAAGTGATGTACTATCTGGGCTATTGTCCAGCCTCCTTCTCTATAGGTAAGATTGAGTATATTAGGCGGACATTGTTTTACTGCTTCTTCTAACAAATAAGGAAAGCGCCAGAGCTCTTCTATATAAGTATTTATGTGCTTCTGAGTAATTTCTTTAGGAAGCTCAAAAGCACCTATAGGGTATTTTATAGAATCCATAAGTTAGGTATTATCAGCATTGGTCTTTGATTCTTCTATGGAGTTAGCGGAGATGGTCATTAGCCCTCCTGCCAAGAGCAATGCTACAAAGACAAACAACCCTATAGCTTTTCCATCTGTAGTATAGATAAACACTATCAATTGCGTCAGCTCCATACAATAGCGCCTATCATGCTCAGGACAGAGAAAATAAGTAGCTCCCATCATGGTAAGCCAAAAGGTAGTGATATAAAAAACGAAAATAAGCACTACTCCTAAGGTAAAGTTCTTGAGCCTGCTATAGAGGGGGAATTTTACCTTTTGTCCCACAAAATAGGCCAATACAAAAGTAGGTATATAAAGGGCTGTAATGACTGCATAGGTACGCATAGCCCCCATTGCTGTAACATAAGTGTTTGACTTTGGGTTTATTACATAGTGCATAAAAAGACAAAAGAGCACAAATTCTACCAACAAAGACAGCAATATATACTTAGTAGAGGTCTTCATATAGGACTAACTTTGTGCAAATATACGAAATAATGAGCAATGATGAATCACTAATGAGTAATTTTTTTAAATCTTTTACCCATTACCTTTTACTTTTTTCTTTAAAATTGTATCTTTGTCCCGATAAACCTATTAATTCCTATTTATATGGAAATCAAAGATTTACTTTCAATAACACATACTTTCGGAAGTCCTGTGTATGTGTATGATGCTAACAAAATCAGCTCTCAATATGAGCGACTTACCAAGGCTTTTGCTGCTGTGCCTAGCCTTAGGATCAACTATGCAATGAAAGCTCTGTCCAATGTTTCTATCCTTAAGCTCATGCGAAAGTTAGGAGCAGGCTTGGATACAGTTTCTATACAGGAGGTCAAGTTAGGTCTTCATGCGGGCTTTACTCCCGAACAGATTATCTTCACTCCCAATGGGGTCTCTATGGAGGAGATCGAGGAGGCCGCTTCATTGGGTGTACAGCTCAACATAGACAACCTTTCTATCTTGGAACAATTCGGTAGTAAGCACCCACAGGTGCCTGTGTGTATCCGTATCAATCCGCATGTTATGGCTGGAGGCAACGCCAATATATCCGTAGGACATATAGATAGTAAGTTTGGTATCAGTATTCACCAAATACCTCATATTCTGCGTATTGTGGAGAATACCAAGATGCATATCAATGGAATTCATATGCACACAGGTAGCGATATCTTGGATATAGATGTCTTCCTCTATGCTGCTGAAATCCTTTTCGATACAGCCAAGCACTTTAGGGAACTGAAGTTTATTGATTTTGGTAGCGGCTTTAAGGTGCCTTATAAGGAAGGTGATATTCAAACAGATATAGAAGAGCTAGGCGAACGACTTGGTCAGCGCTTTTTAGAGTTCTGTAAGCTCTATGGGAGAAACCTGACCTTAGCTTTTGAGCCTGGGAAGTTCTTGGTCAGTGAAGCGGGCTTTTTCTTGGTGAAGGTCAATGTTGTCAAGCAAACTACCTCTACCGTTTTTGCCGGAATTGATTCGGGTTTCAATCACTTGATCCGCCCTATGTTCTATGGGGCTACTCACTTTATAGAAAACATCTCTAACCCTGAGGGAAAGAAGCGTTTTTACTCGGTGGTGGGCTACATCTGTGAGACAGATACTTTTGCCTCCAACCGACAAATTGCCGAAATCTCTGAGGGGGATATTCTCTGTTTTAGGAATGCAGGTGCCTACTGCTACACTATGGCTAGCAACTACAACTCACGCCCTCGCCCCGCCGAAGTCCTCTGGATAGACGGGCAAGCCAAGCTCATACGCAAGGCGGAAACCTTTGAGGACTTACTACACAACCAAGTAGAGATTGACCTGTAAAATATGAAAAGGCTATCCCACAAGAGGATAGCCTTTTACTAACAGATATTTCTTTGATTAAACGTTTATTTTACTTTTTCTACAATTGCTTTGAAAGCTTCTGGGTGATTCAAGGCTAAGTCAGCTAGAACTTTACGGTTAAGTTCTATATTATTAGCTTTGAGTGCTCCCATAAACTTAGAATAAGACAATCCATAAGGACGAACCCCTGCATTGATACGAACAATCCACAAAGCGCGGAAAGTTCTTTTCTTATTACGACGGTCTCTGTAAGCATATACTAACGCTTTTTCAACCGCGTTCTTGGCAACTGTCCAAACGTTCTTTCTGCGGCCAAAGTAACCTTTGGCTTGCTTCATTATTTTTTTTCTACGCGCTCTACGCGCAACTGCGTTTACTGATCTTGGCATAAATTTCTAATTTTTTTTGTAGTAGGCGACTTTACGTTCTTTTTGAGCCATACTCCAAGGTGATACAATTAATTTACCTTAAACAATTATTATTTTAATCCTAATTGTTTCTTTACGCTAGCCTCGTCATTGGTATGAACCAAGGTAGCATGTGTAAGAGCTAACTTACGTTTTTTAGCTTTTTTAGTCAAGATGTGACTCTTGAAAGCGTGCTTTCTTTTGATTTTACCAGAGCCCGTTAGTTTGAAACGTTTTTTAGCGCTGGATTTAGTTTTAATCTTTGGCATTTTGTTACTTAAAAATTAATGATTGAAATATCTGTTTTCTTTTTTATTTTTTCTTGACAGGAGCGATGAACATAGTCATGCGCTTTCCTTCGAGTTTAGGCATTTGCTCTACCTTTCCAAACTCTTCCAAGTCCACCGCCAAGCGAAGTAATAACTCCTGACCTTGGTCTTTGTAGACGATGGAACGCCCTTTGAAGAATACATAAGCTTTCACCTTAGCTCCTTCCTTGAGGAACTTTTCACCATGTTTCTTTTTAAATTCGTAATCATGGTCATCTGTCTGAGGACCGAAGCGTATTTCCTTGATCTCCACCTTAGTAGCCTTGGCCTTTAGCTCCTTGGCACGTTTTTTCTGTTCGTAGAGAAACTTTTTGTAATCTACGATTTTACATACAGGAGGTTGGGCATTGGGAGAGATTTCTACCAAATCCAATTCCAATTCTTCAGCCAGCCTTAAGGCTTCTTTTGTAGGATATACACCTGTTTCCACGTTATCTCCTACCAAACGCACTTCGGGAACACGTATATCTCGGTTCACGCGGTGTGAGGTCTTTTCGTCACTTGTGCTCTTCGTGTTGGGTACTCTCGTATTAATGGCTATTGTGTTTTAAGTTAAACTTCTGTTGAGAAAGGTCGTATGTTCTTATTAATTTCTTTTTGTATAAGGGTAATGAAATCGGCTATTTTCATAGTACCTAGGTCTTCCCCCCCGTGGCGACGTACCGAAAGAGTGCCATTCTTTTCCTCCTCTTCCCCTACGATAAGCATATAAGGGAATTTCTGGGTTTCAGCCTCACGTATTTTCTTACCAATGGTCTCATTGCGGTTATCTACATGAGGGCGTAAATCGGCCTCTTGCAAGAGTTGGGCTACCTTTTGGGCATATCCCTCATATTTTTCACTGAGAGAAAGGATATTCACCTGCTCTGGTACCAACCAAAGTGGCAAGTTACCTGCTGTATGCTCTAAGAGAATAGCTACAAAGCGCTCCATACTACCGAAAGGTGCACGGTGAATCATCACAGGACGGTGTAGCTCATTATCAGCTCCTTTGTACCATAGATCAAAGCGTTCTGGTAGGTTGTAATCCACTTGGATAGTTCCTAGCTGCCAGCTTCTGCCTAGGGCATCCTTCACCATAAAGTCAAGCTTAGGACCATAGAAAGCAGCTTCGCCTGTTTCTATCACATAGGTAAGGTTCTTCTCCTTAGCAGCATTGATAATAGCGTTTTCAGCCTTAGCCCAATTCTCATCGGTTCCTATGT
The DNA here is from genome assembly GCF_938029845.1 of uncultured Capnocytophaga sp. Classification (GTDB taxonomy): domain Bacteria; phylum Bacteroidota; class Bacteroidia; order Flavobacteriales; family Flavobacteriaceae; genus Capnocytophaga. Next base: position 7,864 of record NZ_CALHGG010000065.1, read on the forward strand.
ACTTAGATAAGTTCTCTGGATCGCGCAAAGATACCTGTGCGGTAAAGTTTTCAAATCCTAGAGACCCAAACACATATAATACCAAGTCGATCACATGCTTGAACTCTGTATCAAGCTGCTCTGGTGTACAGAAGATATGGGCATCGTCTTGAGTAAAACAACGTACACGGGTAAGTCCGTGCAATTCACCACTCTGTTCGTAGCGATATACGGTACCAAATTCTGCGAAACGCCTAGGTAAGTCCTTATAACTCCATGGGTGAGAGTTGTATATCTCACAGTGGTGTGGACAGTTCATTGGTTTGAGCAAGTATTCCTCTCCTTCGTTAGGGGTTGCAATAGGTTGGAAACTATCCTTACCATATTTTTCCCAGTGCCCTGAGGTTACATATAAGTTCTTATGACCAATATGCGGAGTTACTACTTGTTCGTAGCCTGCTTGTTTCTGTGCTTTGCGTAAGAATGCCTCCAAGCGTTCTCTTAGGGCAGCTCCTTTGGGCAACCACAAGGGTAATCCTTGTCCTACCTTGTTGGAGAAAGTAAAGAGTTCCAACTCCTTACCGAGCTTACGGTGATCACGCTTTTTAGCCTCTTCCAAGAGAGTAAGGTATTCGGTCAAGTCCTTTTGCTTAGGGAAAGAGATACCATACACACGTGTAAGCTGCGGATTGTTCTCATTACCACGCCAGTAAGCACCTGCTACACTGAGGATTTTTACCGCTTTTACGAAGCCTGTATTGGGTATGTGTCCTCCCCTACATAAGTCTGTAAAGGTGCTATGATCACAGAAAGTAATAGACCCATCTTCCAAAGCTTCAATAAGTTCTGTTTTGTATTCGTTCTTTCCCTGATAGTAAGAAAGTGCTTCTGCCTTGCTCACTGGGTGCATCTTAAATTCATACTTGCCACGAGCTATTTCCAGCATCTTAGCCTCAATAGCAGGGAAATCTTTGTCTGTTATTGTATTTCCATTGAAATCCACATCATAATAGAATCCACTAGCAATGGCAGGCCCTATGGTAAGCTTGATATTAGGATAAAGTTCCTCCAAAGCTTGGGCTAATATATGCGCGGAAGAGTGCCAAAAGGCTTTCTTTCCTTCGGGACTATCCCACGTGTATAACACCAAACTACCGTCCGTCTCAAGGGGCGTAACTGTCTCAACTGTTTTACCATTGAAGCTGGCAGATATTACATTACGTGCCAAGCCTTCACTAATACTAAGAGCTACTTCAGCAGGGGTTGTCCCCTTCTTATATTCCTTGACTGAACCGTCAGGCAGTGTAATTTTTATCATTGGTGTAATAGTTGTTAAAAAACTCGGCAAAAATAAAGCTTTTTTTGGTAGCATCCAAATTTTTTCACAGTTTTTTCTTTTCTTGTAATTTTTTACTGCTTTACTCCCATTTTGAAAAACGGATCCTATGGATTTTCTATGTATATTGTAATTATATGGCTGTGATTTTTACAGATGGTTACACATTTTTTTATTTTATATATTATTGAAAATCAAATGATTAAAATAAGTCACTATACTTTTTTCTCCGTGGAATTCTGTGGAATCTGGGGGAAAATATGATTTTACTTATATCGAACTCGTGTCAATTAAGAAGCCGTTTACTTTTTCTTTGGCAAATTATCATTTTTTTTGTAACTTGCCACCCTCTATCGAAAATATTTGAACTATATCTTTCTTATTTTGCGAATATAGTACTTTTTTCAATAAGAGTTTATTCAAAAATAATTCAAACAGCGGTATAGTATCATTCTCGAAAGAGATATCTATTCAGGTACAACTATTTGGAAGTTAAAGAGATAAAAACAGAACTATGAAAAGAATAATATTTTTTCTTCTATTACTGACATCTATATCTTGCTCTAAAAATATAAAAATAAAAAAAGTAAGTAATAATTCTTTTGAAAATGATGTATATATAGACAGTCAAGGTTGCCAATATATAAAGATAACGGAAGATTATAAGCAAGTAAAAGATAATCTTTTTGAAGATGAACAAGGAAATTTGTATATACAAGGCACTAATAATATGATCTTTTACTATTCTCGCCCGATATATATATCAGAGCTTTACGATATGAACTCTAATAAATTAAAAATAAAGGACATTCTAGATAGAGATACGTATGAAAAATTAGCAGATACAGGTTTTTCGAGAGATAAGCAATTCTTATACCTACTAAAAGAGTGGTCAGACAGATGGGAATTACATATTATTAGCAAAGAGCCCGATAAATATAAACTTATTTGGAAAAATTGCAGATATTATCTTTATTCTGATGGTAAATATTATTTGAATCAAGACGTTTTTACAGATGAAGAACTGAATATGCCTCAAAAATAACAAAATAACAATGAAAAGATTTCTAATTATTATTTCATTACTTATAGCCCCCTCAATGTATGGGCAATATTATGAAAAGAGAGCTTATTGACAGTAAAATATTTGCTCCTGAAGGAGCTCACTATCCTATAAAAAAGGAAACACACCTATTAAGTACTCCAAAAAGATATGAAAACCTATGAAAAAATATAACTTATGAAAAAATATAACTTATGAAAAAACTAATAATAAAAATTGTAATAATATTATTCATATTTCTATTTTATAAGGGATTAAAAAGTCGAATTACGGAAAAATACTATATCAATACAACCGTAGGATATTATAATGTAACAGATAAAATATTAAAAGATGGTTATAAGTGGGTAGATGAAAATCGTCTTATAAATCCCGATCCTATGAAGTTTGATTATAATGAGTTACTCTTAATAAAAGAAACTCTATACACATTTGTAATTAAAAGCTATCCAGACTTACCTGAAAATATTCTAAAAAATATAAAAGAAATTACAATTGAAGAAATAAAAAAATCCCTTATATTTTTACAGGATATCTCCATTGTTTTGACAAAGATGTCTATCTGTTTAATATAGAAAGCAATAATAAATCGTATAATGTATATGTGATAAAGTATAAAACCATGGAAGGAGTATACAAGGACGGGGAACTAATAGATCATAAATTAGTAAAAAAGATTCGTTTTGAAAATGAAAAATGGTATAGAAATTTTTATGAAACAGAGGACGAATATAACAAAAACAAATATTCTATACAAAAAACATCAACTCCCCAATTTTTAGTAGATGAATCTTTTAATCCTTCTCCTAAAAGATTGTGGAAAATTTTAAAATAATAGAAAAGATGAAAATATTGGTTTTAGTAAGTCTTTGTAGTTTATTATGTAAATGCAATGGACAAATCATTGAAAAAAGAGAAAACGTAACAAATAGTACTAAAAAAACGGAAAAAATAAATAAAAAATTAGATGTTGATGTAATAAAATCAAAAGGAAATGTTCTATATCAAGTGGAAACATTAACAGATAGTCAACCTATTAATGAGTATCGGTATTTTATTCAAGATAATACTAAATCTGTGTTAATTGAGGGAAATGAAAATTCTGGTTTTATTGAAAAAATTAACTACAAAATGTCTTCTGATGTAGAATATAATAATTATTCAGGAAAAGGAGATTTGATTAATTATTCTCTTCAATCTATTTATGGGTTTAAAAAAGAAGAAAAAGAGTACAATTCTGAGGGGCATTTAATATCATATATTAATTACGAGAAAGAATTTAATTTCAAATGGATAGAAGTTCAAAAGTATCTACAATCATTAGAAGTTCAGACAGATATTGAATCATTAAAGAAAATAGCCAATTTTCATATTGGACGAATTTTTATGAACAAACTGGATGATTCTTTAAAAAATGAAATTCCGCTTATTGTTAAAAAAATATGGATAATAGAGGGAGTGGAAGCAATTTATAAAAATCATAAAGGAATATTTTACATTTATTTAGACGGAGATACAGGAGAAGAACTACTTGTAAAACAATTTTTAGGCAAAAAATCAGGAGATGATGGTGTTGGAACTTATGCTGACTTCAAAGTAATATATTCTAAAAAAGAAAAATAAAAATCCTCTTCTACTTCCTACCTCACTTATAACAGCAAAACCTATACCGAAGAAGAATGGAAAGCCTTTGAATAGGAGTAATGGAAGAAATACCAAGCTAAGAGGAGTAAAAAAGGCTTTTTTGATTGGCTCTTCGGGTAATCTAAAATATAATATAAAATGAAAAAAATACTTATAATCACTTTCTTTCTATCTATAGGAGCCTTTGCCCAAGATAGTATTATTAATTATATAAAAAATAATCCAATAAAATATTTTGATATTAAATCCTTTGAAAAAGATAACGAAACACGAGAAGATATTAAATTATTCTATAATGAACGAGGGGATCATTTTGAACAATTTATGAGTAGTGTAGACAAGGGGCATTTTATAGAAAATGAAACAAAGAAAAATTCTCCTATTAGCATAGCAAGAAATTATTATTCTAATGGTGTATTATATTATGAAACTATATTCTTTTTTAATTTTAAAATAGACACTACAAAAAAATATAATAAACTGGGACTTTTAAAAGAAACTATTAATAATGATAAAAATTATGCATTCAGTGTAAGTTCTCTTTGTCAATTAATGAAAAAGGAATATAATGTAGATCTGATGACCATACAGAATCATTTTTCAAGAGATTATAACCCGGACGTAAATTATGATGTGATGAGGATGTTTGTAGAGGAAATTGGTAAATATTGTTATATTGTAATTTTATATAGTAATCCACTTCCCCCAGATGGTGATTTTTATCCTCGAAGACTAATCTATATAGATGGTAATACAGGAGAAATTCTTTGTGAAGAAGAGGTTTTTTTATGGTTATTAGGGGGAGAGAATATACCTAAATCAAAGTCTTCTTTTCCCTCAAAAGAAGAATATCTTAAAAAGATAAAAGGGACTCCTAAAACCACCACTTTCAATGGCAAAACCTATACTGAAGAAGAGCGGAAAGCCTTTGAATAGGAGCAATGGGAAAAATACCAAACTAAGAGGAGTAAAAAAGGCTTTTTGATAGGCTTTTTGTCAAAAAATATCACTACCTTTGTAAGCAAAAAAAGATGAGTAGCTATAATCTAAGATATAATGCCGAAACCCCTTTAAAAGATGTCATCTTGGCTATCTTTAAAAGATACAATCTCAACTATGGGATTGACAAAGTGCGTGTCAAAGAGGCATGGGTAGAGGTCATGGGAAAAACCATTGTAAGATACACAGTAAATGTACGCCTACAAGGAAATAGATTATATGTTACCCTCAATAATGCCTCTCTTCGGGAGGATTTGAATTATGGGAAGAGCAAATTGGTAAATATGCTTAATGAACACCTACAAAAAGAAGTTGTCAAGGATATTATTTTCTTGTAGCCTAAAAACATTTTTAACCTATGAAATATAATTTTGACGAGATTATTGACCGAAAGGGTACCGATGCTTTGAAATTAGAGGCATTGCTCCCACGCTGGGGGCGTGAGGACTTGATTCCTATGTGGGTAGCCGATATGGATTTCAAAACCCCTCCCTTCATTGTGGACGTTATAAAAAAGCGTATAGAATGTGAAATCTTTGGCTATACAGAGAAACCTCACGCTTGGTACCAATCCATTATTGATTGGCAAGAGCGTCGCCACCAATGGACAATCACCAAAGAGATGATTTCCTTCGTCCCTGGGGTAGTACCCGCTATTGTAATGGCTGTGGAGGCTTTCACCCAAGTAGGTGACCCTGTGCTTATCCAACCGCCTGTATATTACCCTTTTGCGGCTGCTATTCGCAATACAGGACGAAAAGTAGTTACCAATCCCCTACTACTCAAGGACGGACAATATCAGATTGATTTTGAGGATTTCGAAGAAAAGGCAAAGGGCTGTAAGCTCTTTATTCTCTGTAACCCTCATAACCCAGGAGGACGTGTATGGAAAAAAGAAGAATTAGAGCGATTGGCAGCTATCTGTCTCAAACATAAGGTCTTAATGATTTCTGACGAGATTCACGCCGACCTTACGCTTCCTCCTTACCAGCATACCCCTTTGGCTACTCTATCAAAGGAAGTGGCAGAAAACTGTGTAACTTTCTCTTCAGCTAGCAAAACCTTCAATATGGCAGGATTGGCTAGTGCTTATGCAGTTATCCCCAATGCCGAGATAAGACAAAAATTCTTAGATAAGACCGTAGGCTATATGCTCACCGATGGAAATGTCTTTGCTTTCCAAACCACGGTAGCAGCCTATGAACAAGGCGAAGAATGGCTCAGCCAGCTCTTGAGCTACATACAAGGAAATATTGATTTCCTTACTCAATATATTGACCAACATCTCCCTAAAGTAAAATACATTGTCCCTCAAGCCTCCTACTTGATCTTCTTAGATTTCAGACAGTTGGGACTTTCACAGAAGGAACTTGTCTCTCTCTGTACCAACCAAGCCCACTTAGCTCTAGTGGATGGTAGTGTCTTCGGAAAAGAAGGTATAGGCTTTATGCGTATCAACTTGGCTTCTCCACGCTCTGTAATTGAAAAGGCAGCAGAACAGTTGTTAACGATTGGTCAGTAGTTAGTGGTTAGTTATTAGTCATTAGTTTTTTGTTAACCCATTTAATATAGGCTTGGCGGTTCTTATTATGTTCTTGTAAGGTACGGGCAAACTTGTGGTAGCCTATACGTGCAGTATCGGCGACAAAAAAGATATAATCATGTTCCTTGGGAGAAAGAACCGCCTCAATAGAAGAAATATCAGGCATACAGATAGGAGAGGGAGGTAACCCTTGAATCTGATAGGTGTTATAAGGTGAAACTATCTGTGTGTCTTTGATATATACGCGCTTGATAATTGTATCATATTTGCCAGTTGTCTCCTTTATTGCATAGACTACTGTAGGATCGGCTTGTAGAGGCATTCTATTCTTTAGCCTATTGAGATATACGCCTGCTATGGTAGGTCTTTCATCGGTCATATAGGTTTCTTTCTGTACTATGGAAGCCAATATTATTACCTGCTTAGGGGTCAATCCTTGGGCTGAGGCTTTCTCTCTTCTCTTCTCATTCCAAAAGGCATTGTATTCCTTTTCCATTCTTTTGACAAACTCCTCTGCGGAAGTTTCCCAATAGAACTCATAGGTATTGGGAATAAAGTGTCCTAATACATTGAGAGAATCTGTTTGGCTTTCTGCAAGAAAGTATGGATTGAGAAAAGCCGTCATCAGAGCCGTACTATCGGCTTCTATCTCCTTAGAAATTCTTTGTGCTAAAAGTGGCAAACGATCTTGATTATTGAAAGATACCTTTATAGGCTTACTTAGGTTTCTAAGTAGGCGCACCATTTGTAAGTTATTCATTCCTTTTCGAATCACATAACGCCCTGCACGTACATGATCCGGATACTTCATAGCTCTGGCTACCCAGTAAAAGGTGTTTGAATTGGAGAGTGATGTATAAAATTTTTCTGAGATAAATGAATAATCACTTTTTGAGGGGATATATAGTACCCTTTCCTCCTCTTTAAAGGAGGTATTGGGATAAAACAATATATAATAGCCCACTCCTGCCACCGTTAAGATACCTATGAAGAGTGTTATCGCTATTATTTTAAAGATTTTTTTTATCATTTTTTTCAAATCAGTATATAGTGTTATCTTATATGTCGAGTAACTGTGAATTGTGTGGTAGGAGCAAGCAACGCAAAAGATTGTGCACTAGGGGAATAAACTATTTTATTATTAAATATCCCCGTAAGGGCAAACGACCAATCTTCACGGTTGTAATTCAAGGTAAGCCTACCGATACTCGCTGGATAAGCCCTTAGGTTATGCCAAGCCAATATCTGTGAATTATTACCAATATTCACTCCTGCTGATACCATACCCGCTAGCAGCCAACGAGGAGAGACCACCCACGAATAAGCATACCCTATATTAGCTCCTATTTGGTAGTTATCAAAAGCCGCGGTAAGACTCTGTTGTTGGGAAGCATCTGGTACAATCTTATGATAATAGAATCCACTACCAAGCAGCAAACTACCTGCTGATTTTATCTGCTTTTCACTCTGCTCGAAGGCGGCACGTAAGGAAAGTCTTCTATGGCGTAACACATAAGTCCCATCAAGTCCCCATCTTTTTACCGCAAGATCTGGGAAAAGAGTGTATTCTTTTTTCCATTTTGTTCTCGCTGGGTAAAGAAGCCTCGGTAATCTTGGTAATAGCCATCTATGAGTAGTCTCTTACCATATTTGTGCATCTGGAAATCAGTAATAGAGGAAGACAAACCCGTATCCGTTTTTAAGGGAAATACACTGAAAGACACCAACAAGTTCATACCTATGATCTTACGCAAGCCTACTCCCACTCCTATATTCTGGGGATAAGTAGCATTATAAGCTTCTTTGTTATGCAAAATGACAAGCATCTTATTAGGAACAAAAGTCTTTATCCACCACTTATGAGGGTATTCCTGTACATATAATGTATCTTTTTGTTGTGCTATTGTAGGGGGTATACAGAATATAACAAAGAAGAATGTTACGGCTTGTATTATCTTATGTCTTGTTGCATTTCTAAATAACTGTTTGTCCATCTATTATATAAAATAGGTTTAGAGTTAATTACCTTTAGTATTGCATAATCGTGTTATTTTCGGTATCAAAGTTATAGCTAGGAATAAAAGGATCAAAGTTATCTTCAGTAATAAAAAATTCTTCTGCATAATTGAGGTAATTATTTCCAAAACTACTAAAGTTTGTATCCAGCAAAACGGTTTTAAGTATTTTTCCATTAATGACATAATCCAACACAATCTTTTTATCTTTCACTTTGTAGAAGTGTTGCATATTATCATCCCATTTGTTTTTAATTTTGATACTTCCTTGTTGTAATATTTTATTTTTTATAACACCTTTATTTATTTCCTTACCATTTTCATACTGTACAAAGTCTATAATCAAGTCTTCCTCTTCTGAATCATCATTTTTAGCTCTTGTAATGGTATATATATATGATTTTTCTCCTTTCTCATTATATATTTCAGCTTTCATTTGACCATTTTTTTGTTTTTCCTTATAGTATCTAAGTACATTATTCTCATCTATCTGTTTAATTTCTACAAATTCACCATCTTTGTAAAGTATATAACTATCATTCTCTTCCAAATCATTATAGAGATATCCGTTATAACAAACTCCATCCTTAAAAAGAAGCTCTCCTTTGATAGTTTTGTTTTTGTTATAATAGGTAATTTTATCTATTTCATGATGAATGCTATAGTCGGTTTGCTGTTTGATATTTCCATTTTTATAATAAGAAAAACTTTGTTCTATATATCCGAACTTATATATAGTTTTTTCCTCCAATAGTCCCTCATTGTCCAAGCTATAAGCTATTCCTTGGTAAGGTTCCCCATGTTTGTAAATAAGTTCGCTCATTTTCTTTCCTTTTGCATCATAGAAAGTAATCGTTGTATCTTTTTCATCTCCTTTCCTATGAGAAAATAATTTCCCTGAACGATAATATACCTTATCATCTATAATATTTCCTTTAGCATCCCATTGGGTAATTGCTTTTACCTGTGTTGGAGCGTGATAGTATTCTACTTCTATACCTGCTTGAGCTTCGCTCCCCTTTACAGCACGTGAGCCTATGAGTTTTCCCTTTTCATCATAATACTTCAGCAGTACATTATCCTCGTCCTCATAATAACTCTCTATTCTTGCTTTTTTCAGATCTTCTTCATACTGTATTCTCTTCTTCACCTTAGCATTTTCCTGATAATACACCACATTAAATTCCTTTTTACCCTTCACATGAGCATTATCAGCATAATTATAGGTCTCTATATAAGTATTTTCTCCTTCCTTGTGATAGTGTGTGTTTATACGCCCTTTGGGGTCATATACTTTGTAAGAGAGTGTTCCATTTTTTTCCTCCCCTTGTATTTCTATTTTGCCATCTTCAAAATAAAAAGAGAATTTGCCTACAAATTCCTCTATACTTCTAAAGTCTTTTTTTGTCGCATAGGCATCCATTTGGAGTTTTCCGTCCAAGAAAAAATCCTTTATATGATAGCGATCGGCTTGTTGGGAGATGATACGATAGAATTTTGCCTTTTCCTTAGTGGTAGGATTCCCTACTCCATCTATATATATCTTTTCCTGCGCCCAGAAACAAAGTGGTATAATAGATAAAAATAAAAGCAATAGTTTCTTCATCTGGTTATAATTATGCTATTTGAAAGGGCAAATGTACAAAAAAGTTTTGAGTGCTGCGTTTGGAAGACTGAGTTTTTTTGTCTCTAAAAATAAATCCCATACTCCCCTTGCAAAATAGCCTATTATTGCTTAATTTTGCTGCTGTTTGTAAATTAGCTTAAAGCAATGAGACAACATACCACTTCCTTTGAAGATTTTATCAGTGTTATCTTCAACCATAAAAAAGTAGAAATCTCCCCTGAAACCGAAAAAATTGTAAATGATAGCTATCATTTCCTAAAAGAATTCTCCAAGAACAAGGTTATATATGGCGTAAATACAGGTTTTGGCCCCATGGCACAATACCGAATAGAGGAGGAAGACCAATTAGCTTTACAATATAACATCATTCGCAGCCATTCTTCAGGCATGGGGGCTTATTTTTCTCCTGAAATCGTAAAATCAGCTATTCTGTGTAGGCTTCATACGCTTTCTTTAGGTAAATCAGGTGTGCACCTTTCGCTCATTCATCTGATGAAAGAACTTATCAATAGGGATATTACCCCCTTAATCTTTCAACATGGAAGCGTAGGCGCCAGTGGAGACTTGGTACAGTTGGCTCATTTGGCCTTAGTGCTCATTGGTGAAGGGGAAGTCTTCTACAAAGGTCAAAGACGCCCTACTCAAGAAGTATTTGCCGAGGAAGGACTCTCTCCCCTAAAAATTCATCTGCGTGAAGGTATAGCGCTAATGAATGGTACTTCGGTTATGACAGGTATTGCAGCGGTTAATATCCATTATGCACAACTCCTATTGGACTGGTCTGTTAAGCTCTCTGTAGCAATCAATGAACTGGTACAGACCTATGACGACCATTTTTCCCAAGAGCTTAATGCCGCCAAAAAACACCGTGGTCAACAGCTTATCGCCCAGAGAATGCGTAACTACTTAATAGACAGCCAGCTGACTAAGAAACGCAGTGAACACCTATATAAGGGCGAACATAAGGAAACCGTCTTCAAGGAAAAGGTACAGGAATACTACTCGCTGCGATGTCTCCCCCAAATACTAGGTCCTATATATGACACTATTGATTATGCAAAAGAAATAGTAACCAACGAGTTCAACTCGGCAAGTGACAACCCTATTACGGACTTACAATCCCAGCAGGTATATCATGGAGGAAACTTCCATGGGGACTATATCTCCCTAGAGATGGATAAGCTCAAAATAGCTGTTACTCGACTCAGTATGCTCGGTGAGCGACAGCTAAACTATTTGCTCAACCCCAAAATCAATGAAATCCTACCTGCCTTTGTCAATGCTGGAAAGTTAGGGTTCAACTTCGGTATGCAGGGAATACAATTCACCGCTACCTCCACTACTGCCGAAAACCAAACACTTTCTTTCCCTATGTATGTGCATAGTATCCCCAATAACAATGATAATCAAGATATTGTAAGTATGGGTACCAATGCCGCGACCATTACTCATAAAGTGATAGAAAACACCTTTGAAGTCATGGCCATAGAAGCCATTACGATAGCGCAAGCTATTGATATTCTGGGATATAAAGACAAACTTTCCACCACTACCAAGCTATGGTATGAGCGGGTACGTTCTCTTATCCCCTTCTTTAAGGAGGATATTACTCCCTATCCCTATTTGGAAAAGGTAAAAACATTTCTAAAATCTCATCAGTAAAAAGATATTTTCTTAACTCCCATGAAGCATCTACTCTTAGCCCTACTTTCAGGAATTCTATTGGCTATTGCTTGGCCTACCTATGGTATTTCCTTGTTTATCTTTGTTGCTTGGATACCGCTACTACTTGTAGAATACCAATTGCGCAGCACGGGAAAAGCATGTAAGGGAAAGGTCTTCCTTTTCTCCTATCTTAGTTTTCTACTTTGGAATACCTTTACTACTTGGTGGATATGGAATTCTACTATTGTTGGGGCACTATTTGCCATTCTGGTCAATAGCCTACTGATGACCTTGGTCTTTCTTGCTTATCATTTGGTAGCTAAGAGAAATACCGCAAAAATAAGTAGTATCTTCCTCATTACTATATGGATAGCCTTTGAAAAATTCCATCATCATTGGGATTTTTCTTGGCCATGGCTCACTTTAGGCAATGTCTTCTCTGAAAATATTACTTGGATACAATGGTACGAATATACAGGGATTTTTGGCGGGAGCCTTTGGGTATTATTGGTCAATATACTGTTATTCCACTCGCTGCGCCTTCTGTTAGAAACAAAGGATAAAAAATTGTTTTACAAGCGTATAGGTAAAATAAGCTTTTTGGTAGTACTACCTATATGCCTTTCTTGGGGTATATACACCCGCTATAGAGAAGAAGGAAAACCTATAGAAGTAGTCGCCCTACAACCCAATATAGATCCTTATGAGGAAAAATATAGTCTCTCCAATGAGCAGACTATCACATTATTACTCAAACTTGCCAAGGAAGGTGTCACTGAAAAGACCCACTTTGTACTCACCCCAGAAACTGTTATATCTCAAGGAGTCTATCGATTAGAAGAAATATCACAAGACAAGGAGCTAGCCCCCTTACATACTTTTCTAGAAAAATACCCTCAGCTTAATTGGGTAATGGGAACCGCTATCTATCAAGTACTTACCGATAAGAGTAAGATAGCCCCCCAAAGCAACTACAACCCGCGACAGAACTATTGGTTCAATGACTACAATAGTGCCTTCTTGCTCAACTCATTTGGGATTATGGGCTTTCATCACAAATCCAAATTAGTGGTAGGTGTAGAAAATATGCCGCTGCAATCGGTTCTAAAACCTATTTTGGGAGATATTATGATAGACTTAGGGGGAACCGTAGCTGTAAAAACTACCCAGAAGACTCCTAGTGTCCTCAGTTCGTTAAGCGAAGAGAAAGTCGCTCCTGTGATCTGCTATGAATCTATCTATGGGGAATATATAGGTCAATACGTAAAAAAAGGTGCTCAATTCTTAGGCGTACTTACCAATGACGCTTGGTGGGGAGATACACAAGGATACAAACAATTATTAAGCTATACGCAGCTTAGAGCCATTGAGACCCGCAAGAGTATAGCCCGAAGTGCCAATACAGGCATTTCAGCCTTTATCAATCAGCGAGGAGAGATTACAAGCTCCCTTGGTTATGAAAAAAGAGGATTCTTAAGAGCCACTCTCTTAGCCAATGATAAGGTAACCACTTATGTACGTTACGGAGATTATATAGCGCGTCTCTGTGCTTTTGTAGGGATAGGGATTTTCCTCGTTTCCTTCCTAAGGAAGCGAAGCGAAGTGTAGTTATAGGTATCTTACCCTGCCGCTTCCTTTGGTTTGCACATCTATTTTCTTAGGATTCCCTTTGACAGTAATATCCCCTGAGCCTCGGATATCTGCTGAAAGCTGTTCGGTAACAAAGAGATCCACATCGCCAGAGCCTCTGATAGAAGCGGTGGCTTGCTTGGTCTGAAGTGCATCACCATCGAAATCACCACTACCTGCAATGGCTACAGCAAGGGTTTGGGCGGTTCCCTTAATTTTCATATCCCCACTGCCTTTGACAGAAAAAGATAAAGACTCAGCCTGTAGAGAGAGCAGCATATCACCACTGCCCAAAACCTTGCAAGAGAGGTTCTTAACCTGCAATTGTTCATGAGAATTGATATCCCCTGAACCCTGTACAGTCACTTCAGTTAGCGAGTCATCTACAGGGATACAAATCTCCAACTTTTTTATAAATTGGTATGCAAAATCAGGGGACATCCTCACTATCAGCACTCCATCCTTCACCTCTGTAATCACATAAGGTTCCATATTCTGAGAAGCATTAATAGTAATATCCCCTACTTGGCCATGTGTAAGAACTATATCAGCCCCACATTCCAGCTTGATTTGGGTATAGGCGGGGAGTTTTCTTTCTTTGGAAAGAACTTGACCTTCTCCCTTAACTACAGGAAGAGAACGACCACAGCCTGCTAGTAGTAACAAGCAGGCATATAGAAAAGCGATTTTTTTCATAATTAGATTTTGATTTTTGGTTATTATTTTCTTCTTAGTTTTTGATTTTCTTCTTGTAAAACCTTTATTTGCTCCAAAAGACGATGAATAATCTGAATACTAGGAACATTAATTTCAAGGTCATAGTGCCAATTGACAAAACGCTCCAGCGCGGGCAGTTGGTCATAATGTACATAGGTTATCCTATCAATAATCTCCGTTTTTATCAGTCCATTATCCACCAAAGCATTGAAAAAAGAAGATTTGATCTTGTAGAGCCTTATAACTTTAGTCTTTGATATTCTAAGCGGTTGTTCCATTTTCTTGTAATTTACGCATTTGTTCGAGAAGTTCTTTTTGCTTATCAGTCAATCCCTTAGGAAGTTCCACTGTATAAGTAACAAAAAGGTCGCCGAAAGTACCCCCTTTGTAGACAGGGAAACCTTTTCCTTTGAGTCGTACTGTTGTACCAGGTTGAGTTTCAGGTTTTACCTTTAGCTTCACTTTCCCCGAAAGAGTAGAGACTTGCACCTCTCCTCCGAGAATAGCCGTATACATATCAATAGTAACCTTTGTTTTTAGATCGTTACCTATTCGTTCAAAAGTAGGGTCTGGTAATATCTGGAAAGTAATATACAAATCCCCATTAGGACCGCCATTTACCCCTTCTCCCCCATAGCCTTTGAGCTTTATCTGCTGATTATTTTGGATACCTGCAGGGAGCGTTATACGAATAGTCTTTCCATTAACGTTGAGTGTCTTAGGTTGGGTAATGGCTGCCTCTCTCAGAGAGAGTGTAATCTCAGTTTGTAGATCCTGTCCCTTGAACTTTCCATAAGCAGATCCATAATTGCCCCTTCCAAAACCGGCCTCTTTTCCGAATATCTCCTTGAAGAAGTCGGAGAAATCGTCTGCATTGGTATAAGTAGCCCCTTCAAAACCATTACCGAAAGGATTTCTGCCCTGTCTTTGAGCTTTTTCAAAGGCTTCACTCTGTTGCCAATCCTTGCCATACTTATCGTATTTAGCCCTATTCTTAGAGTTGCCCAAGACCTCATACGCCTCATTGATTTGCTTAAATCGCTCTTCAGCTTTCTTATCATTAGGATTCATATCTGGGTGATATAGGCGGGCAAGCTGCCTATATGCCTTCTTAATTTCTTTAGAGGAAGCGGATTTATCTACGCCTAAAACCTTATAATAATCAATATATGCCATTGGGTTATAGTGTATTAAATATTCTTTTTATAATGAGACAAATATAATAAAAATTAATGAATTAACCTAAATCAATGAAAAAAATTAAAATTGTCTTTCACATGATTTATTTATAAAAAAACAAGATGAAATAGACTGCCCTTCTAAAATAAAAAACTAAGAAACAACTCTTTCTCCTTATTCACCTAACTTGAAACGAATAGAAAGGAATCCTATCTGAGTCTGTGGTGCTTTCTCATCGGCATTGAACCTATAAGTCATTGCTGATTTTCGAGCAGCATCCAATAGGCATGGAGCCTTATTGGTAGTACCTTTCTCTCCTGCTTTTGCACGCACAACCTTTCCTGACCTATCTACCTCTATTTGTACAATAACCAAGCCTGATTCGTTACAATCTTGGAATATCTTCTCACCACTTATATATCTGCGACCATTAAGTCCCCAACTCTTACCACTGCCACTACCTGAACCATCACTGCTATCTCCAAAAAAGCTACTTGCATAAGGATTTCCTTTGGGATCACCCTTATAGCCCGATACATTATCATCGCCCTGAGAGCCACTACCATTACCTGAATTAGGATTCTTCACAGAAGCATTCAATACACTTGAAAGTGCATCGGTGGTAGAGGCAGCTGGTTTCTGCGGCTTCTTAGGAGTAGGCTTGGCCTCCTTAGGTGTTTCTTTTTTCTTTTTCACTTCCTCCTTAGGAATTACAAGCGTTTCCTCATCATCGTTTTGGGTAAGCACTGGCTCTTCTGCAGGAGTTGTTTCTGTCTTAGGTGTTTCTTCCGTGGGCTCCTCAGTAGCTACAGTTTGCTCAGTAGGCTTGGGGGGATTGATCTCCCCCATTCCCATATTGTCTGTTCCAAAAGTAATAGCAATTCCATCTTCCGCATCAGGGGGAATAATAGCATTTGTCAGCTTCATTATGAGTAAAGCTAAGACAATTAAGCTCATAATTACCAGCGTAATAGCGAAAGATTTCTGCTTATGCACTGTATTTAATACCATAAAAAAATTACTTTGGTCGTACGGCTAAGATAAGTTTATACTGATTCTGATTGGCTATATCCATAATAGATACAGCCTTTTCAATAGGGACACTTTCCTCCACTCGTAGGATAATGGTAGGATTCTCCACCCCAGAGAGCGCTTCCTTCAACTCTGTTTCCATAAGAGAAGGATCCACCAACTTGTTATTGACAAAATATTGTAAATCCTTATTGATGCTTACTGATACATTCTGAATACTTGAGGACTTTCCATGTGCTTTTGGCAATAACAAATCCAATACTTTGGGATTGTTAGAGGCAGTAAGCATAAAGAAAATAAGCAATAGAAAGACAATGTCCGTCATGGAGGACATGCTAAATTCTGGAGTTACTTTATTGCTTGACTTGATACTCATTTTACTAAATTGGTTCGTTCAACATATCCAAGAAATCAACTGTTGTGGCTTCTAATTTTTGGGTAACATTGTTAATTCTCATTGCTAAGTGGTTATAAGCCAAATAAGCCACAATCCCTACAATAAGCCCTGCCACTGTTGTTGTCATCGCTGTATAGATACCTCCTGCTAAGATACTCATATCGGCCTGTCCTCCACTGGTAGCCATAGCATGAAAGGACATTACCATCCCCACTACAGTACCCAAGAAACCTATCATAGGTCCCACCCCTGCAAGAGTTGCAAGCAAAGATACATTTTTCTCTAACTTATAGACTTCCAAGGAACCTGCATTCTCAATTGCCTTATGAATATCATCAATTGGCTTCCCTATACGGGAAATTCCCTTGCTTACAAGACGTGCCACAGGGCTATTATACTGAAGGCAAAGATTCTTAGCTGCTTCTATACGCCCTGAAGCGATATTGTCACGAATGACATTCATAAAATTAGCATCTATTCTTTTGGCCGAACTAATAGCAAAAGTTCTTTCAAAATAGATATAAAGAGCCGTAGCCAACATTAGAAATAAAATCCCTATAATAATCGTATTGGCCAATCCTCCGTTGAAAATAAGATCCATAATAGAGAGGCTCTCCTCTTGCACATCTGAGGACGGCTGTCCTGTAGTTATTGCATTTGCTTGTAAAAATAACATATTTCTTTTAAATTGGTTTTAGGAAGCAAAAATACATCTTTTCTTCATAAGAAAAGTGCTTTTTAATATTTTTATCATTTTATCTTTTCAAAATATAATACTCTTAACAAATTAGTCCGCTAAGATAGCTTTGACAACCCCTCTATTTTTTTATCCTATTTTTAACATATATTTATCACACATATATGCTTGCTATTTCAAAAAATATATGTAACTTTGCAATCGAAATAAGGAACTAATTTTTTATAAAAAATGCTTCCTACCATACAAAGAAATAGAGAAAGGGAATTACAAAAAAGGTAATTCACTTATTGAAGATAATCTTATAATTGTTTAGTTTTTTCACGAAAGTCCGAGCTACGAAAGTACTCGGATTTTTTCTTTATCTGAAAATAAAAAATATAGTGCAAACGATTGATTTGCACTATATTTTTTATCTTTCTAATTTGTAAAGTATCATTTTTATCTTATCTCCTGCAAGACTATTTAGCTTGTATCTTTTGTAATCCTCTGTATAAAATAGCGCTACTCCCCCAATACCTGCACTAGGACAAAGATACTCCTGTTGTGCCTCATCTTTTTCTATTTTCCAACTATTATCTCCAATGGAGCTACTTTCTTTTAATAAAGCAAATTGTATTTCGTTGGGTAAATCAGCTGTTTTGAAACAAATATTCACCCTTTTGAAGGGTAGGCTAAAGGATGTATAACCAGCTCCTATAGTATAGGAAACATCCACTAAAGCTGTTGCAATCGTCTTACCTTCATATTGGAATTCTACAACATAGGCAAGAATATTTTCCAATTTATATTTCTTAATCTCATCGTAATTAAACACTCCAAATCCTTGGTTTGTCTTTGTCCCCAATATATTTACTTCCTCATCCGTTAGCTTTGTTTGTTTTAACTGCCCATAACTAAAGGCACTAAACAACAATATCACAAAGAATATAATCTTTCTCATTTTGTTTGTATTTAGAATTTTAAAACTGTTCTATAAATGACAATACTATAAGGCAAATGTACTACTTTTCTCCTTGGTTACCAAACAAAAGTAAAAGTTTAACAGATTTAAAAAAATGATAGCAATTGATTAATAATAAATGACTTATACTTTTATTCATAAAAATATCGCATATAATTTTGTATATACCAAAAAAAGTTGTATCTTTGCACCCGCAAACTGAAACGGCGAGGTAGCTCAGTTGGTTAGAGCGTTGGATTCATAACCCAAAGGTCACGGGTTCAAATCCCGTCTTCGCTAC